>NZ_OZ061549.1:993239-1324319 GCF_964065165.1 Levilactobacillus yonginensis | reverse complement strand
GATGCACTTTAGCCGAAACGTGCGACAGAAGGCAGCTAGCTCCGCTTAACCCCGAACGGCAAATAATTCAAGTTCAGGATTTTTAACGGTTCGAAGTTAATGCTCACTAGCTAACCGCTTTCTGTCCCACTCGCTTAAATTTAATCTAACGTTGCTGGTCGTGAGTAACCGACCGTGTGCCACCAGGATACGTTGGTGGCTTCGTTGACGACACCTCGTAATTGGGCGTCGATCATCTTATTGCTGCCCTTATAGATACCCACGTGGGAGATATTGTTCTTGCTAGTACCGAAGAAAATCAGGTCCCCGGCTTTAGCATTCTGGGCACTCACGTGGTCGTAACTATTGTACTGTTGTTGTGCGGTCCGCGGCAGAGTTTGTCCGATGGCTTTGTGGAAGACGTACTTGGTAAAGCCAGAGCAGTCAAAGGAACTGGGACCGTTGGCGCCAAACACGTAAGGTTTACCTAGTTTTGATTTGGCTGCTTTGTAGACATCACTATAAGTACCGTTACCAGTTGTAGTGGCATTGGTCGAAGTGTGGGCGTAGCTCTTCTTTTGCAGGTAGCCGTGCCAGATCCAACCTGAGGCCGTCTTTCTACCGTTGGTCACATAGTAGTAAAGGTACTTCACGCCGTTTTTCTTCACGATGTATCGCTTCTTAGTGGCGTGCCAAGTCGTGTGGGGATAATTTTTTAAGTAGTGCGTTTTTTTTCCAAAGGTCATATTGGTTGCCGTACCGCCTAGGTTGTAGGTCCACCCAGTAGCGCTCTTACGAGTGTAGGCGGTATCGGTCATGTTGCGGGTGCTGACAATGGTATTCGTGGCATTGGCATGAGCGGTGGTGCCCAGGCTAAATGCTGGTACTAAAGCTGCGGCAAAGGCCACGGCTAAACTGACTTTTTTAAGTGTCTTCATCTTTATATCCATCCCTCATATGTAAGTTCATGTCGCTGGTACACTTACTAAGATAGCCGTTTTCTTTTACAGGATAGTTACGGGTGAACATCATTGGCGTTAACTTTTATGGCGTGTTCGTAATATTACAAGACTTGGACGGTTGTGTGGTTAGCGGCTTCTTTGAAAGCGCAAACAAATAATCGCGCCAGCAGGAGTCAGCTATGGTAGACTGTTAATGGCGCTGATTTAAGATTAAGGGTTGAAAGTTAGGGTTGAGTTGTTTGCGTGGCTGACTGATGTCAAAGGCTAACTAAGCACGGTATTCGATTGATTCAAAGCAGTCACGTAGCCGGAGGCGGCAAACATCAAACCAACTTTCAATCGTTAGTTTCGTTACATAATATTATGAGGTAGGTGTATTTTATGAGTGGTTTTATTGGCGAGTTCTTCGGTACCCTGATTCTGATTTTGTTAGGTGCCGGGACTGGTGCTAGTATCAACCTCAACAAGACGTACGCGAAGGGGAGCGACTGGACCTTTGTATCGATTGCCTGGGGAATGGCCGTGACCATGGGAGTTTACGTGGCCGGCATGTTGGGTTCGCAAGGTCATTTGAACCCGGCCGTTACAATTGGTTTCGCTGTATTTGGGTTCTTCCCGTGGGCCGATGTATTACCTTATTTATTGGGCCAGTTCTTAGGGGCCTTTCTGGGTGCGGCATTGGTTATCCTTCAATTCTATCCCCACTTTAAAGCAACACCGGATGAGGCGTCTGGTAACCAGGTCGGTATCTTTGCGACCCGGCCAGCTATTAAAAATCCGTTGTTTAATTTCATTTCTGAAATTGTGGCTACTTGGGCGTTTATCTTTATTCTCTTAAATCTGGGGGACTTCACCCAAGGTTTGAAACCGTTCATCGTCGGGGCTCTAATCATGGTTATCGGGATGGGCCTAGGGACGACCACTGGGTTCGCCATCAACCCCGCCCGGGACTGGGGACCACGGTTGGCTTACTCCATTTTACCCGTCCCTAACCGGGGGGCGACTGAGTGGAATTACGCTTGGGTCCCAATGTTTGGGCCGCTCATCGGTGGGTTGCTCGCCGCTGGATTGGAATTCCTTTTAAAATAGTCTTTGATTTGACCGCCTTGCCGGTCGCAGTAGATGGGCTGGAACGGTGCCGACACAACTTTAAGCTTGAAAAGCGTGAGTCTTAAAGCTTGGTCTTCTAAGCCGTAAACGGCTAAGAAGAATGAGGCGTCTGAGCCCATCTGCTTAAGATGGCTATCGACTTCAAAAGAAATGTCGGCTTAAAATTACTTAACAGTTTGCTTAGTATTGGTTTGAACCTAGCGCCAACCGATTCTGGGGAACCGTTGGTAGATTAACACAAATTGTGCATCATTTGAAAATGAGTCAATATAAAAGTGGTCCCAGTAATCAGTTATTGATTACTGGGACCACTTTTTTTGAGCTGCTGGATTGAGGAAAGCCGTGTGACATCGATATCCGTGTAGCCGGAGGTGGCAATTCTTCAATGATCACTAAGCCAGAAACGCCTCTAAATTCCGATAAACCTGTGCTTCCAGTTCGTCCGAAGCCATTCCCCGTAATGCTGCCACGGCCCGGATGCTCCGATGCAACACGTGGGGGTAGTCGGCCACGGTAGCCTTATCGTCGCCCGCCCAACGGATGGCCTCCAGACCATCCGTCTCAATTAAAATTCGGTTCAGCGGGACGTCCTGCGCTAATTGTGCCACGGCGGGGTCAGTCAGCACATCTACACCAATCGTGAAGAAACAATCCAAGCGGATGTAGTCACGTTGATACTCCTTCGTGGCGTACCAGTGGACCATATAGCGATTGGGATACTTTTGAATGGTTTTGAGAACCGCTCGCTCGCACCCCTTCGTGTGCAGGATGACGGGCTTGCGGTGGTCATGTGCAAATTGGAGCTGGGCTTCAAAGACACGCGACTGGTCCAGTAGGTTGACGTCTGTCCAAACGTTGTCTAAGCCAATTTCGCCGACCACGGCAGTTTTCTCCAGGTAGGGAGTGACTTCCGGCCAGCGAAAGTCTGTGGCCTGCCAGGGGTGAATACCGAAGCTCAAGTGTTGATTAGCGCCGGTGAGTAATGTATTGTGGTCCCACTCAGTGGGGGACTGACAGTTGATGATCGTTAAAATCTGGTCTTGTTGCTGCAGGTTAGCCAGTTCCCGGCTTCCAGCCAGATGGCAGTGGGCATCACTTAACATCGGAATCCTCCAGTAAGAGTTGGTAGATTTCGGTCTTCAGTGGCGCCTGAGTAGCCAACCACTCCCGGTCACGAGTCGCAGGGGTCAGTGAAATGTCCTGAACAACGTGCGCCGGTCGGGCTGACAAGACTAAAATTCGGTCGGACAAGTAGATGGCTTCCTCGATATCATGCGTTACTAATACCGTCGTTCGTTTCAAGGCCGTTGGTAGGCTGAGTAGCCAGTCCTGCATCAGTCCACGAGTCATGGCGTCTAAGGCCCCAAACGGCTCATCTAGGAGTAGGTAGTTGGCCGGATTCATCATGGTTCGTAGTAAGGCGACCCGCTGCCGCATCCCACCAGAGAGCTGACGGGGCAAGAAGTGGCGGTAGTCGACCAACCCAAAGAGGGTTAGCAGGTCCGTCACGTGGTCCTGATCCACGGTTTGATGGTTGATCCGTTGGTAGAGCGTAATGTTCTGGTCCACGTTCAGCCACGGTAACAACATATCCTCCTGTGGAAGGTAACTAAACGTGGTGTTCAGTCCGGTAATGGGTTGACCGTCGACCACCACTGACCCAGTCGAAATGGGTAACAGTCCGGTCAGAATCTTCAGTAGGGTCGATTTACCGGCACCACTGGGTGCAATCAAGGACACAAAACTGCCCGCATTGATAGTGGCCGTGACGTCATTTAGAATCTCCAAGTCATCTAGTGTTAGGCCGACGTGTTCCAGTGTGATCGCCATAGGCTAACCTCCGACGTATTGGTTGGTGTACAGCGTGCTGGCTGGGATGGTCTTCTTGATCAGACCATATTCCTTCATAAAGCCGGTGTAGTTGTTCCAGACTTTGCTATCCATTTGCCCCCATTTGCTAGCGTCATCCGTGTAGTTCTTAGACAGGAAGGCTTGGGATTCCTCAAGAAACTTCAGGTCGTAATCCTTGGCATATTTGTGGAGAATCTTGGCATCGGCCTTAGGGTGCGCCATAGCGTCCTGGTACCCCTTCTTTGTGGCTTTCATGAAAGCTTTGACCAACTTAGGATCTTTATTCAGCTGAGTGTTGTTGGTAATGATGACGGGCGTGTAGTAGTCTAAGCGCTGGTCTAATTGACGGAGGGGCATGTAGTTGATCTTGATGCCGTCGTCCTTAGCCCGAATAACGTCCCAACCTTGGAACCACCATTGGATGTCGTTCTTCTTCCCAAGACTCTTAGGACCATCACCAGTGGCACCGACGATCTTCAAGGATTTTGGATTAACCTTAGCTTCGCTCATAACGGCCTTCAATACGGCCTCCTCACTGGGTGTCTGCCAACCGGCGTAGGTCTTGCCGACAAAGTCTTTAGGCGAGGTAATACCGCTAGACTTCTTGGAGACGAAGCCAGAGGTGTTGTGCTTGATGACCGTTCCGATAGCCTTGACGGGGATGTTCTTGCCGTCCGCGTGGGCATAGGTTACATCTTCTTGATAGCTGACCCCAAATTGGGCCTTGTTGGCGCCGACCATGCCGACACTGGTGGCGTTGTCGCCTGGTTCGATGATTTTGACGTTTAGTCCAGCATCCTTGAAGTAACCCTTATCTTTAGCCACGTAGAGTCCCGTATGGTTGGTGTTGGGAACGTAGTCAAGGACGATTGAGACGTCGGTCAACTTTTTAGCGGATTTGGTGTCAGACGATGAGCTCTTGGAGTTGCCACAGGCGGTCAGTGAGAGCAGAACCGGAACTAGTAGCCAAAGTTTAGATAATTTCATGATGATCTCCCTTGGATTAATGTTTTATAATATAATTTTTGCAAACTACGCGTTGCTATGTTGAGTCCCAAACTTAAAACGATAACGCAAAAAATTGCGGCGAAGACCTTGTCAATTTGATAACCATTCTTCACCCGAATCATGTAATATCCCAGCCCGGCCTCAGCGCTGAGCCATTCCCCGATGATGGCACCGCTCACACAGTAGGTAGCGGCAATTCGTAAGCCAGCGAAGAAGCCCTGCATGCCTTGCGGAATCTTCAGGATGCGATAGACTTGCCAATCCTTGGCGCCTATGGTTTGGAGGAATCGAATCTGTTCCTTAGAGACTTTTCCCAGCGCCTCCGAGAAGGAAACGATGATGGGAAAGTAGCTCATCAACACGACCAGGATGACCTTAGGGGCCATGCCGAAGCCAAACCAGAGGCTCAGCAGTGGTCCCAGAACCATGACTGGCAGTGTCTGTGAGATAACGAGTAGGGGGTAGAAGGATTGGTAAAGTAACTGCCAGCGGTCCATGACGAGCGCGGTCCCAAAAGCTAACAGACAGGCAATGAGTAGTCCAATCAGTGATTCGTGGAGCGTGACCCAGGAATTTGCCAGTAGGCCAGAAGCGTCGGCCACCAGTGCTTGGATGACCGCCACGGGACTGGGCAAAATGAAGGCCGGGGTCTTAAGTAACGTGACCGCCACTTGCCAGACCGTTAGGAGCAAGACCAGGCTACCTAACGGGTATAGCTTACGTTTCATAAATAACCTCCTTTACAAAATAAAAAGCTTCATCTCAGGGGAAGTCGCCGCCGCAAGATGAAGTATCCGTGCGTTTCTCCCTACGCCAGTGTTAACTGACAGGTTCGATGGGTCAAAGTTCACAACTTACTCTCGTGCCGTATGACGGTATCCCCAGAAACTTTTTTAAGTTGGACATAGTGTAGCATGGGAATAGGGGTGGGACAACCTAATTTACTTATAATTAAGCGAATCGTTCGAGAAATGACCAAACAAACCTTTTCGGACCGGTGTTTACCAAATTTGAAATTGTGTAACATAGGAAATGATTGAAAAGTCAATTGACGACATTAAATATAAAAAATAGTTATAAAGACTGTCAAATCAACAAATTAATCAATGGAATAGATTTGCGGACAACTGGTTTATAGTGGCTACAACAGCATTAATCATTCACTATATACTAGCTTTATGGTGAGGAACCAGTTATAATGGGGGTGAATCAAAACAACCGGTATTTTTACTAGGGCATCACTAAATTTTACAACTGGATGTAGCGCAATATGCCAACCGAATGAGGAGGATTATCGTGCGTAAAATGAACGACACACCCACGACTTGGACGTTGACGAAACAGGGGCGCAGCTGGGTCTGGGCCACCGTGGTTACTGCGGGACTAGTCGTTGCTGTAACTGACAACCAGACTGCACAGGCAGACACAGCAGTGGCTACGAGCACTGACACGGCGGTCACAACGCCTTCACGGCACTTACAAGCAGATTCTGTGACGCTGAATTCATCAGCTACGGAGCAGACAGAGACGACTGAAGAAGAACCGGTTGTGACTGATTCGGTCGAAAATGAAAACGCTAACATAAATGAGCCAATCACCGAAGAAGCACCAGCCGCCGCGACTGATCAGGAGGTCGCTCAACCGATTTCTACGCCAGAAAAGTCTCCGGGTGGACAGGAAACGGCAGTCCCCATTTCTGCTGAAGGTCCAGCACCGGCCACCGTCAAGCAGGGGGCTGATCCATCTATTAAGGCTGTGAAATTGGTTAAGGCTCAGGTGGCCAAAGCGGCACCCGTTAAGCTGAATCACCAGGCAAAGGTGTCGTCAATTGATGAATGGATGCCAAACCAAATTCTCCAGCAAGCTATTTTAACTGCGTTACGTGGTCAGAATCCGGGCCAAACCTGGGGTAGCGTTGCTGATATCACGCAAGATGACCTGCTGTTATTGACGACGCTCAGTATTCAAGGAAAAGTTAACACGTATATCGACGGAAAAACAGAATTTTCCTTAGAGGGCCTGCAGTACGCTACCAACCTGACCCGCTTGAGTCTCGGCAGTAGTTTGGACCAGAATCCGGGCTACTACTACGGGGATGTGGTCGACCTGACGCCACTGGCTAAGCTGAACAAGCTAACTTACTTGGATCTGCAACATAACCGGATTGAAGACGTGACTCCGCTAGCTGGACTGACGAACGTGAAGACCCTTTTGATGGCGTTTAACCACGTTCAGGATTTTTCACCATTGAAAGGGAACCGCTATACGACATTTCACGCTGGCAGTCAATTTGTGAAATTGAATCCAGTCAACGTTGATACTGATTTACGAGAGGGCCATTTAAAAATTTCGTTTACCACGATCGATGGCAAAGTCATTCAAATTGCTGCGACGTCTATTGTGGGAGAACCCGTTTCTTTCACCAATAACGAATTGTACTACCGTATCTATAATACGGGGGGGACCGCGACGAGTGATGGTCAGGGTGGGCTGTACTTCACCAAGATTCCTGATCAAAAACCTGGTGGGACCACTTACCCCGGCGTCAACGTGATTCCAATGGATGAGTATTACTTTATGACGGGAAATGCTTCAGGTAGCGACTCCTATGGAAGCTATCAATTCGCTGTGGTCCAGCCTTATGTGCTTGCGGATAAAGCGGCGGCCGTGACGGTGCATTACCAGGATGAAGCGGGCAAGGATTTGGCAGACGCCGTGACACTACCGGCCGGTATGGTGGGCGACGACTACGTGACTGAGGCCCAGACAATCAAGGGATATACGTTGTTGAAGACCCCGGAAAATGCGGTCGGCAAATACGGTGATACCGCTATTGACGTTTACTATGTCTATAAGAAGGATGGCGGTGGAACAGTGACGCCACCCGTGGTGACCCCGGTGGCGGATACCAACGTGACCGTCCATTATCAGTTGGCTAACGGCCAATCGATCGCGGCGGATAAAGTTTTGACCGGCCAACCTGGAACGACTTACACGACTGAAGCTTTAGAAGTAGAGGGGTATCAGTTAGTTTCAACGCCGGCCAATGCCAGTGGCACGTTCGGTGACGAAGATATCAGTGTGACCTATATCTATGCAGCTGTTGAGACTGGTGGCGATGGAGATGAGGGGACGACTGATCCAGATGTTGATGATCCAGACGTGGACTTACCAGGACCAGAAGAGCCGGGTAAGCCGGCGACACCTGGTGGGAGCGGCACTACGACCGGTGGTCAGGGGGCAACTGTGACCGCTGAACCACTTGCGACGGTCGGTCAAACGGCAACGTCGACAGTTTTACCTCAGACGGATGAACAATCAACATCACCATGGTGGGGCGTGGCTTTACTGCTCACCTTGGGGGGCTGGCTAGGTTTCCGCCGGCGCACGAAATAAGCGGGTGGGCAAACTGAACCAGTAAATGACTCAAAATAGGAATTGTGTGATTAGAGTGACCTTGTCAGTTGAGACAAGGTCACTTTTTCGTTATAGTATAAACCATTATTTAGCTGCTTTGACGGTCGCCGGAAAAGCAACTAAAGTTGTTGGCTAAATGAGTAGGTGCCGCCGTAAAGTCAGATAAGATTTTCGCGTTGACATAGTTGCCAAAATTCGTAAAACGGTTTGATACGACATCCTTAAGCTCCTCGCTTACCAAGGCGTTTAGCTGGCTCGCTCGGAGAGACTAAAGTTACTTGGTAAGGTCGTGGAACCAACCAAATAAATAGTTATAATCATTTACAATTTCTATTGATATTTATCACAGACGCGTTACAATGGGGTCGTAAAGAAATTTATCCACTTTATCAAATGTGTGGCAAACTAGGGATGCCCACAATCGTCAATCACAAAAATATAAAGTGGCTATGATCGGTTTGATGTATGCGCTTACTAGGGTGCGATACAGGACTTCACACAGAGGAGGAACTACCATGTTACAAAAAGTTGAGGGAGTATCCAAAGAACACTACAAGAGTTACAAGGCAGGCAAACGCTGGGTTTACGCCTGCATCACCGTTTTGGCTTTAGGGATGGGCCTGGCCAGTGTTAGTGTGGCCCAGGCGGACACGCCCGACGCCGATGTTGTGCAGAGCAGCGTTGTAAAGCAGGATGCGGGTTCCGCTGTTAAGCCAGCTGGTGTGGTTAATGATCAAGCTCAAGACCAGACGGCTGGAGATGCAAGTGGCGATAAAGACCAGCAACAGGAACCACAAGCACCAGTTGCGCCAGTCAAAGACCAGACATCTAAAGAGAAAACACCAGCTGCCCCTGAAAATCAGCCAGGACAAGTTCAAAATGTAGACCAAAAAGATAGTCAGGAATCGGTTGTCAAGGATGAACCAAAAGCAACCGAGAAACCTGTCCAGAATGATAATCAGCAAGCGCCAAAGCTAATGAGTGCACCAGCATCTAAATTAGCAGTTGATCGGTCTAACTTAGCCAAAGTTGCTAAGCCCAGCATTGATGGTGTAGACGCTTCCGTATGGATGCCAAGTCAAACAATGCGGACTTGGGTGGAAAACAATGTCCAGAAGTCTGCACCGTGGGCTAAGATTACCGACGCTAACTTGTATCAGTACATTGAAGATGCAAAGATGCTGACCACCAGCAATTACAGTGGCCCGATTCCAATGCCGTCAGAATTTGAAGGTCTCCAGTACTTTACGAATCTGCAATACTTCGACTACGGTTACGATATCCCAGCAGACCAAATGATCGACTTCTCCTTTGCGCCTGATCTGAAGCAACTGGACCTAGGTAGTCTAAAAGGAACCGCAACGACCAAAGACGTGGCTAGTTTCTTCAACACCTACCTCGCTTCAAACACAAAGTTGAGCAGTATGGATGTGAGTCATTTTGGTTTGACGGGCACGATTCCAGACCTGTCCCGGTATACCGCACTCTCATACTTAAACATGGCTAACAACAACTTGTCCGGTGACCTATCTGGAATTGCCAGTTTAATTAGCCTGAACAACCTGAACCTGGCGAACAACCAATTGACTGGGAGTGTGCCAAGTCTCAGTAACTGGCCAGATATCCAATACCTGTATATCAACAATAACCGGCTGTCTGGTGATCTACCAGACCTCAGCAACTTTACCGGTATGTTCTATGGCATTTACAATGAATTTTCATCTGGGATGTTGGACCGTTACAATGGCTCGACTCAAATCAATAACTACAGTTACTACCAATTCTTGAACGGCAAGAGTTACACGTTGACGGCTAAGAACCGGACCTTCGACCCCATCACGAATGTGGTTAGTGGGGTTCAAGATGGTAAGACCGGGCAACTCAGTAACGACCCTATCATTCTCACCCAGTATTCCAAGGGCGTTCGCATCACCTACGGCGCACCCGATGCTACGATTGCGATGACGGACCTACTTGCCTGGGAAGGTAAGCAAGAGAATGCCACGAGCTGGTTCACGGTTGAAGCAGATCCATCTAACAAGCTGGGCTTCAACCTGGTTGCCAACGCGGATGCCCCAGATGGGACTTACTACATGGCCATTCGGAACAGTCGTTACACCAGTCAGTACGGTGGCTACATTGCCTACGTTAGCTTTGAAATCAAGAATGATAAAGCGCCAGTTGTTGCTCCTAATACTGGGACCACGACTGAACCGACACCTGACGTTGATCACCCAGTAGAAGTTGCGCCAGTAGTCGATACGACCACTGATGCCGCTTCACCAGTTATCACGAATGGTGGGGATGCTGCAACTATCGATGAAGCCGAGGCTAATCGACCAGATGTTAAGGCGGCTGCAAAGAAGGCAGGTTCCCATCAGAATGCGGCGGCCGTTCAATCCAACGGACAGGCGGCTCAGGTGACGGTTACTAAGACGGCTGCTTCAGCCGTTAAGACCAGTGGTCAAGCAGCAACGGTTGCCAAGACCAGTACGACTGCCAGTGGTCAAACTGTTAACCAAGCAACAGCTAAGACGACCTTGCCACAAACAAACGAACAGAGTACGGCCAGTGCTATTATTGCTGGCATCGGCATGCTGCTGGCTACCTTAGGTTTAGCCGTTAAGTCTCGGAAGAACGACTAGTCTGTGTTTAACCTAGTTTCTTATAAAATGTGATTGTAAGAATGCCTAATTAAAATTATGTGACCGTTAAAAGGCAGAATAGAATTTAGAGGTCCTGGGTGAAAATCTCAGGGCTTTTTGGGTTGAAAAAAGATGGCGTCCTCAGGCCTTGAGAATGCCATCTTTTTCTGGATTGTAAACCTTAGAATTTCCGTATTTCCCCCTCTTTTTTGAGCAGTCCCACGATACTAAGAAGTAATAGTAGGAAATAGCCGTAGATAGAGAAGTTTGCCTGAGCTTCAGAAGTTTGGGGGAGCTTGGTGCGGCCTGGTAAGTTGTTGTCAGGAGCCGTTGACTGTGAATTCAACACAGGATGACGGGCGTCCTTTTCTCGAATTGAAGAGGTAGCTGGCGCCTTTCCAGCAATGTATTTATGCCAGAATGCAGTGAAGGTGGTCTGCCCACTGATTCCCAGCGTTTGGGCCACTGCGTCAGCACTGGTATTTTTGGACGTTAGATCAATAGTTGCGACAGTCAAAGCGCCAAACTGATTGTTAATCTTCATAACTTTAACGGAAGTACTGCTTGTTGATTTTTCAAAAATATAACTGGTCGCTTTAGTAGCGAAATAGCCGAAACGTTTGCCAACGTTCGCGATAGCTTTGTTTGAAAGTTGGGCGTGATTATTTGCTAAAGGCGTGACTAACGAGTGAATCGCAACGATGGCGTGCCCCTTAGAATCTTTGCCGCAGGTTATGTCAAAGTTGCCATCAAAAATCTCGATTTTTTTCAAATTACCGTCGGCGTAGGTTGTCGTGAAAACAGTCATACCATGTTGCGTAGAAGAATGAACGCTGGGAATCTGATAAGTAAAGGTGACCGTTTGAGGTGCCGAGGTATAAGTTCCGGTTACTTGGTGAGCACCCTTAAGCATGAAGTCTTTAGGATCGCCATCGTTGAAGTCAAGGGCGTCTATTGTGAATTTGTCGCCGACGTTACCAGTGATAGTTTTTTTGAAAAGCTCGCCACCAATACTGGTCTTGTAAGAAACGTGCACGGTTCCCTTTTGAACGGCGTAGTAGAAGGCGGTATCGGCTGCACCGCTGTAGCTGCCAGTAGTATTGGTCTGGGAACTGAGGTTGTGGCCGGTAAATGATCTTGAGGGGGCTGTGTAGGCTTGGCCATCGATGACGGTTATTGCGCTATCGGGAGCTAGTTGCTCCGTGGTGTCCTTTTTGTAGTAGTGTACGGCAATCTGGTGTTGGTGGGCCGACGTTGTCGGTTCATCGCCGAAATTGCTAGCTGTGGTATTTTCAGAATTGTTGAGGACGCTTGGTGCCGCATCAAGGTCGGCGTTAGTCGTTCGAGTTCTAGATTTAATGGAAGAACGGCTAGTCGAAACATCTTCGTTGAAAGTCAGTTCATTCGCACGCTTATCTGTCGTCGCATGGTTGCTGTCCCTTGAAGCGTCTGATGTACCAGCGGGTAAAGAGCCTGAATCAGATTTTTCGTCAGCCGTAGAACCAACATTACCGGTATTGACAGTCTCGTTGATTTGGCTCGGGGCGGAACTGGGTGATGAGCCTGGGGTCATAGCCACTTGGGGAGATAGCGTTTCAGCTGATGCTTTTGAGGTGGATCCAGTCGTTAGTCCAATATTGAGACTGACTAAGATTAAGCCAGCAAAGAGTAGGTAATGATTATTTTTGTTCATGAGCACACGGTTAAATCGATCCATTAGGTGACAATCTTTTTTCTGGGACATCATAATTTTACCCCGTCTTTCAGAATGTGTTACGTCGGTGTTATAAATGATTTTTGCACAAAATAAAATATAAGACAATATTTTTTATTTACACGGTGTTAGTCGATAACGGAAATTAAATTTAATTGTTCAAAGTGACTCTGGCATTTTGGAAGATACCTGAGTTAAATTGCCGTTCACAATTCGCTGATTTTATCAAAAATGCGAAAATAGTAGCTCAAATTTAACGCCAGGGAACCAACTTAAAGTGGCAGACAGTTTAAGTATAATTGTCAGATATGTTGATGGGCAAAGTGGGACTAAATGTTTTTTAAATTAACAAATAGGACTTGATGGTTCAATCGGTATTACTTGGGTTTATGACAAGCTTCATGAAACGGTGCCACCTGGGGGACTAGTAGCCGATAAGTCTAACCTTCAGCTAAGTTAAACTGGGAATTTTGGAAAGCCAACCTTAACGTATATCACCTGGCACCCCGCCATTTTTGTCCCCCAAAACGGTTTTACATTAGTTTTGTTATGGATATTTATAATTCGTATTGAAAAAAATATTTATCAGGCTATAATGAAGCTGTAAGGTTCTTTGCCCACATTACAAAAAATGTGGTGAAGGACCCGGAAGATAGGATTATAAAGTAGACAAGTACATATTGACGTAATAGACCACCTCAAGGTGACATCGGCGGTTACTAGGGAATCACACATTTCACGAGGAGGAAAAAATCATGCGGAATCAAACAGTTTTAGGGGAAACTAAAGAACATTATAAGAGTTACAAGGCAGGCAAACACTGGGTTTACTGTTGCATGACTGTGCTGGGCTTAGGACTTGGCGTGGCGGGGGTTAGTGTGTCTGCTCAGGCGGACACTGACACTGGTGATGCTGCACCGGTTGCCAAAGTGAGTGAACCGGCCGCTACTTCTGATGGCAGTGTACAGGGTGAACAACCAAACGACTCTGAGGGACCGGCTAAGCAACAGGAACAGTCCGCTGGTCAGGGAAATGATGGCGCTTCCAATGAAAAAGACAAACAATCACTCGGTGAACAATCTGGTCAAAAAGATGTTCAAGAACCCGTTGACCAATCACAAGAAAACCAAAGTAATGGGCAAAAGGTTGCGCCTAAACAAGAAGCTCCTAAGCGGCAGGTTGCTGAAGAATCCGTTCAACCGGAAACAGACGTTAAGCAGGACAATCAAGTGACCTCAGACGTTAAGACAATTCAGGCCCCAGTTGCTAGTCGGGCTGACTTATTACGGGGTAACGCCGTCGTTGCGCCGACCCTACCAACCGATGTCTCTAAGATTCAGGGTGTTAATGCGTCGGTCTGGATGCCTGATCCAGCTTTACGGCACGCGCTTGAAGCCTGCTTTGAACAACAGTGGGGGAGTCAATACAAGGTTGAAGACTGGTCACTCTATGCATGGACTGGGTTCCGGGTCGGATTGAATGATATTCTTACTAATAGCACGGATAAAAAAGAGCAGATTAAAGATTTGACCGGTTTACAGTACTTTACGGGTTTGACTAGCGTTGATTTGGAAAATGCCGACGTTGACCCGGCAACGATTCCTAACTTCTCGTTTGCACCAAACTTGGCGGGCTTTACGTTGGTCTACCCAGATGATGCACCAGCTAACTGGAATATTACGCCAGATCAATTTATCCAGAGTCGCTTTGATAAGAATCCTAACTTAGGTTTTCTGTCACTTGACGGTGCCGGTTTAGTGGGTCAGTTACCAGATCTGCATAACAATCTAAATATTCAAAACTTGAATCTGTGGAACAACAAGTTGACTGGCGACATTCCAGATTACAGTTACTTGCCAAAACTAGATATTTTAGTCCTGGCATATAACCAGTTAAGCGGTGGCATGGAGAACGTTTCTAAAATTAACGCGGATGTTAACATTGTGTACAACAACTTTAGTGGCGATATCTCGGCACCAATCATTGGAAACAATCAGCTTAGTTCATGGAACAACCACCTCACAGTGGGGATTGTGCCAACTGCCCAACAGACGTACTATTCCCAGGATCAAACGCTTACTGGTCAACCTGTCACGGTTTACAACGGAAAATACACTTTCAACCCAGTGACGGGTGCTGGTATCGGATTCAAATTCGATACAGCTAGCACCATTGACCCATCTTTGAAGGGAACCATTGCTTCCGTTAACTATTCGGAAACAGCCCCAGTTTCACAAACGGATCTGGCCAGCATGGATGACGCTGCTAGCGACGTTGCCATCAAGGGTGACCAACTGGTTGCCAACGCCAACACCCGGGATGGGTACTACACCATCGTGGTTAAAGGCCCTGCTGGTTCACACTACTCTGCTTACGTCACCTTCCAGTTGACGAACGACAAGACGGTCAAACCGGTTACGCCGGTGGACCCAGTTAACCCTGTCGACCCAACGCCTGGAACGACGACGGGGACGGTCACCATCGTCAACGTTGACCAAGATGGTAAGGTTATCAGTCAGCACGTTCAGACTGGGAACGTCGGCGATACGTACAACGTCACCGCTGATAAAATTGACGGTTACCAGGTCGCGGGATCCGGTGTTGCTAGTGGTACGTACTCAGCTAATGGTTCAACGGTTACCTTCAGTTACAACCAGCTGGCTAACGGTGGTGATGGTGCTACCATCGTTACAGATAACCCAATTAAAGACCCCAAAGCGCCTGTTGCTACGGTGACTACTGGCGGTGCGGCTGCAGTCGTTAACAAGGGCGGCCAATCAGCTGCTACGGCAACTGCTGCTAGTGTCCAAAAGGGTGCAGCGGCTGCTAAGGTTAACCTAGCAGCTAGCCCTAAGTCAGGTGAACAACCGGCTAAGGCTGCTGCGAAGGCCACGTTGCCACAAACGGGTGACAAATCCGTTGCTGGTATTGTCGCCGCTGGATTAGCCGTATTGGTCAGCGGTCTTGGTTTAGCTGGCTTTAAGAACAAGCGTCGTAACTAAATTTAAACTATGTTTGAGGGTGGGAGCTTACTTCCACCCTTTTTTGATTGGGTAGCTATGATTGCCGCCTTCGGCAGCCAGGGATGGTACCGCACTGTGGGGACCGGATAAAGCCAAAGGGCGGTCTTTATCCTCGGCGGAAAGCCTTGGTAAGCCCGCCAAGTCTTTCAGCACGTCCCACGCTGTAGGCTGGCTAAAAATGCCAACCAACACTGTCGACACAGTGGGTGCCATCCCTGGCTGCCTGCGGTTACATGACACCTGAATCTGAACGTGTAGGCCTGATGAATTAAGCATGATCAGTCATTTTGTTAAGTTGTAGATCCTTTGAAAATTTTGCCAAGTTTATTGGGGTAGCCGCTGAGTTCATGTCATATTCTACCTGTCCTAACGTAACCGATATAAATTGTGTCCGCTATTTTAAGTGGGAGTGGCTGTCAGTTTGGCTGACGGTTACGGCAAACAGTTGTTTACCAAATCACATAGAAGTTTTAAGCGGGAGGCTGTTTCCTAGAAATGGTTGGTTTTCACGTCATATTGAAAGTCTGTCTGGTGGAGGGCCAATTGCTGAAATTATATTGAAACTTGGTTGATAAAACTGGAAAATCATGACAAAGTGCTTCATTATTTCTATCCACATTCGTCATTATGGTAAACTACCGCATTAATGAGTAGTTTTTAAGTAAAATAATTTCCGTTTGATGTTGAATGTTCCCCACGAGAGAGAGAAAATAAAGACGGAGTTTAATGCGAAAGGTAGGGATAATTCGATATGGAAATGAAACGGACGCATTTTAAGATGTATAAGGCAGGCCGTAAGTGGGTCTTTGCTTGTGCAACAATTCTAGCCTTAGGCGCCGGCACCGCGGTAACGGCTCAGGCTGCTACCCAACCAGCCGCTGCGGACGGAATCACGAAGGTGGCCGGTGAGTCCGAAGGGGCACCAGCTGGGGACAAGGACCAGCCTGCTCAGGATCAGAGCAAAGCCGGTTCAGAACTGGAAGACGGTCAGCAAAAGAACGACTCAGGTAAAGGGACTGACCAGAAGAGCGATTCTAATTCTGATCAAGATAAAGTTAATGGTTCTAAGCAAGATGGCTCACAAGTAACCAACAACCAGATGAAAAAGTCTCGTGCTGGTTTACTGAAATCAGCACCAGTCGCTAAGGCACCTACGAATCCATCAACGACCACCACTGCTCCTGCAACTAATAGTACGAGTACGCAGACAGCTGCTGCTAAAGCTGCGGCAGCCGCCAAGGCCCGGGCAGCCTTAACTAAGGCGTTGGCCAAGATTGCCAATCAAACGATCGTTACGACGGCGTTGACGCCAACTGGTGCTGAGGGTATCCAGGCTGGTGGGAGCGTATACGATGATTATCCTGACTTGAATAACATCCTGGGGGTATCTTCACAATTCCACATATTTGCTCGCGAAGCCGAGTTAAACACCCACACCAACGGGAACGTTGCTGTTCAAAACCTGATTGGGAACGTCAACTTTGGGACGAACATCATTGAAGAATTGTTGGACAAAGATATTTCTTACATACAAAACATCACCAATATTGCTGGCAGTTCCTTCGTTTCGGCTGGGGATACCCGGGTCAACAAAGTCGTCTTTGGTCAGGGCGTAGAAATTGACGTCAGCAATCCTAACCGGCCCATGGTTAACGGAACTTACATTGACCACCTGCTGTCATCTGAAGTTTATCAAGACCAGATGGGCCAGACTTACATTGACTTTGATGAAGAATTTGCTAAATTGAAACAGGTCAATGAGTCGTTGGCTAACCGGAAGAGTGAAGCCAGCTACACGTCTAGTGACTTCGCTGACCAAAACAACCGGGTCATCGATGTCAGTGATTTGAAGCCAGATGCTGATAACCGAATTGTCATTAATCTATCGCCAGACGTTCTGGCCGGGAACACACCACTGACTATCAAGGGCCTGTCTCCTGAGGATACCGGGACCACGATTATTATCAATGTGGATACTGGTGGTGCCGAAGACTACACTGTGAACTCACAAATCAGAATTAAGTACAGTGACGGTAGTGACCGGGATAACCAAGAAACGGAACACTTTGGAGATAACCACTTGCTGTGGAACTTCTATGACAGTACCGCTAGTGACAAACAATTTACCGGTGATATTAACATCAACGCACCGTTCCAAGGTAGCATTTTAGCGCCATCCGCAACGGTTATCGCTAACCAAAACATTGATGGGAACATTATTGCGGATAAGGTTGTTGTGAAGGCCGAAACTCACCGGTGGGACCTGCAAGATAATTCAGAAGAGGACAAGGATACGGATGAGGGCGATGGTGATGGTGACATTGACATTGACGAGCCTGAACCAGAAGTTCCCGGTATCGAAGTTCCTGACACAGAATCTCCTGACGTTGAGACGCCAGATGTTGAAACGCCAAGCGAACCGGGTGAAGAAGCCAATGGTGGCGACGAAGATTTGAATTATGAACACGAACACCCAGAGTACACCGAGGACATGGCGGAAGAGTTTGAGGATGACCTGATCGACTTCGAACAAGAAGGCAATACGGCCGCTGAAGAAGCACTTCTGAACCAAGTCGACGCAGCAATTGCTAAGGCGCGGGCTGAGGGCAACACGGCATTGGTCGCACAACTGGAATCCGTTCGGCAACAGATTTTGGCAGCATTAGGCTTGGCCGATGGCTTACCACAAACTGGTGAAGCTAAGGGTAACTGGGCCCAAGTCTTAGGATTGGCACTGGCAACAAGTTTGCTGGGAACCGCGGTTGTTCGGCGCAAACGTCGCAACTAAAGAGTAAGTCAGAAGGCGGTTAGCTAGCTGCCTACTGGCGCACGTTTCGACAATTTAAATTGATCTAAAAGACGTGAACACTTTTCTGAGTGTTCACGTTTTTTGTTGCGTTGTCTGCCTCCAGTTTCCAGGATTGGTACCGGCTGTGGGGCCGGCGTGAGCCAAAGAGCGGTCTCCCACCTCGACTTGAAGCCACGTGAAACTCAACGCGTCTCCGGGCTCGCCCCATGCTGTAAAACTGGGAAAGTCCAAGCGTCCAGCTTAACACCATCGACACAGCTGGCACCACTCCTGGAAACCGGCGGCCCCCACCCTGACGACCGGAGGCGGCAATTAGACGGGGATATAAAAGGTATAAAATGACAATAAAAAAGTGAGTAGCCATCACAGCCGCTCACCAGTAAAGTGATTCATTTCAGAACAATGGCAAGACCATCCGCACGCCCATGAACAGCAGCATGACACCGATGAACGGTTTGGCGTAGTCGTTAAGCTTAGTCGGATTGACGTGGGCCAACAGCCGCGGTGCACAGAATGCCCCGACTACCGCACCAATCATCAGGCTGAGACCAATCGACCAGTCAATGTTGTTAGCAGAGAGGTGGAAAATTAGGCCAAACAGGGATGTTCCCACTAAAACGTAGGACGACGTCGCGGCCGCTGGGAGCATATCTAAGCCCAGGACCAATAGTCCGGCAATAATGGGTCCACCACCGCTTAAACCAGCAACGCCGACCAAAATACCGCTAATCACACCATACGTGGCGGCTTGCGCGGTCTGGTGTTTAGCGGGTCGGTCGCTATGACTGAGAAACCGTTTGACTAGAATCTGGACACCCAGTCCGGTTAGAATGATTGCCACGATCCAAGTGTATGGGCGGTTAGGAATGTAGGGCGCAATCAAGGCTCCCACCACCGTAGCGGGAATTGCCGTTATTAACATTTGATTACCGACTTTGAAATGAATTTGGCCAGTCCGGTAGTGGCCGTACGCACCAACAATCAGGGATGGAAAGGCCGTCACTAGTGAGGTCGACGCGGCCACAGCCGGGGCGAGGCCAAAAACACTGGTTAGAATTCCCAAGTAAATGGCTGCCCCGCCACCACCGGTAGAAATCACCAGTAATCCGACTAAAAATCCAATGACAACTAACGTAACCCATTCCATATGTGCATTCGTCTCCCTAATTTAGCATGTAGATAAGTTTAACGATAACTTGGTTAGCCGTCAATGTGTTGACAAGTCAGGTGTAACCAACAACTGTGCAGGTAAACTGAGTGCACGCCAGGGGGCAGAAGTTCTGCCTGCTGATTGTGATGCAACATGGTTATTGCCGATAGGATTTAGTTGGGCTATTTATAATGGATTCGCCAACAACAGACAACTAAATACGGTGTAAGGCGAAAGGTCATTCGCTTGGCAAGATTAACCAAACGAATGACCTTATAAATGCTCTTTTTTAAAGTTAATTACTTACCGTTTAACTGATTTTATGCCTAGGATTAAAATCCCACCAATCAGGGAGAAGACGAAGGAAACGATGAAGATACCGGAGTACCCGAAGAGGGAGATTACAGCTGCCGCGAGGACGGGAGCGATTGCTTGGGTAATCGTGTTCCCAAGGTTGTAAACCCCCAGGAAGAAAGCGACCCGGTTTTGATCAGGAATAACTTCCAAGTTCAGTAAGTTATCCAGGGAATTCCACATCCCCATTCCAATTCCGGCAGCGAGGGCGTAGGTGATGATGCCAAACGTGTCACGGAAGAAGAACAACATTAGGGCTGCTAGGGCCAGAAATAGCGTGGAGAATCCAACGGGCAGTTTTAAGATTTTAAATTTGTCGGAAACGGGTCCAGCAACGAAACCCATGAAGACACCGAAAATTAGCATAATCAAGTTGATCAATTGAATGGAGGATTGGGTCTGGCTGCCCCGGTGAAGAAAGTCGGTCATGATGTAGAGAATGTATCCGGTGATGGCAAAGTTACCGACCCCTTGGAACAGCTTAGCAATTAGGGCCAGGTAGTAGTCCCGGCCAATCGACCAGCGGGGGAAGATTGAAGCAGCGTCCTTTAGCGTTAATTTTGGCTTAGGCGCTTTTTCTTCAAGCTTTTCGTCTAAGTTAGAGGGTTCATGGACGATAAAAGCCGCGATGGCAACCCCAATAAAGGTGATGATCCCAAAAATGATGAACCCAAGCCGGTACTGGCTGAGAAACATGGCACCAACTACGTTGAAACCGTTGTTCCCCAGGGCCATCCCTAAACCACCGTAAGCGGAGGAAGCCGTCCCCCGCCCATCCTTAGGAGCGAAGTCAATCCAGGCTACCATGGGAGCCACGATGAAGTTGAGGGCCGCTTGACCAATCATCCAGGCTGTTAGAAGTACCGGAATGTTGGGTGAGAAGGAGGCCGCAATCATGGCTAGCATGAAGACGAAGGCACCACCCAGTAACCAAGGGGCTCGTTTTCCGAATCGAGATTTCGTTTTATCCGACAGGGCGCCAGCAATCATATTAGACAGTGCTGCCACAATCATCCCGCAGGTTGAGAATAGAGCGACTAGTTCAACTTTGTGGGTAGCGTTGAAGTGTTGAATCAACGCTGGTAGGAACAGACTGTTCATGACAATGTAAGGACCGAGCCAACTGGCGGGGCCGATGATTAACCCCGGAATCAGTCGTTTGAGAGAGATTGTCGTTTTATTCATAATTGAATGCCTCTTTCTTAATGGTTTTTGACGGTGTAGTAGTCAAAGTCAGCAAATGACTGCAGTTGGTGGGCATCGACGGCACCAATGAAGTTGAACAGGGCCGTGAAACCACCGATTTCGCCTGGTGCCCCGTTGACGCCTTCGTCGGACAGGTAGGTGACGTCAAAGCTGTCGCCTAATGGCTGCCAGTCGGTGGTAGCGGTTAGCCGGTAGGAAATTTGTGCAATCCCTTGGTGGTAGTCCAGTCGAATTTCAGCGGTATCGTCGGGTACCGTGACCTCATCAAAGAGGTGATCGACGCGGTCGCCTAACTTGGCCTGTAAGATGCGCAACACGGTGTGGTCTTCGGTATCATCCTGGCATAGACGAGCGTACAGCCAGTTGTTAGAGTCATAGTAGAGTCCCAGTCCGGCCGTCTCTGAATAGTGGTCGGGGTGGAAGGTGAGCTTGGTCTGGACCGTATAGTCAAGTGAGGTGGCCCGGGTTGCCATGATGCTGGGGTTGACCTGTGAGAAGAATGAATTGTGACCGTGAATTCGCAGGTGACCAGGATTTTCGGTGGTATTGACCCAGCTGGGAGCTTGCGTTCTGTACGGCGTCATGAACCGGACGTCGTAGGTGTCCCCAGTAAAGTCGTCGTCAATATCAAATTGAGTGGTCGACTGAGTAGTCGGGATATTCTTTAATCCCTCAAAGGACATCTTAGCTAAGTTGCTGCCATCGGCCATTTCTAGCCAGCCGCCAGCGGTCCATTCCATCTTTTGCAGGGAAGTCTCACGACCCAGTGGATTCTTTTTCTGACCAGGAAGTGGGCGGGACATCAGGTGGGCGACGTACCATTCGTCCGTTTGCGTGTGGACGAGGGAGCCGTGACCCGCCTTTTGCATCAGAGAGTTCGGGTTAAACATTTCGAAGTGCCCAGCATCCGGGTCGCCCAAGGAGAATAGGTGGTGCGGGGATGAGGTGATGATGGGTTCGCCGGTTGGATTGGATTCGTAGGGGCCAAAGATTGTCTTGGCACGGCCAATCTCAACGCCGTGACCGTAGCCGGTGCCGCCCGCTGCAATCAACAAGTAGTAGTACCCGTTATGTTTGTAAAGTTGAGGAGCTTCGGCGCAACCGCGGGTGGTAAAGCCCGTGGTAACGCGGTGCCAGTCGCCAATGATGCCGCCGTTTTCTAGGTCGACCTCCGCGATGACAATGTGGCCGGGTGCCTGGTAGCCGGTCCGGGTCTCCCATTCCAGAATGGCGGCGTAGTGCTTGCCATCATCGTCGTGGAAGACAGCTGGGTCGAAGCCAATGGACGTCAGGTAGACGGGCTTGGACCAGGGGCCGGTGATGCTATCGGCTGAGACGGCAAAGGAATCCGAGTTGAATTCGCGGCCGGCCATGTTTTGCATGTGCGAGTAGGCTAGCCAGAATTTCTTAGTCTGCGAGTCGTAGGATAAGTGGGGGGCCCAGATACCAGCGGGCGTGTTAGTTCCGCGCAAGTCGACTTCGCCGTGATTCAAGGCGTAACCAATGAGTTGCCAGTTGGCCAGGTCGGTTGAATGAAAAAGTTGAACAGCGGGGGTCCAGTGGAAGGTTGAGGTGGCAATGTAATAATCTGCACCTACCCGAATGATTGAGGGATCGGGGGCCATTCCGGGAATAATTGGATTTTGAATTCGTGACATAGTATTTTCACGCTCCATTTGTTAAAATTAAGTTACTTATAAACCGTCATATCAGAATTTTAAGTTAGTTGTTTTCGAGAACTAATTGCTGAACTCAGAATACTTTGAAAGCGGATACAAGTCAACGATGTTTTACTATGTTGTCGATTATTGGCGGCGAGTAGGTAATAATTGTCACTTTTTTTAGAGAGGATGAGTCAGATGACCCGGCAACATCATGAGAACGTGGTTTCAAATTTGGATATTGGGATTCGGTTCTATGAATCCAACGTGGCGACGAGCGGTTACGTCCCGTTTCATTGGCACAGTAGTATTGAGTTGGTATGTGTGTTAGCCGGGCAACTGACCTTTCAATTCGACGGTCAGGCCCACGTGATTCGAGCCAACCAATTTTCCATTGTGTCGTCTGGGGTCATTCATGACGTGACCAACACACCGAACCGTTCGCTGGTTCTACAGATTCCGTTACGCTTCATTGAACGGTACGTTGCGCACCCGGAGCGGCTGAATTTTTCAACGGTGGGGCTGGAGACTACGCCAGCTTACCAGGAGGTCATAGCGGCCTTTGAACGGTTGAACCAAATCAATCGGGAGCGGCAGCGGGGGTACCTCATTGATACGGGAATCACGGTACTCACGATGTTAAAGACGTTGATTCTGAACTTCACCGATCCAAATGACCCTCTGACGGAAAGCTCCAGCAGCCTGAAGTCCATCGTCATTTACGTCAACGAGCACTACCGCGAAAAGCTAAGCGTCAAAGCGGTGGCTCACCAATTTGGATATAATGCCAGCTACCTATCCCGGCTATTCAAGGCCCAGACGGGGGTTACGTTGGGACGTTACGTCTATCTGATTCGCTTGAATAATCTGTATCGGGATCTGATCGACACGGATACACCGGTGGACGTCTTAATGGACAAGCACGGCCTGACTAACCGCCGGACCGCGCGGGAGATGTTTCAGGAGATGTACGGGTCGCTGCCCAAGCAGATTCGGCTTCAATATCAGCGAGAACGGGCGCAACGGATGAATTAATCAGTGAAGGGTCGCTTTCGTTGACTTTTTGCTTAACTGATGTAACATATAAAGTAACATCAAAACGTATAAGGAGTCTTTACTATGAAATTTGTCGTTACTGGCGCCACGGGTCATCTGGGGTCACAAATCGTGAAACAACTGGCGCGACGCGTTGCGGCTACTGACATTACGCTGGGTGTCCACACGCCAGCGAAGGCCGCGAACTTTGCTGACCAGGGGATGAAGATTCTCCCATTAGACTATGGTGATCAGGGGAGTATTGTTACCAGTTTAGCTGCCGCAGACGTAGCCATTTACGTGCCCAGCAAGAGTCACGATAGTTTCAGCCGGGTCACGGAGTTTGAACACGTGATTGCTGCGGCTAAGCAGGCTCAGGTGGGGCATCTCATTGTCATGGGCTTCATTGCCGATCAGGCCACGAATCCGTTTGATCTGTCCGCCTTCTATGGGTACGTTCCCCGGCGGTTGGCAGCTTCCGGACTGAGCTACACGATTTTGCGCAACGCCCTGTACGCCGATCCGCTGGTACCTTATCTGCCAGAATTGATTGAACGCAAGAACGTGATCTATCCGATGGGGGACGCCTCACTGAGCTTTATCAGTCTGATGGAGAGTGCGGCGGCGTTTGCTGAAGTGGCTGTCCGTCCCGAGCTGTGGACGCAACCAATGTACACGTTGACCCAAGAACGCTCCTACACCATGCCAGCATTGGCCCAGGTCCTACAGGAAGTTTCAGGGCAACCGATTGGCTACGCCCCAGTCACGCTATCTGAATTTGAAAAGATGTACAACCAAGGCAACGAGGGACACATGCTGGCGTCGATGTACGCTGGTGGTGCGCAAGGCCTACTGGCAACGGTGACCGATGATTTCAAGACGATTATGGGTCGGCCAGCGCAGACATTGCCAGACTTCTTA
Organism: Levilactobacillus yonginensis; assembly: GCF_964065165.1. Taxonomy (NCBI): domain Bacteria; kingdom Bacillati; phylum Bacillota; class Bacilli; order Lactobacillales; family Lactobacillaceae; genus Levilactobacillus; species Levilactobacillus yonginensis. The sequence continues at coordinate 1,299,474 of NZ_OZ061549.1, read as the reverse complement.
GCCCAGGAGCTTGCAAAGTAGTATCAGATTGGTATCATGTGTCCTGAAGAGAGTGAAGGAGGGATCGGATGCGCTATTCGCATAAACTTAGCGATGCGATTCATATTTTAGCTTACGTGTCGATCTATCGGAATGATGATTTGTCTAGTGCAACCATTGCGGCCAGTGTGGAATCGAATCCGGCACTGGTGCGGCGGCTGATGGGAGCATTACGGCGAGCAGGTCTGTTAACCACCCAGCAGGGCTCGGCTACGCCTAGATTGACCAGGGATCCGGCAACAATCACATTACTGGACGTTTACCAGGCCGTTGAAGAAAACGGTAACCTATTGCACGTGGATGATAAGACCAATCCCAAGTGTGTGGTGGGGGCTAATATTCAGGATACGTTGCGGGAGGCCTACGATGAGGTGCAACGGGCAGCGGAGATTCAATTGAAGCAGCAGACACTCGCCCAAATCATTGCCGGCATCCTCACCCGCCATCACGCTAAGACACAGTAAGTTGTTCCTGGCGTCACTGGCTACTAGGAACGGCCAGGGCAGCCCTGGGGCCTGAGAAGCGGTTCCCAGGGCTGCTTGAAGCCACGGATAAGTTCACCGCGTCTTCAAGCTCGGCCGTCTGCTAAGTCCGGTGGACCACCGGGCTAAGCGGACCGACACAACAGGGTTCTGTCCCTAGTAACCAGTGACTGATACTAGTCGTTGGTATGGTTGTCGGGATAGTTTGGTTAAATTTGAAAATGTTGTGTTATAAAAATAGCTGATCAACGAAATCAAAATGTTATGATCCCTCTGTGGTTGTCAGATGAAATAATATAATTCATCTGACAATGACGGAGGGATTTTTTGTATGCCAAGAGCCAAGTTTAGTGCCATGGAGAAGCTGGCATTGATTAACGAATTTGAGGCTTCGGGACTATCAAGTACAGCCTTTGGAAAAGCAAATGGTTTAGGTGAGCATACGGTGGCTCAGTGGCTAGATCGATACCACCGTGATGGCCTTGATGGACTGAGGGAAGCCAAGAAAAATCATCACTACAGTAGTGCCTTCAAACTACAGGTTATCTATGCCTTTTTGAACGGTGAAGGTTCCGCACAGGAACTAGCTATGAAGTATGGTTTACGTTCATTTTCCCAAGTAATGACTTGGGTTTCCAAGTATAATAGGGACAAAACTGTGACGGCGTCGCCGTCAAGAAAGCAGGTCCCGAAAATGAGTCGAAAAACCACGTGGGAAGAGCGTATTGAAGTCGTTGAATTCATTACCAAACACAAGCACTCATATAGCGAAGCGGCCGAACATTATCAAGTCTCCTATCAGCAGGCTCGTTCATGGGTTATGAAGGCTAAAGATGGCGGATATGAGGTTCTAAGAGACAACCGTGGGCGCCGTAAGGCACAAAAAGAAGTGACCGACCTAGACAAAGCGAATCTACGGATTCGACAATTGGAAGGTCAGGTCGCCGACATGAAACTACTGGAAGAATTTGTAAAAAAATATCAGGAACTTCAGCGCAAGGGGTGAAACAACAACATCGACTGGCATATCGGGCAATCAGCGAGGTCAGTCAAGGGAAACACGGTGCCATCACAAAATTATTGTCATACGTCGGCGTGAGCCGGCAAGCCTACAATAAGTTCCTCCACCGTCAAGAAACGGTCTGGGGCGCTCAAGAAAAGCTACTAGAAGAACGCATCACATATTGGTTTAAACAACATCATCAAGCAATCGGTGCTGGTAAGATTTTATCAAACCTGAACCGAGACGAGCAGATCACCTTTGACGTTACCATTAAGCGAGTCAAACGCATTATGGGTAACCTAGGGATTCGATGCCAGATTCGGGTCAAGAAGCATCATAGAATCAAGGAACAAGAACAGTACATGCAAGATAATCTTTTGAACCAAAATTTTACGGCCACCGCCCCTAATCAGGTTTGGCTGTCCGATTCAACTGAATTATCTTACGGCGTTAATGGGCAGTTCAAAATGCGGTTGAGCGGCGTTTTGGACCTTTACGGACGGGTCTTGATTGCCTCTAACTTAAGTAAAACAGAAACAGCAGATGCCGAAATCGAAGTATTTCGGCGGGCTTTTGAGTACGCTGGTGACGTCAATCCGGTAGTTCATACTGACCGCGGATCGGCTTATACGTCCAAACAATTCAATAACTTTCTGGTCCCCTACGAAGTCACACGCAGTATGTCACGACCGGGTACGCCTTGCGATAACGCGCCAATGGAACGTTGGTGGAATGAGTTCAAGACGCATTGGATGGATCGTCATCCAATGCCCAAAACCTACGAAGAATTTGAAGCGCTGGTAAAGGAAGGAATCCACTACTTCAATCACCTAGATCGCTCACCAGCAAGAAACGACCTCACCCCGGTAGAATACCGGAGTGAGGCCGCTTAGAGACAACATAAAATTATATTATTTCATATGACAACTTGACAGGGACTAGTACAAAACTTGGTTTCGTTGATCAGCTATTTTAGTTAATTATCAACTAAAGGTTGAAAGCATTGAGACACTCACTATGCCTGATACAGCAAGGATTGGGTATTTGGATTTAGCCAGACATAGTGGGAAATTGCAGACTTACCGTTCGCCAAATTTGGATTGGAACGCGGTGGGAAGGACGGGACAAGCCAAAGGGCGGTCTTGCCCCGCGCTTGAAGCCACAAAGCACATCTTCAAGTCGCCATTTTCAAGAAAATCACTTGAAGATTTCACGGCTACCTAGGGGAACACCAATAATATTGATTAAGTGCTGTCATTCTGACATTTAAACTAGCTTAGTTCCAAGAACCCGTTTGACCGGAAGCTCTGACAGCCGCAGATGGCTGCGTGGGACTAGTCTTAAGTCTATATTTGACAACGGTTTTCGAACTCTCTACCTTCAATTACAACAGGTTAGTATCACACGTTAGCTTAATTGAACTGCAGCATTGAGCTTACGACGATTGCTTAAGTAAAGAATTGCTGTTAAAGGAATAATCAGCAACATCACGGGATAGAAGAACTCGAGTGGGAAAATAGTTGGTAGGATCCCGCCAATGATGGGGCCAAACGACATGCCAATATCGCTTCCCAAGTAATAAGTCGCGTTAGCCAGGCCCTGCTCTTCCATTGGGGCTAATAAGAGGGCCGTCGATTGTGACACGGAAACCATGACGCCAAAGCCGATAGCCATTAAGCCGGCAGCCAAAATTATTTCAAAGTTGTTCCGCATGATTGTTAACAGGATGATATAGCCAATGGTTGCCAATATGCAGATGGAAAACCAAATGCCAAATGGAATAGTATCAAAATAATTTTTTAATAGAATTCGAAGCACAATCAAAGCAAGTGAGTAACATAAAAAGAAGAGACTGACGGTAATGTTTAAATGACGTTCTTGAACGTACATGACGATATCAGCTTGGGTAACGAAGTAGGGAATAGACAATAGTGAAAAAATCATGGCTACGGGTAAGGCATCGCGTTGGATGATTTTAAAGTGCTGGTCCCGTAATTCAACTGAGGGTTGGGCTCGATCATGGATTAATTGGATGACGCCCACCATCGCCGCAGCGCTCAAACCTGCCAATATGATAATAAATTTATAACCTAGAAGTTGATAGACGCTGATTGCTAGGGCGGGAGCAATCGCCATTGCGAGAGCGTTTAGTAAACCGTAGTATCCCATTGCTGCGCCCAGATGTTGTCGTGGCACTAAAAAGGCCATCCAAGTAGCTAGACAAATGGTACATAGGACGAATCCTAGCCCATTAACGATTCTAAAGATTAATAGCCAGGGCACATTGACAGCAAACAGGTAGCCAAAATCACTCATCGCACACAAACTACCACCGATTAAGGCCAAGTGATATTTAGAAATTCGATCGGTTAAATTTCCAGCGAAGGGTCTCAGTATCATCGAGGTAATACTCATGATCCCGACAATGATCCCGGCAAATGAACTATTGATTCCTAAATTGCGGGCATACCCATTCATTAGTGGGTTAACTGCCTGAATACTAAATTGGTAAAAAAAGGTTGCTAACATGACGCAAACAATATCTTTTGAAAAAAACGAAAATTTCTTTGTCAAAGCTTATTTTGCTCCCTTGAAGTCTAATTTGACCAAATAAAAAAGGGGGTTTATAACCACCTTTTTGTAAATATTAATTATGGACGTGGAATGCCTTTAAACAGCTCCAAGACGGTTTGGGCGTGTGCATTTCCTTCATAAGGTCGCTGACCAATATCTTTAATGTTGAATTGGTCGGCCGTCACTGGTGACCATAACTTCTCAAGTTGATTTGTCGCAAAGTTCAGCAATGCCTGACTAATGAAGTTATCACGAACGAGTTGCTCTTGACTGGCATGAGGGGCAACTTGACCGACAATACCGTACATATCAGTGCCATGATAGGCGGGAGAGCCTTCGACTGGACCAACACTCAGCTGATAGACGCGTCCACCAGCTTGGGCATGATCGTGGGCTTCTCGGATAGCTGGTAAGGTGAAATTGTAATCTGTAAAGAAGCGGGTTCTAACATTGAGTGGTGAATCTTTGCCGGCGCCACAATGTAAAGCAATAGCTTCAGCTTGTTTGCGTGGTATATGGCAATCGTAAACCATTTCATTAATGACATTTTCAATTGTTTTTGGATCAACGTTGTCTGGCAGGTTGGCCGCATACCAGCTGGCTTCGGCAGTGGTTGAAGTGATGATTAAGTCAACATCTTTGTGTTTTCCACTTTTGATAATATCAGCAGGGTGCGTTTTTAAGATACCATTTGGCAAAAATTCATCGTCGACAATGCCAATTGAAAGTGTATTTAAATTACCACGTTTCAAAACGTCAGTTGGTAAAACTTGATTAACGGCATTCATTAGTGATTTGGTATCAACCGTTAATAACTGTTCTGGTGATGTTAGTTCCAATGTTTTTAAAACTTTAGCGGCTAATTCTTCCGCCCACCAAGCGGGGATATAACGGGCGGCATATCCTGAAAATGCGGCTAATTTGTTGTATAGTCCGTCGGCTTCGGGTACGGCTAAGAGCGTTAGTAGTGAGAATGAACCGGCACTATGACCCGTAAGCGTCACTTGATTGGCATCACCACCAAATAGGCTGATGTATTGGTGAATCCATTTTAAAGCCAGGACGATGTCTTGCAGGCCTAAATTACTGGCATTTTTAAATTTCCCACCATATTGGGATAATTCAAGCCAACCCAGTGGTCCTAGGCGGTAGTTAATGGAAACACCAATCACTTTTCCACTAGCGACTAAGCCAGATAAATCTGATGTATCTTGAGAATTAGCGCCGTAAGTCCAACCACCACCATGGATATAGACCACTACTGGTAGTTTTTCTTGGATATTATCTGGTGCCCAGATATTAAGATTCAAGCAATCTTCACTTTCACCTTTGTCGGAATTTAAAAAAGCAGGATCCGTTAATTGAACGGATGCGGGGCCACTTTGAGTGTATTCTTGGTTGGATTCAAAAGGGACAATTTGAGCTTTTTGAAATCGGTCAGCAGTACCATAAGGCACGCCGAGCCATTCTTGCACGTTGCTAAATTCTTTATTAGGATGTGACATTCAAATTCCTTCTTCCGTGATTTCGGATTGCCGTCGGTCAACGTTTTTTTATTATAAACTGTCCCCCAACGTTACAGTCAAATGAAATCTAAAATATTTATCTATGTTGGCTTATATATTAAGTGAATTGTCTTATATATTAAGCGACTGTCTGAACCTGAATTGTCAAATTCATACTACGCAAAAAGGGTGAGACTGGAAGTAATTTCCAATCTCACCCTTTTTGTATACGTTATGGTAGAAACAAACTGTTAGGTGTAAAAAGATTCAACCCAGTGTAGCTGGAGGTTGTTAGGGGCGGTGTTGGCTGTGTCGACGGTGTTGGCTAGCGTTTTTAGCTAGCCTAGACCGTGGGACGAGCTTGGAGCACCGCGTGACCTTCGCGGGGCTTCAAGTCGAGGAGCAAGACCGCTTTACAGGCTTGTTCCGGTCCCCACAGTAGGCGCCACCCCTAACGACCGGAGGCGGCAATCAGGGGTTAATCTTTCAAATCATCAGCGAAGAAGGCGTTCACGACGCGTTCAGATGCGTGGCCGTCCTCCCAGGCATTGAACCGCTCACTAAACTGCTGGTAAGCGGCTGCGTAATCCTGTTTAACGGCTGGCAAGTTGTGCAAGGCTGCCAGTACGTCATCGTTCGTTTTCAGCAGCGGGCCTGGGAGGTCAGTGGCCATGTCCAGGTAGAAGCCACGCAGCACGCTACCGTATTTCTCAAAGTCGTAAACGAAGTAGAGAATCGGCCGTTTCAAAATAGCGTAGTCGAAGAACACGCTGGAGTAGTCGGTAATCAGCACGTCTGCAATTAGGTATAACTCACTGATGTCGTCATAGCTAGATTCGTTGTAAACGAAGTCACCGAAACCAGTTGTGTCTAAGTGTTCCGTGATGAAGTAGTGGGTCCGTAAGACCAACACGTAGTCGTCGCCAAGCTCACGTTTGAGCCGAGCTACGTCGAGCTTCAGCGTAAACTTGTAGTCACCGACACCATAGTAATCATCGTCACGCCAGGTTGGGGCGTAGAGGATGATTTTTTTGTCTAAAGGAATTCCCAGTTTGACCTTAATTTGGTGCGCACGGTCATCCTTGTCCGGAGCACTGAGGATGTCGTTGCGGGGGTAACCCGACGGCAACATCTGCTGGGTGGGGTACATGAAGGCGTGCTCAAAGACGTCCACGGAGAATTGGTTAGCCGTGACTAGGTAGTCCCACTGACGGGATTGTTGGTAGAAAATGGCCTTGTACAGTGGATTAGCACTGGCCACGTTGTCCATGTCGAAGACGAGATGCTTCAGTGGTGTTCCGTGCCAAGTCGACAGGAAACGCGTCCCCGGGCGTTTGACGAACCACTTGGGTTGGCGCATGTTGATGACTTGAAATTTAGCCGTTGCCAGGTAGTACATGTAGCGCCAACCAAAGCGTTTGACCACCTTGGTATTTGGCTGACCCGCTGGTGTTTCGGTTACATCTGGGTTCATGATCCAGACGTGCTTGAAACGACCGGGGTAATTTTTTTGTAGGTAGTTGTAAATAGCCTTGGGACTGTCGGAAAAGTTCCGACCCAGGAAGGATTCGTAGAGAATCGTCCGTGGTTTGATCGGGAGTTTGGTAAACCACCAGGTATACGCCAAACGCGTGACCCCACGGCCCCGGTGACGGACGACTCGGTTCAATTGGCGTAGCCGCACTAGCGTGTTGATTCGTGTTTGGGGGAGTTTGCCGGTGTGCTGGATTTTGCGTAAGATTTGACGACTGAAGCGGGGTGTCGTGTTAAAGGCGACTGGCGCGACGCCTTGCAGGTAATGCTGTAGTTGCGTCATGAGGCCGGCCACGTCTGCCACGGTCACCGGTGTGCTGGTAGCCAGCGCCTGAAAAAGGTACCGGTGCAGGCGACGAAGCGTGTAGGCACTAAAGGCCGTTTGGAGGCCGCTATCGGTCAGATCGGTGAGACCCGCTTCCCAGGCTGCCACTCGCAGATGCCAACGGTTAGGGACTTCTAGCTGGTGAACGGCCGGTGAGTTGATGGGATCATTGTGCCGAACTCGAATGTAGGTGGGGTTGGCCAGGACGACGTAACGGGAGGTCCGGGCCATGACTTGAGTTAGGAAATGATAGTCCGGATACAGGGCGTTGGTTGCGTCAAAAGTTAACTTGGCTTGTTGCACCAATTCGCGGCTGATGACCTTACCACTGATTTTAAGTTGGCGGTCAAAGGCTTGCCAACGTTGTTCACCCTGATAGAGCCGCGTCTTATGCTGCAGCCAATTTTGGGCTACAGCTGGTAAATCAGCGGGCAGAGCTGCCGCCAGTTCAGGCGTTAAATTGAGGGCTCGGTTCTTAGGTGCGTGGCGTTTCTTACCACCCCATTTGGGCAGGCTATCGCGAGCCGCATCCGGCGTGAGACTATTGGTGAAGGATACGTGAGGCTCGTAGGTGGCATACTGGTTGAGGTCCGCCATGGTGGTGGCCGTCAGTGCTTGGCTGGCCGCCATTTCGGTGAGCGCGTTAGGCAACAGGTAGTCGTCGCTATCGACGAACACGAGCCAGTCGCCGGTCGCGGCAGCCAGGGCAGCGTTACGAGCGCTCCCAATGGTCGCCGTAGCTGGCGTGACCACGTGAATGGCAAAGTCGGCTTGCCACTCGGGTTGGCTGCTGTCAATTGGCAGCGTCGTGGCAATCAGCCATTCGAAGTCCTGAGTCGTTTGGGCCTCTAAGTTACGTTTGAGGGCCTGTAGTTGTGCCAGTTCTTCGGGTTTAACGGGGGTAATCAGACTAAATTTCATCAGGTCACCTCCTAGTAGAACAGCCGGTGCGCCATACGGGGCGACACGAGCTGTAGGAGACCGAGACGGGACCATCGGCGCGTTGGCTGAATGGTCAAATGTTTGATCCGTTGTAAGAGTTGTAAATGAACCGAAGATGACAGAGCGTGACGACCCGCAACGTCGAGTAGGGTATTAAGTTGATTTTGGGCGTAGGTTGTGAAGACCGGTTGCCAGCTGACGTCGAGGTCGCTGACCGTAATGCTTTGTAGCTGATCCAACCATGCCAGGGGGGTGGTGGCAGACCAAGCTTGGCGCGCTAACGTTGGCACGTGGAGCCGAACGACATCGGTCGAGTTCTGCAGGACCGTGAGCGTTTGGGCCAGGGAAACCAGTGGTAGGTCGGCGCGCAGAAGAGCTTTGGGTAGTAAGAGCCCAGTTAACCGTAGTCGCTGGCTCAACAGGCGTTGCGTTTGCAGATTATCCTGAACGCTGTAGCTTTGGAGGGCCCACAGGGTGGTCGTGTTGGTCACGGGCGTGTCACCGGCTAGTTGTTGTAGCGTTAGGTGGGTGTTGCTATCTTGGTAGTCGGCCAGGTAGTTGGTAATTTGGTCGGCCACTGGTTCGGCGCTGTCAAATGTTGCCAAGCTGACCAGGCTGTTGGCGTGTTGAGTGATGACTTGTGCCCATTGCTGGAAGGCACCCGGCAACAAGTGATCCGTCTCACGTAAGTTCAGGAGGGTCGTCTCGTTGTCACTGAGTTGGGGCTGGGCGTTTTGGGTAAGGGACCAAGCGTCCGCCTGACGAGTCTGGTCGTCGGTTAGCTGCTGGTCCGTGGGCAGTTGTAAGTTTAAAGTGATGGCTGCAAAGTGTTGGTCGGTAATTTCCCTGATGAGCGTAGTTAAACGTTCCCAATCCAACTGATCTTGCGGCACAATATTGATGAATAAGTGCATAGTACATTCTCTCCCCAGATCCGTTAATTAAATTAACAATCTTAAATAGCAATAAAAATAATTATAGACCTTTCAAGGGGGAAGTTCAGTAAGTTTTTGCGTTAATTTAACGCGCCAACCGTTTAATCCGGTAATAAAGTTCATCTGTGGTTTAAAAATCGTTGGAATCTGAGATGTGTGAAGGGATTGCCGCCGACGGGCGTCAGGGGCGGCGCTGGCTGTGGGGACCGGACCAAGCCTGCGGAGCGGTCTTGGCCCTCGGTTGGAAGCCTTGGATACCCCACCAAGTCTCCCAACCCGTCCCATGGTGTAAGGTCGGGAAAAAATCGCCCGGCCTAACACCATCGACACAGCCAGCCCCACCCCTGCCACCCGTCGGCTACCGCACTCGTTGGATTTGAATACGGGATATTTATTGGGGATGACGTGTGGCCAATAGTTGGTTGATCTTTTGTAGTAGAGATAATTAATGAACACTTTTTGGCTGCCTACTTGCTGACCAGCATGGCTTGGTGGCGGTGGTTCTGTCGATTAGTATCATGTATCACATTAGCGTGAAATATATTTATATAAAATATAGAATGATGTAAACTAAGGTGTATTAACGATGTTGGTGATAAATATCATTAATATCATTTTTAATTTGTCGAGTTTTTTTTTTTTTAGAAGGAGCTGAAGTTATGAAGAAGATGTTAGCCCTCGTTGTCGTGAGCCTTTCAGTTGGTCTGCCATTGGCAATTAATCAACCAACTACCGCTCGTGCAGCCAAGTGGCACCAGGGAACGCCCAAGGTTTTACGCGGTAAATGGGAACACAAGATAACGGTTGGGAAGGGTCAGAATGCTTTTAGAGCACCAGAAGGTGTAAAAATCACCAAGAAGGGTTTTTCGGCATATTCTTTTGCGGATCCCTTCGTCATGGGGAAGGTAAAGTATCAGAAGACCAGCAAACACTACTATACGTTTAAAGGAATTGAAACCATGTACTCAAATAAGACCTACAAGGTTCGGATTCATCAAGTTGGTAAAAGGCTACAGTTTGTCACGTATTATCCGAATGGCGGCGGTCATTACACCAAGATGGGTAAGATGACAGCTTGGATTCCTAAGAAGTAAAGCCACTAGCAGCGGTCGTGCTGAGATTAACGTTCGAGGTAATTTCACAGCCATATCACCAATAAAAAATTTGCCCTTAAGCAGGATAGGATGCGACGGATACATACCTAACACCGCGGTACAAAAAGACTTCTGAGAATCACTACACGTAGTTGCGGTTCAAATTCAACCCAAAAAAGGTAGCTGATTACTAAGGATGGTAGCATCCAAAGTAATCAACTACTTTTTTGGTAACTATGAGGTTGAAATCTAGTTAAGTGGAATCAGTGACAAGCCAAGTTTGACGGTGAACACTGGTCTAACGTCAATGCGCTACCGTAGCCGCAGGTTGTCAGGGCGGGTGCTGGCCGTGACGGTGTTCTTAGCTCGGTGAATTTTCCGAGGTTAGAACACGGGACGAGCTGGGAGACTTGGCGATTTGACCAAGGCTTCCAGTCGAGCCGGAGGACGTTTCTCAGGCCGCAGGCGGTCCCCACAGCTAGCACCCGCCCTGACAGCCGGAGGCGACCATTATCCATCAACCGTTAGACATCGTCGCGACTTAACAGGGTGATCTCCTCACCCTCAGCCTGCCGCCGATCGATATTATCTTCCCCCCAAACGCAGAGCTCATGGAGAATGCCAGACAGTGACTCGCCGTAATCGGTGAGCGCGTAATCGACCCGGGGGGGAACTTGCTTGTAAACGTGACGGGTCACAATATTAGCTGCTTCCAGTTCACGCAGTTGTTGTGTCAACATCTTTTGTGAGATCTGCGGAATGGCCCGGGCCAATTCGCTGGTGCGCATGGTTTGGTGGCGGAGATGGCAGAGAATAATGGATTTCCACTTGCCACCAATAATTTCCATCGTGGCTTCAACACCAATGTGATACGTTTTTGTGGGCATGAAACGGCCTCCTATCTAATAGTTACCTTTTGGTGGGTATCGCACTTTAAAGTGGGTTCTTGTACTCAGGTTACTAACCAGTATAATCAATACTTATCACGTTAGCAAACGAAAAACGAGGAGGTCATTATGACTAAGAAAATTTCACCAACCTTGACTTTACTGGCACTGGCCGTTAGCGCCTTTGCCATCGGCTCCACGGAATTCATCAGCGTCGGCCTGATTCCGTTACTGATTCAGAGCTTCCACGTCAGCATGGCCCAGGCCGGCATGACGGTGTCCGTCTACGCACTGGGTATTATGGTCGGTGCGCCACTGATGACGTTGCTGACCGGGCAGATTAACCGGCACACCTTGATGGTGATCATCATGTTACTGTTTATTTTAGGAAATTTAGTTGCGGCTTTTGCTCCGGCTTTTATCGTCTTGTTGGCTGGTCGGGTCATCGCCGCGCTGGCTCACGGAATCTTCATGACCGTGGCGTCCGTAATTGCGGCGGACGTGGTGGCTCCTTCCAAACGGGCATCGGCCATCGCTGTGATGTTCACCGGCTTGACGGTCGCCACGGTGACCGGGGTGCCCATGGGGACCATGATCGGTCAGCTTGGTGGCTGGCGCTGGTCCTTTATCTTCATTAGTGTGATTGGTGTGATCGGGTTGATTGCGGACTACATTTTAGTGCCCCGGAACCTGCCATTGCCAAGCAAGGCTACTGCCAAGGGTATCTTGCGGGTACTAGGTAATCCGCAACTGTTATTAGCCCTGTTAGTCACGGCGCTGGGCTACGGGGGAACTTTCGTGGCGTACACCTACCTTTCACCCTTATTGGAACAGAAGATGGGGTGGTCGGCTGGTGCCGTGGTCATTATCCTGGTCGTTTACGGGTTGATGGTTGCGATTGGTAATACTTTGGGTGGTCGTTGGGCCAATGCCAAGCCGTTGGCTGCGCTCTTGAAGATGTTTACCGGCCTGTTCGTGACGTTGCTAGTCCTGACGTTTACGTCTGGTAGTCATTGGCTAGGCCTTCTGACGGTGCTGTTCATGGGGTTCTTTGCCTTCATGAACGTACCAGGTTTACAGCTATACATTGTTCAGTTAGCTGAAAAGAACACGCCCAACGACATTACCATGGCGTCGGCCCTGAATATTGCGGCCTTCAACGTGGGAATCGCGCTGGGATCCGGTATTGGTGGTCAGGTGACGAGCCAATTTGGTTTGAGTTGGACGCCCGTCTTCGGCGCTGGGATGGTGGCCATCAGCATCGGCCTGACCTTGGGCTTGATCAAGCTGGCACGGCCGGTGAAGCGTTTAGTGAAGAAATTCAATCGAATTTAGACATTATGTAAAATGAGGTCACTAAATAGCCGTGACCTGGCTGGTAGCCTGGGGTTGAGACCTAGGCTACCCGTTTTTTGGCACCAATTGTAAGCGCTGCCACAACTAACTACATATTTTAATAATTATATTCGAGCATTTAAGGTGTGTGGCTTGACCGGTCTCTGTATAATCTGTGTCCGAAAGTTAAAGCAGGGGGAGCAACACACATGAAATCACTTTTGATGGTACTGGCCGTGGTCTGTGGCTTGGGGTGCCAGTGGGTCACGGCCCAAGCAGCGGATAACACAGATTTGGCTCACGCCGTGCGGACCGCCCCGGTGGGCTTACCACTGGATAAATTATTTACGACACAGGCACCACAAAATTCAGCAGAACTGCTGGATTCACCAAGTATGTCCAAGTCAATTGCCCTGATTACCCGAGACCAACCCGCAACGGCGCCTAATCAGGCGGGGTCCGTTTGGTCGCAGGATGGTGGTCAGGACGCAGTTCAGGCTAAATTAAATTTGAAGCAGGACAAGAAGATTGGTCTCTGGTTGTACTTTGGGGATAAGGGTCAGGCGGCGGCCGACGGGTTGGCCTTCGTTTTGCATAATGCACCGCAACAGGCTAGTGCCCAGTCCCACGCTGGTCAGTCTCTGGGGGTGTGGGGAGCGGATAGGACGCCCGTAGTGACCGAGCCATTAGCGGTGGCCCAGTCAGCCATTCAGAATAGCTGGGCGTTGGAGTTTGATACGCACGTGAATCGGACACCGTTGCCGGGGATGCACGGTTTCTTTGATGGTGATCCGACGATCCCCAACGGGATGCACGTGGATCACGGGTATCCGGGGATGGCCAGTAGTTACGTTCGCCTGGGATCCGCTCAGCAGCACTATTATGGGTTGAGACCGACCCAACCGCGGCCAGTCGGTAATTTGGCGGATGGTCGCTGGCACCATTTGACCGTGAAGTGGCAAGCTCAGGAAAGTGTGCTGGTCTATCAGTTGAATGACAAGGATGCGGCGGGTAACTTTCAGAGTAAGGATGATTATTTAGCCGGGCAGGTACGGATTGACCAGCAACAGTTTGCGGTGAACGGGAGCGTGCCGAACAGCGTGTTCTGGGGCGTGACCGGGGCAACGAGTGCGGCTGGAAGTGAGAACGGATTGGTGGTCGTGGACCAGTTGAGCGACACCCCCAAATTTGATAAGTTACCTGCCGTCGTGCGGGATGTGACCGGCTTGCACAGTATGGAAGAGGGCGGCCGGTTGCTGCGGGCGGGCGACAAAATTGATCCGGGCCACCGGGTCCGCTACACTTTCCGGGCCCGGTACACGGGCAAAACTGAGTTAGCCGGAGTGAAAATTGATGTCCCGTTGCCTAAGGAAATCAAGTGGCGCCGGGCAAAGGTGGCCCTACAGATGGCAGATGACATTTTTTTTGAGGAGCGGACCTTGCAGGGCGACCGTTTTCAGTATCAATTGAAGCAATCAATGACGGCTAATGTGCTACACGCCAGAAATACCATCCTCGTGAGCATTGAAGGCACTGTTCGACCGACTAGTCGGTTGTTGCGGATGCCTTCGGTGATTGGGAATTTTTACGGACCAGACTATCGAAGTCCCTCAGCGACGATACCGTATTTGATTAATGGCCAGTCTGATCTACGAGTGGATAATTTGGGTAAGAGTGAGATACACACGGTGGCTGAACAACATACCCTGATTGCTGGCCGGCTGACTAATGGTGGTGACCCGTTGACCCATGAGGAGTGGGATAACAGTCACGTAAAGGTGACGCTGAATAACCGGATCGTGATGCAGCCCAAAGTTACGCAAGCCCGGCAACCGGGCAGTCAACCGGGAGATTTCCACGTGACGCTTCCGCATGACAGTCTTAAAATGGGCCAGAATGTTGTGACTATTTCAGCTGACGATGGGTATGGCAACGTGACCAGGCGGCCGTTTAGCGTGCAAGTGATTAAACGAGCGGGGCAGTTACAATTCACTCAATTGCCCAAGGATAGTACGTTTAAAGCCGCGCGACTGACGGGTAATCGCCAGCTGGTTCAGCGTCACCTGAACTGGGGATTGAAGGTCCGGGACACGCGTGAGGCTGGCCGGGGCTGGAAGCTGACAGTGCGGTTGTCTGAACCGTTTGCCACGACGGAGCAGCGTCAATTATCTGGGAACTTGGCCTGGGTGCAGAAGAAGCAGACGACCCATCTTAAAACCGGCGAAGCTTTTCTCATACCAACTTCACCCAAAGGAGAAGAAATTGATGTCACACGGTCATGGGCTGCGGACGAGGGACTAATGTTGAATGTTAACAGTGATGCGGTCAGGGGTGAGTACGCAGGGCAACTGACCTGGGAACTTTATGACGCGCCATAAGGATATACTGAGTTAACAGCGTTCGTAAACGTTTCCATAACAGACAAACTATTTAAATTGTCATAATGGCACATATTATACACCATTGTCCATTGACACCTGTATAATTCACTTTAGATGATAAATGGGAGGAGATTATTGTGAAAAGGTGGTTAATTGGACTGGCGGTTGCGGGCGTAACCGGACTGACATTGACAAGTGCCCAGACGATTCTGGGGCATGCGGATGCAGATTTAGATAATGCGTTAAAGACGGCACCACAGGGCGTGATGTTGCTTGAAGGGACAGATGAGAAGTCCAGTCATAATGTGTTTAGAACTCGCAAAATCAAACGTGTCGACGGCTCAGATTTAAGTGATCGTGCACTTACGAATGATAGCAATTTATTTAGCTCATCAAAGTGGGTTCCCAATTCAATTATGAAGTTAACGGAGAATGGAAAGCAAGAACAGGAGGGGGCGATTTGGTCTAAAGTGGATTCATCTAACCGATTAAATCTTTATAAGAATGCCCATTTTTCAATGTGGTTACACTTTGGAGATAAACCTATTGATCAAATTGGGGAAGGAATGGCCTTTGTTCTACAAAACAGCAGAAAGGACGGCTATCTTCAGGATAAACAACTTTCTGGAAGTGGCGAATCATTAGGGGTTTGGGGAATTGAAGGTGAAAATATTGCTTCAAAAGCAATTCAGACGAGTTGGGCATTAGAATTCGATACGCATTCAAATCGTTCTAAAGCTTACAATGCCTTGCAGGGGTTTGATCTTGATGGGGATTCAGTCCCAGAATTGACTGGTCCACATATTGCGAGTGGTTACCCGGGGGATAACGATACCTACCATATGTTCACTGACTCGTATCAGCGTCATTATTATTCAATGAAGCATTTTCAACCCAAGGTGTTAGAGGGATTTAATGACGGGCAATGGCACCACGTTACGTTAGATTGGGATGCGCAAAATAAAACAATGACGTATCAGTATGATGACGTGGATGCTCAGACTGGTAAGAAGCAGAATGAGAGTAAAGTTATTCGGGATGAAATCAAAATTGATACATCGAAACTGATTGCGCCAGCTAGCAATGGGGATGTTTTCTGGGGATTTACCGGTTCCAACTTTGGTAGAACGGCTAATCAAACTGTAAATAACCCAGACCCGGATAGAAGTGAAAATGGCTTTGTCGTCATTGATGATCCCGATAGTTTAGACCGGGTAGTTCCAGAAGTTAGCTTAACTGATGAGACCACTGGTAAACCGATTGCTGAAGGCGAGACCGTGATTAGTGGTCACAAGGTCAAGTATCAATACAAGTTTACCTACAAGCAGCCGGTAAATAAAAATGAGCGTGAGCAGGAAATTCAACCACTAACCATGAATGTTCCGCTACCTACCCAACTTAAATGGACCACGAGTGGTAGTGACGTCAGCTATGACTGGGGTGCTCAGAGTGATCCGTTTAATGACAGCGACTTGAATGGCCAAGCGACGCTCAACAAGGCGTGGACCCAAACGTTAAGCAAGAATCATAAAACGGCGACTGTCTCAATTACGGGAACGGTCAAAGACCATAACGCCGATCCAGTTGTGCCAGGCACGACGAGTCGGTTCTACGGGACTAACTACCAGACGACTTTAAAGCAGCCCAGCTTCAAGGTGCAAGATGCTGTGAAGTTGAAACTGGCTGCGTTGGGGGAGACCAATCAGACCGTGAAACATCGGGATGATGCCACAGTGAAAGCCAGCTTGACCAATGACGGCAAGGCATTTGCCACCGCGGCTGAGGCCGCTAAGTATCCAATCACGGCAACGTTGAACGGGAAAGATGTCACCAAGGAAGTTACCCAGGCCGCGATTGCCGGCGATTCAACGCCCGGTCACTACCAATGGACGATTCCGGCGGAACTGCTGAACCAGAGTGAGAATCATTTATCTTTAAAGGCAACTGGTGGCCAGGATGCTTCGGCCTCTGAGGCGGTGGACTATGTGATTACGCGTGAGCCGGGTAAGGTTTACTTCTCAGCCTTACCTGACAAGCCGGCCTTCACATCAACGCAACTGACGGGAAACAGCCAATTGGTTGGTCGGGAACCGAACAACTGGAATCTCGGTGTGTACGATGACCGTGACGAAAACAGTCAGTGGTTAGTGACCGTTTCCCTACTTAAACCATTTCACGTTGGGAATGACCTCAGCAAGACGCTGGACGGAAATATCCTGTTTGCCCAAAAGGGTGAGCAACCGGCTGTCTTGGATGAAAATGCTAGAGTGGTTATGGCCCACAAGATGACTGCGGGGGATGATGTCGAGACAAATATCTCTGGTACCTGGGGGGCCACCACCGGACCAACCCTAAACGTGGGAGCCGGAGCTGCACAGGGCGATTACAACGGCACCTTCCAGTGGACGTTGAACAACGCCCCAACTGGGCAGGAAGCACCAAAAGGCAAGTAGTAAGTATTAAAAGTTGAGAAATAAAAAGGCTGAGAGCTTTCTCTCAACCTTACCCATGACTAGGGCTGTAATACTTTTTCAAGTTCGGCAATTAAATATTTCGCCTCGACATCGTCGTCCCACTCGCGTTCAGGGAAGAGGACGTAGCGGTCGACCACGTAACCGACAATGACGGCGATGATGTACCGGAAAATTTCGTTAAATGGCCAGTCAATCATGACGTGACGACGCTGCATTTCCACGATGGTGTCATGAAAGGCGGCAATCAATTCATTACGGGCAGTTTCAATAAACTTCTGCCGCAGGTCTTCATTGTATAGAAGTTCACTGAAGAAGACCTTGATGGCGTCCTGATTTTCTGCAGCAAAGGCCATGCGATTCCGGACGAAAAAGTCGAGAAATTCGTGGAGACTGGCACTAGTATGCTGCAACGATTCCCGCTTGAACTCCGCTTCCACATCAGGGATGAGTTGCTTGATCACGGGATCCAGAGCCACGCGTAGGATGTTAGCCTTCGACTTAAAGTGCTTGAACATGGTGCCCTCTGACTGGTGGGCGGCCACCGCAATCTGGTGGGTACTGGTATTCGCGTACCCCTGTTCAGCAAACAGACGAATGCTAGCGATTAACACATCCTTCTGTTTTTGGGTCAGCTCCGGGTTGGCCTGAACGATTTCTGGAAACTTATCCAAGATTTTTTTGTTCGCCATGACTTTACCACCTTTGTAGTTTCTAGTTAAGTCTATCTTAGCAGGCAATTCGGGAATTCGCGACTTATTTCCCGTAGAAAAAACCGGCGTGGTCTCGCAGTAGACACGCCGGTTTTTTCAGCAATCGAATTGATTGGATTAGAGGTGCATGAGTTTGAAGGAGGAACGCCTGCTGAATGTCAGAACACGAGTCACCTAGACTAGGACGAGATCATTCAGTAGCTTTAGCCACCACACTTATTCACTAATAATTCTTGGCAGTCATCTTCCGGTAGGCAAAGACGATTTGGATGATGGCCAGAATCACATTGACCCAGTTAACGGCAGTGAACCAGCCGCCAAGTGCGGCAACACTAGCTGCACCGTAGAATACCCAGAATCCAGCGATGATTGCAATCACGTTGATCCAACCGAACCACTTCATCAGCTGCTGGTTGTTGGTGGCAAAGCAGGTCCAAACACCGTTGACAATTAACCAAATAGCTAAAATCCAAAAAGTAGTGGTAAACATGATTATAATCCCCTTTCTTGATTGTCGAGCGAGTAATCACTCGCCCTTAAGAACACCTTTAGTTTAACACCAAATAGCCAAAGTGCAACCCTTTTCAATAAATAATTTTATGGCGGTGATTTAGCGTTGCAATTCCCGTTATACAAGGATTCTAGTAGAAACAAAAGGCGTCATCCGGAATCTTTGAGTCAGTTTGACAGAAAGATTTCGGATGACGCCTAGGTTGGTTAAAGGTGTTTTATTAAGGTAAGATGTTGCCGGCAGACAGGTAAATGTCATACCACTCCTGTTTCGTCAGGTTAACGTCAGCACCGGCCGCACTATCCTTGATGTGGTCTGGATTCATGGTACCGAGTAGAACCTGAATGTTGGCTGGGTGCCGGAGAATCCAAGCGGTAGCAATACCATTCTTAGAAACGCCGTACTTGTCAGCGAGTTCTTGCAACTTTTGGTTCAATTCAGGGTACTTCGGGTCGTTGATGAACATGCCTTCAAACAGGCCATACTGGAATGGGGACCAGGCCTGGATGGTAATGTTCTTTCGCCGAGCAAACTCTAACATGCCACCATCAGTGGCAACTGGTGAGTTGTCCATGTTGACCTGTAAGCCTTCACTGATCATCTGGGAGTGGGCCGCACTGAATTGAAGTTGGTTGAACATCAATTTCTGATTAACGGCTTCCTGCAGCATCAAGTACTGTTGGACGTTGAAATTAGAAACCCCAAAATGACGGACCTTACCAGCTCGTTGCAGGGTATCAAAGGCGTCTGCAACTTCCGCGGGTTCCATCAGTGGGTCTGGTCGGTGCAACAGAAAGGCATCCAGGTAGTCGATCCCCATCCGTTCCAAGATGCCATCCACGGCGTCTAATAGGTGTTGTTTGGAGAAATCGTAGCGCTGGCCGAAGACCAAACCGTCGTGACTCCGGGCAGGGTCTAAGATAATGCCACCCTTAGATTGAATGTAGAAGTCGTCACGATTCAGGTCAGAAGCCTTGAGGGCCTTACCGAAGGTTTCTTCGGAGAGTCCACCCCCATAGATGTCAGCGGAATCAATATAGTTGATACCCGCTTCGTGAGCGGCTTGGAGGGCTTTTACGGCGTCATCGACGTTGAGGGTGCCCATCCGCATGATCCCTAAAGCGGCTGCGGAGGCTTGCCAGGATGTGCCACCTAAATTTAATTGTTTCATCAAAAAAGCTCCTTTTGTGTCAGATTTAAAGCTTACAAGTACCAGTGTACACCGAATAATCACGAATTTCTCGTGGAGCGTCTCTGCTAGGTTTGACAATTTTTTTTGCAAATGGTGGTTGACAATTTCTCGCCAACCGTTATAGTTAATTACACAAGTAACTAACCAACGAACGAGAAAGAGTGGGGATTTAAAAATGACAACATCAAATGCAGTCGTCAGTGTTGCTGGCCTGGAAAAGACGTATGGTAAAGCTAATGAACGCCAGTACAAGGCACTTAAAGACATCAACTTTCAGGTGGCCAAAGGGGAATTCGTCGGGATTATGGGCGCATCTGGTTCCGGGAAAACCACGCTCTTAAACATGCTGTCGACGCTCGATACACCAACTAAGGGCGATGTCATCGTCAACGGCCACGACGTCACCAAGATGCGGGGCAACCAGCTGGCTGACTTTAGGGCCGAAGAAGTTGGATTTATTTTTCAAGATTTTAATCTGTTGGAAAGCCTGACGGCGGAAGAAAATATCGGCCTACCACTAGCCCTCAAAGGTACGTCATCACGAGTCATGGACCAAGCCATTCATGAAGTGGCGGAGACGCTGTCCATCGCTGACCTATTGCAGAAGTATCCAGCGGAACTGTCCGGTGGTCAGAAGCAACGGGTGGCTGCAGCACGGGCAATCGTCCACCATCCGTCAATTTTAATGGGGGACGAACCAACTGGGGCGTTGGATTCGACGAGTGCTCGGGAACTGTTGGACTTGTTGACGACCATCAATCAGAAACAAGCCATGTCGGTTCTCCTGGTGACCCATGATCCGTTTTCCGCTAGTTTCTGCCAACGTATTCTATTCATCAAAGATGGCCAGATTGGTTCAGAGTTGCGGCGAGAAAATCAAGACCGGAGTGCCTTTTACCAAGAGATCTTAAACGAACTCGGCACTTTCAACGAGTAGGGGGATTAGCATGTTAGGAAAATTAGCATTAGCCGGGATCAAGAACCGCCGTCGCGACTACCTGGTCTTACTGGCAGGTCTGACCATGTCGGCCGCCATCTTCTATATGTTTGCCAACCTGGCAACCAATCGTGCCTTCATCAAAGCCAACGCGGTCGCTTCATCTGCCAGCCTGATTTTTGGTTTTGGTGCGGTTCTGTTGATTTTGATCACCGTCGTTTATATCATGTATGCCAACAGCTTCCTCCTCAGCATGCGACAGCACGACTACGGATTATTCATGATGTTGGGTGCCAAACGCAAGCGCATCGGGGAATTGGTTTTCTTAGAAACATTGATTCTAGGAATGGTCGCCACGGCAATTGGGCTGGTCTTAGGCTTATTGATGAGTAAATTTTTAGTCGGTTTTCTACTAGATAGTTTAGGTTTACACCTGGCACATTTGACATCCTTTTACGTACCAGCCATTATAGCCACGGCAATCTTGTACGTGGGACTTTTCATCTTGGCATCGCTGTTCAACCTGATTCGCCTGACCAGAACGACCGTCCTGAAATTACTGCATAGTGACGAACAGGCAAATCAAACACAAGTTAAGCCATTCCGGCAAGCAGTTGCTGGGGTACTGGGGCTGATTCTACTAGCTATCGGGTACTGGGCTTTGGCGGCCATTAAGGTTCTGCAGACGGCAGCTATTCCGCTGGCACTGGTCACAATTACGTTGGGAACGTATCTTCTCTTCAGAGCGACCATCTTAATGTTTATTCGGTCGTTACGCAAGACGGCTTGGGCTAAGAAACATTTGAATAGCTTCCTATTAGGTCAGTTAAACTTCCGGGTTCACAACTACACGCGGATGTTGACGATTGTTTCACTGCTGTTTGCCATGGCCCTTGGGGCGATAACGGTCGGTTCCGGCTACCACCGCCAATTACCAATGATGGCGGGTAATTTCGGTGCCTATACCATTGCTATTCACGATAAGACGGCGCAGGAACAGCGATTAATTGATCGCCTGGATATTAGTCACCAAGCGACCTACACGCAAAAACGTCAAGGGAAGATGGTTTACTATAACGCGGCTGAATTAGCTAAGCACCCCTTTGAACAACTGCAAATGACCACTGGTGATAACGTGAAGACCAGTTACGTCACGGAATCCATTAAGAAATTTCAGAAGACTGGCCCCACTGATATTGATTTCTTGGGGTTAGCCACAACGTCTCAGCGGATGTTGACGCCCAAAATTATGTCGGCTAGTCAATTCGCTGAGCAGTCAGGAAAGACGACCACGGTGACGACGGTGCGGGTTAAAGACCTACAGCGAGATACGCCGACAATTAAAAAGCTGGCTAAATTGGAACGGCAACGATTCCGCCAACCAACCGAAATGACGATTGGTAGTTATCAGTCGTACGAAATGATGACCGGGTTCTTCGGTGGCTTGGAATTTATGGGCTACTTCCTGGGAATTGCCTTCCTGGCCATGCTGGCCTCCTGCCTAATGTTCAAGATTTTGTCCGGCGCTCCTGGGGACCAGCGACGTTACCGGATGCTCTACAAAGTTGGGGTTCGTTACCAGCTGATGCGGTCGGGAATCGCAAAAGAAATTGGGATTTTATTCTTGATTCCTGGTATCATGGGTATAATTGATGTTTTGTTCGGTCTGCAAATGTTCAAACCACTGATGCAATCGCCGATGAGCCCATACCTGGGCATCGGGAGCACCTTCGCGATTTTCTTAGGACTGTACGCCATTTACTACCTGATTACGTTGGTTCTTTATTGGCGGATCGTCTTACCTAAGGCCGCGGTTAAGTAACGACAAAACGAGTTTATACAGAATGTAGGATGATTATGAATTTTAACTTTGATAGTCCGGAACCCATTTACCTACAAGTAGCCGAACAGGTTGAAGAGGCCATTTTTACCGGCATCTACCGGGCGGGTGAACAGGTTCCGTCGACAACGGAAATCTCGAAAGAATTTCATATCAATCCAGCGACGGTGCTCAAAGGGATTAATCGACTGGTCGCTGCCGGGGTTATTGAAAAGCGGCGGGGCGTCGGTATGTTTGTTACGGCCACGGCTGCAGAAAGCATTCGTGAGAAGCGGCGGGCAGAGTTTTTTGATCGCTATGTCAGCCGGTTCACCAGTGAGGCACAGAAGCTGAACTTGTCGGAGGATGAGGTGGTTGCTCTGATCAAACGTGGGTATGAGCAGTAACCGTGATTGACGTTGATCCGCTTCCGATCGGCCAGTCCCTGGCCGACCTGCAGCTACTGTGAGTAAGCTTGCTGCTTGAAAAATGGCAACATAGTCAGTATTGCGTTAAATTTGTTAAGCAAATTATGCGGGTCCGGGGATTAACTCAGGCCCGTTTTCTTGTCTTCACATTTATCTAGCCGAAACGTGCGTCAGTGGGCAGTTCGCTCCGCTTAACAGCAAACAAATAATCCAAGTGTGGGATTAGAGCTGCCTGTCACCGTAAATGCTCACGAACTAAGCGCCTACAGACACACTCTGAGCTAATCAGTTTACAAGTTCCCATTAAAAAGGTATAAATAGTTGTGCACAATTAACTGACAGTTGGTTGGCAGGAAAGAGGGAAATTAATCATGAAAATCACGATTAAGGATGCAGCACAGGCTTATTTGGCAGAGAACGTTCAGTCGGACGCCGTGCTCTTATTAACGACGGATGATGGTTCCAACCGGTACTCTACGGTTGGTGGGACCTGTGCCATTGGAGATAAATTTCAGTTTGTGGCGTTGACCGACAGTGATCCCGATTATGCCATTCCCTTAGAAAACAACTTGGGACTGCAACTGTTTACCAATGCTGATACGGAACTGTATCTCAGCAACGGGTTGATTCTGGATCGGGTGTTCAATCAGTTGTCGCTGCGTGATGACTCCGGAATTTTGGACAGCGCGGTGGGCCTAATTACCTACACGGCTGAAGAAAAATCTGATTTAGACTTAAAAAAGGAAATGCAAACGTTAGGAACTCGTATCTGCTAGGTCTTGGTTTGTGTGAGATTGTCTTTTAGCGCACGTTTCGACCATGTATGGTCGGAGCGCAAACGAGGGTTGAAGTGAACCCTTAAAGTTGGACACAGAATTTACGCTGCCTTCTGGATGGCGAGTTCCCGGTATTTTTCCGGGGACTTGCCATCCAGTTTTGTTTTGATCCGACGTTTATTGTAAAAGTTGATCCATTCAGTCATAGCTTGAGTCAAGTCTTCCTTGTTCTCAAAATGTTCATCCATAACTTCGACCTTCATGATGTGGAAGAATGATTCAACTGACGCATTGTCTAGGCAAGTTGCTTTGCGTGACATACTTTGAAATACGCGATGTTCTTTGAGTGTTTCTCGCCAGAATTTGTGTTGGTACTGGAAGCCTTGATCCGTGTGGACTGTTGTTCGATAGCCTAATTTTGGCAATCTCTCTAAGGCTTCTTTAAGCGGTTTTAAAGCGAACTCTACTGTCGGATGGTCACTGATGTTGAAAGCCAATACTTCGCCTGAGAAGAGGTCAATGACTGGTTCTAAGTAGACCCGTTCACTTTGACTCATACCACCATATCGAAATTCACTAACATCTGTGACCAGTTTCTGATAAGGACGGTCCGTCTTGAATCGTCGGTTTAACCGATTTGACGCAATTTTACCAACGGTTCCTTTGTATGAATTATATTTACGTTTTTGGCGATTGTATGCTAAACAAAGCCAATCATGCTCATGCATTAAGCGTAAGACTCGCTTATGATTCACTGTGAATCCATGTTCTTGTAAGGCTTTAGTTAGTCGTCGATAACCATACTTCTTGGTGTACTTAGAATCCTCCTGCCGAATCTCATCGATTGCCTGAATGATTGGAGAATCATCTAGTTTTTCACGCTGACGATGTGAGCGTGCGTAATAATACGTACTTCTTGGTACTTTGACGACCTTGAGTAGGAGCTTGATGGGCACTTGAAAGACCTGCCTTAACTCGGTCACTATTTGCGAGATTTCTTGTCTGCTGACTTCTTCTGAGCTAAGGCATCGAGTTTTTTAGGTATTCATTCTCAATCTTTAACATCAAGTTTTCTTGTTTTAATTGCTTCAATTCATCGGCGGTACTGGAGTTATTGCGACTCTTTGAAGGCTTCGTTTGCTTATGTTTAGCCATGATTTTAGGCTTTCCTCGCTTCCGTTCAAGGCCAGCGATTCCTTGCTCCTCAAAGCGCTTCTCCCATTGCCAGATGGTGCTTGGCGAAGATAGATTGAAGTGCAGAGCCGTTACCGGAAGCGAGGCCTGATGTTGTTTTCTCCAGTTTAATACATCAACCTTGAACTGACTAGAATATTCTGGCTTCTGATCCTTCAGCTTCAATCCAGCTATACCGTATTTCCGGAAGCGACTAACCCAAAGAAGGATAGTTTCTTCCTTGCTGATACCATGTTTTCTGGCCAATGAGGTTGATCCAACTCCACTCAAATATTCAGTGACGACCTTAATTCTAAAATCTAAATCAAACTTAACCATAGTAAAACCCCCAAGGTTGGACTTTCTGTCCAACCTTGGGGGTTCAATTCAGTTGAGACTTTTGTTTCAACCCTTTTTTACTGTTCTTTTTCGAGGGACAAACTTTTTCCACACAGTTCGCTGAACCTGTCCAGCTCCTATTGCCAAGCTACTACCTAGGCGCGTATACTTTGTCTATGCAAAAGTTTCGGGAGGGGATTTTTTTGATTAAAAATAGTAAAGTGTACCGACTGATAATCGGACTATTAGCTATGGTCCTGGTATTAGTTGTCAGTCAGATGGCAATACCGGCCAAAGCGGCCACTAATTATAATGGTGCGGACTTCACCACTTCAGCAAGTGTGACCAATGGTCCGGACTTCAAACATAAAGATACGATTGATATTCAGTACAACTTGAATTTTGGAAACACCCCCATTCATAGTGGGGATACCATTACGTTGGACTTTCCTGAGAATCTGAAAGGGAAAACGCCGGGTGATGAATTCAAAGTCTATGACACAGATGGGACTGTCATTGGCAACGCCGTAGTCTCTGACACTGGTGTCGTCATTACCATGAATGAGGCCCTTGAGGGTAAGACCAACGATAAATTAACGTTGAACCTAGCTACCAAGTACCGGTACGAAGATACTGGTGAAAAGGACGTTACGTTCCAATTGAAAGATAAGGGCAACAGCACGTCACAGATCAACATTGTGTCTGACGAAGCCAATTTGTCCAAGAAGGGTGTCTTACAAGACGATGGCACCATCAAATGGACGATCCTGGTTAACCGTCAAGAACTTGAAATGAAGAACCTGGATGTCACTGATACGATTGGTGATCACCAAGACTTGATTCATGGCGTGACTGTCAGCAATGGGACGTGGACGAGTACAACCAGCTACAAGCGTGAAAAGCCAGCTATGACTGAGGGCGACGACTACAACGTTACATATAATGACAAGGGGTTTGACCTGGCATTTACCGACACAGTCAACAACCTCGTGGTTATTGACTACTACACTAAGGTTACCGACCCTTCCCTGATTGATTCTGGTTATAAGTTTCGGAACAACGCCGTGATGAATTGGGGTGGCGGTACCTCTGGTGGCAAGAATTCCGAAGAAGCTAATGGGAAGGTTTCCTCCTCTAACGGTAACAGCGGTTCTGGTGGTGGTGACACGAACACGAACGAAACCGATGAAGAAGAGGAAGACAACAATACCGGAACAATCGATGTTGACGAAGGTATTGAAACCGACAAAGAACAAGAAGAACGTGAGCAAAAAGAAAAGGATGAAGCTGCCAAGAAGGAAGCTGCAGAGGCTGCAGCCAAGAAAGCCGCAGCTAAAAAGGCTGCTGCCGCTAAAGCTGCTAGTCTGAAGCACCAACCAGCCAAGGCGACGGTTACCGAAAATGGTGGCCATACCGTTTCTGCAGGGAACACTAAGTTGCCTCAGACGCGTGAAGCCAACGCCACTTCACTGAGCATTTGGGGTGTCGCTTTAGCGACGGCCACGTTGGGTGCCAGCGCACTGGTGCGTCGTCACTTCTAATTAAGGTTTCATTTCGTACCCTTCCAGTTGGGAGATATCACTGAACTGCAAGAAACGACTAAGTCGGGGCCTAGGTCCTGACTTTTTTGTTGTCAAGATTATCTCGATGAAACGTGTGATAGAAGACAGCTAATTCTGCTGACTACTGATAGTAACCCCAACTCCGGATGATTCGATTGTCACCGTTAATGCTCGTCGACCAACCACCTGGAGGTACACTCTTTATTGGTAAAGCGGTTACGGTTTGGTATACTCGAACTAAATAAGAATCATTATAAAGGGGGAACTAGCATGCGCCGTTTAAGACAGTACCGGGAGTTTTGGTGTGTCATTGTTTTAGGGGTAATTGCTTTATGGCTTCAATTTGTTACTCACCAAGCTGGTGTGGCGCAAGTGATTGTGACCGCTTTGGGAGTTCTGTTGGCACTAATGATGTTTATTGACATGGTCAAGACCCTGCGGTCCGGTAAATTCGGGGTGGATTTGTTGGCCATCACTGCAGTGTTGGCCACACTGGCGGTTGGCGAATACTGGGCCGCTTTGATTGTGTTATTAATGTTGACCGGGGGCGATGCGCTGGAAGATTTTGCAGCGCAACGGGCAAACAGTGAACTTCAAGAACTCCTGGATAATTCACCCCAGACGGCCCATCGGTTAGTGGCTGACCAGCTCGCGGATATCCCCGTTGGGAAGGTCGTGGTAGGAGACCACCTGGTCGTTCGTCCTGGTGAAGTTATTCCCGTTGATGGGACTCTCTTAACTGGGCCCACTACGGTTAATGAGGCGTCTCTGACCGGTGAAGCCCAGCCGATTGAGAAGGTGATTGGTAACACTGTCATGTCTGGGAGTATCAACGGGGAGGCTTCGGTCCAGTTACAGGCCGACCAGACTGCGAGCAACAGCCAGTACCAAAACATTGTGCGATTGGTCAAACAGGCTGAAGAACAGCCCGCGAAGTTCGTTCGAATGGCGGACCGTTACGCTGTGCCGTTCACATTGTTGGCTTACGTGATTGCCGGCATCGCCTGGGCAGTATCGGGTGATCCGGTTCGGTTTGCTGAGGTATTGGTCGTGGCCTCACCATGTCCCTTGATTTTAGCGGCACCAATCGCCTTAATTTCCGGCATGAGTCGGGCTAGTCGAAATGGTATTATTGTGAAGACTGGGACCACACTGGAAAAGCTGGCGAAGGTGAATACGTTTGCGTTTGATAAGACCGGAACGATTACCCAGGGAAAGTTGGTGGTTGATCGCGTTGTTCCTGCTTCGGCGGTGACCGTGGAGACGCTTCTTCAATTGGCTGCCAGCACGGAACAGCACTCCGGCCACGTTTTAGCTCAGTCACTAGTTGCGGCAACCACGGGGGCTCTCCTGAACGCGACCGAAGTAACTGAAGTGACGGCTCAAGGGGTTGAAGCTACCATCGATGGTCAAAAAATCCGGGTCGGTAAGGCCAGTTTTGTAACGGATGAAGACGTTGACAAACCTGACCAGACGGCGGTGTTTGTTTCGGCAGCTGGCTTGTATCAAGGCTATATCAGCTTTAGCGACCGGGTGCGGCCAGAAGCCGCCTCTACCATGACGGCACTACGGGATGCTCAGGTCAGTCACCTGCTGATGATTTCGGGCGACCGTGAACCAATTGCTCGGCAGATTGCTAGTGAAGTGGGAATTGACCAGATTCACGCAGAGTGTTTACCTGCTGATAAAATTGCGGTACTGGCGAAATTGCCGGCTGATCAGCGACCAGTTGCGATGGTCGGTGATGGTATCAACGACGCGCCATCGTTGGCCACGGCCGACGTGGGAATCGCTATGGGAGCCCATGGTGCCACGGCCGCGAGTGAGTCCGCCGATGCCGTGGTGTTGAAAGACGATTTGACCCGAGTCAATATGGCTCGACGGATTGCACAAGATACTATGCGCGTGGCCAAGCAGGCTGTATTAATTGGAATTTTCATCTGTACTGCGTTGATGCTAGTTGCCAGCTTTGGGGTGATTCCGGCCATCATTGGGGCTGTCTTTCAAGAGATTGTCGACACAGTGACGATTCTCTACGCTTTGCGGGCCCGAACGGATCGATAATTTGGGTCGTATCAGCGGGGCTACTAGGGTGATTTGGCCGATATGTCCGTTGGTATTGGTCGGGGTTCAAATTGTTATTTTTATAGATTTTAACTTTTAATCAAGTTAATTTTTAAGGAGACCTGACGATTTTGGTTCAGGCCTTTTTGCTGTGGGAGCAATGTCCACCTGGCAATTTCACAAACGGATTATTATTACTCGCTTGAATGAATGCGGTATGATTACTTTGTAAGTGTTCTAAATAACTCGTAGGGGAGCCTTTAAGATGACAAAATCAATTTACACCGATTATTTCTTTGATGAGGCGGCTTACAATACACACGATGGTGGGTATGTGCCGCTGGCAGAACCGAAAACACCACAACAACCGTTGCGGATTCCACCATTGTTGAAACCCGATAAAGAGACGACAACGGATACATATTACACGGTCGAGGCTCAGGCTGGGGAAACCCAACTACTGCCCGGGAAGAAAACGAAGACCTGGGGGTACAACGGCTCGTTACTTGGCCAAACCATTGTGTTTGCTAAGGGCAAGACCATGCACATTGATCTAAAAAATAGTTTACCAGAGTTGACTACGTTTCACTGGCACGGTTTGAACGTGCCAGGGCCATATACTGACGGTGGCTGTCACGCTCCCGTTTATCCTGGCAAGACGCGTCACATTGATTTTAAGGTTGATCAACCGGCTGCTACGTTATGGCTACACGCCCATCCGTGTCCATCAACTGCCGAACAGGTTTGGCACGGGTTAGCCGGGTTGGCGTTGGTGACCGATGACGTGGAAGCCAAATTGCCATTTCCACGGAACTACGGGGTGGATGACATTCCGTTGGTTCTACAAGATCGGCGTTTTCATGAAGACAATCAGTGGGATTACAACGCTGATTACGATCCTGACGGGGTTCAAGGGCCGACGCCAATGATCAACGGGACCATCAATCCTTACTTTGATGTCACCACCCAACGGGTTCGCCTCCGTATCTTGGATGGCGCTAACCGACGTGAATGGCGGCTACACTTTGACGATGACCTGCCATTCACGCAGATTGCCTCCGACGGTGGGGTTATGCCAGAACCGGTTGAATTTACGCACCTGATGTTAACCTGTGCTGAACGGGCTGAAATCATCGTGGACTTTGGTAAGGTCACGCCTGGTAAGACAGTCACACTGTACAGTGACGATGTGCCATTGGTTCGGTTCAGAGTCCATGATTTTGCGACGGATACAGCGAAATTACCAGACCACCTGGTTGATATCCCAGACCCAGAAGTGACGCCAGACACGCCGATTCGTAAAGTCGTAATGTCTGGGATGGATGAACAAGTCATGATCGACGGTAAGAAATTTGAAATGCAACGGATCGATGCCAAACAGAAGGTAGGCAACGTTGAGTTATGGGACGTTACCAATACCAATGACATGGAGGGCGGCATGGTCCACCCATTCCATATGCACGGCACCCAATTCTTAGTGGTTTCTCGCAATGGCCACGAACCGTACGCCAACGAGCACGGCTTTAAGGACACGGTCGGCGTCAACCCTGGTGAAACGGTCCGGTTAAAGGTTCGGTTCGACAAGCCGGGTGTCTTCATGTATCACTGCCACATTATTGAGCATGAAGATGGTGGAATGATGGCCCAAATTGAAGCGTACGATCCACAACATCCACAGACGTACAAGCTGATGGATATGGACACGCTAATGAATGCGGTCGCTGAGGAGCGAGGTATTGACGTTAAGGACCTGCACCTGGCCGGAATGAGTTCCTATGAGAAGATGGGAATGAAGATGTAAAGAGTGCGGAGTGAGGCGTTTAGACCCTGAGCATTAGTGTGAAACTGGGCCTTGTTCGGCAGTGCCGGACAAGGCCCAGTTTTGGACTAAGCGCAGGGGTCTGCCTCACGGAGCACGTTTCAGAAGCGGCCAGGACAGGGATAAACAGGCGAGAGCCAATCCAGTCTTATAACCTATATTTCATACAAAGCGCAGGAACCTGTCTGGCGGAGCACGTTTCAGAAGCGGCCAGGACAGGGATAAACAGGCGAGAGCCAATCCAGTCTTATAACCTATCTTCATACTAAGCGCAGGGGTCTGCCTCACGGAGCACGTTTCAGAAGCGGCCAGGACAGGGATAAACAGGCGAGAGCCAATCCAGTCTTATAACCTATCTTCATACTAAGCGCAGGGGTCTGCCTCACGGAGCACGTTTCAGAAGCAGCCAGGACAGGGATAGCCAGTTCAAATTCAAAACTAAGAAACAACGAATGAATCTACTAAGTTGATGAACCGATAACTGGTCGTTACTAGTTATCGGTTTTTATTGGGAAGAATGGGAGTCTGACAATTATACAATGTCGTTTGCACTGCTAAGGAACTGTTAACTATTGCAGTTCCTTTTTGAATTGGGTTTAGATTCCTGAAATCAATAATCCCGGCGGACCCAACTCAAAAAGGATAGCTTAGTCCCAAAAGATTTTCTTGGAACTAGCTATCCACTGAGTGATAAAATTCAATTTTGCTTAAAGTATTATCCAGTTCTAAATCGTATTCTCTCCAGCTGACCAGGAATTCTTCTCAGTAAATGGTCGGGCAGTTTGCTTGGAGATAAAGCTAAAGTAGCGGATATCACTGCCCCAATCGCGCGGATCGCCATAGTCTAGCGACCGCAGATCCCGGTTGTCGTAGGTGAAGGCGTACAGAATTTTTTGTTGAATATCGTAGCCAGCCGTGTACTGCGTCCAGGCGACCAACGTTTCATCCGGTTGCGGAATCCGTAGGGACCCCTTCGGCGTATTCACCGTGGTCAGAAGCTGAAAAATCTGGTTGAGTGCCTCATCGTCGTCAACGTCCACGGAAAGGAGTTTGGAGAAGGCAGCCCGAAGAAACCGTGATTCGGGTTTGTAGTCGGCGGGGATGCCTACTAGACCACTGGTTGGTTCACCCAGCTTGATCTGGTCGATGGGTTCGTCAACTGTGAAGTCGTAGTGGCGGTCGGTGGTTCGTTCCAACCAGGTCTTCAAGTTACTCAAGTGCCAGTCAAAGGTGGGTGCGTTGGTGAAGACACCGAGCTTATTTTCGTAGATGTGAAAGCCGTTTTCAACTGATGGTTCGACCACGATGGACCGGCCCGTTTCGTCGTGAAAGACGCAGTGTTGTGGGACGGACATACCCATCATCGGGCCCGATTCATTGGTGATACCAATGTCTTGGCTGAGATGCTCTTTGATGTCGTCCAGACTTCGGTAATGGGTCAGAATCCAGGTGCAGAGCTCCTCGCCACGAATCGCGGTCTTACCGCTGGCCGTGATTTCTGCAGTCGGCACGTAGCGGTAGAAGTGGTCAAAGTAAAAGGAACCGCCACAGATGCCGTATTCGTTGATACCGTCGAGGAGGACCGGTGATTTGTGAATGTCATTGGCCCAGACGATACCCATAACGTTACGTTCACTTTTGAACGGGGTAAAGGCCTCTTGAAAAAGGTAGCCCTTGGGAATCTTCACGCCAGAGTATTCAAAATGTTGTTCAAAGTCTTGGGTGCGACCCCAGAAGGGATGCCCCTGTTTGCTAATTAATTCAATACCTGTACAGGCCATAAGGAAGCTCCTTTCTGCATAATCAGTGGGTTTCAAGGTCGTTGACGGCAACCTTCTTCTTGGCGGAAGGCATCATGGCGATGCCGGCACCAATCAAGGCAACAACAGCGCCTAAGACGGTGACCGTGTAGACTTGAGCGCCCAGAGCGGGGATCATCCAGTCGATCAGGACGGACCCAATCAGCTGGCCGGCAGTGGAAGCGAGCCCCAGTAACAACAGACCCAAACCACGAACTAACAGGGCCATTAGGGCAATTGAGAGTAACCCGAGTGGTCCGCCGAGGTACATCCACCAAGCGGTTGGTAGGGTGAAGGCTACTTGCCCCATCATGACTCGGATCAAGAGGGCGGCCCCTAAGATGGTGAAACCAACGATAAAGTTCCAGGTGATGGACACCAGCATGGACCCGGTTTCCTGAGCCACAGCGGAGTTACCGGCTGGTTGCCAGCCGGCTAGTAGTCCGGCTAAGAATGGTAATACGGCTAAGGCCACGACCTTAGGTGCTTGCCAGCTAGGCAATACCACCAGGACGGTTGCTAAGATGGCGAGGAGAGCCCCCAAAATCCGGGGGAAGTTAAACATCTGCTTTTCGGGAACGCCAATGCCCAAGCGGTCACAAAGTAATCCGGAGATCACCATGCCAGAGATCAAGGTTGTTTGAAAAGTAGCCACCCCCAAAACGGAGGCAGAAGCCCCTTCGGAGAAGACGACCATGGCCCCACAGCAGCCAGCTACCCAGTTCCACCAAGGAATCTTACGGGCAGCAATTTTATGCGGAATAGATGCAAACTGTTGACGGGTAGAGCGACGGGCTAAGATAATGATGGCCATGACGACCAGCCCTGAACCAAAGGAGACAACGGCAGAGGCATTGCCGTCTTTCAGTAGCTTACCGACTTGGCCGTTCACAGCGGACTGCATGGGTGACAGCATGCCGGCGAGAATGGTAGCAACTAATAATAATGGCACAACAACGGTCTTTTCAGCAGTATTTAGCTTGTCGTTTGAAGAATGTTGTTCATTCATTTTATTTCCCCATTTCTAAAATTCAGATAACCATACAGATAAGTTAAGCTAAGTCCCCGGCCAGCCACTGGATGCAGCGAGAGAAGAAGTCACCATAGTGGGACCAGGCCATAAATTCCTGGGAAGCCCAGTGCGGTGCAATGTCGGTGGTGTAAGCTAACGTCCGGCCTTTACCAACCGTGGCGGTTATCAGGAGCGGCTTGTCGGCCACGGTCATGAGTACCTGACTGTCAGCCTTAGGCGTCACGTCCTGATAGCCCAGAATGACCGGAAAGTCACCGAGGCCATCACTAATGGAGTTAGCTTGGGTAGTCTGTGGGGCCACCCCTTGGGGTGCTTCCACGCGATCATCGTAAGGGGCCACAGTGACCGGTAAGATATCCTCGATGGGAGTGTTGTGGTAGTGGGCCTTGCCCTCAAAGCCACCAAATGAGAGGTAGCCCCCAGCCATCATTAAGGCCCCCCCGGCTTCGACCCACTGTTTCAAGAGTTCTAAGCGATTGATGGACGAGTTCCCTCCAGCGAAGACGCCGTTGGAGAGGGTGAAGGAATTGCTCCCAATGTCGGAAAGAATGATGACATCATATTGGTTGAGTTCGGCTAGTGTCCAGGGAAAATGCTCCGGTACGTCGTGTGCCCGTAAATGGGTGACACTGTGGCCAAGTCCGCGTAGTGCTTGTAACAGGTCGTCGCAACCAATTTCTAGTTTCGTGCTGGTGAAAGAGTCGTACCCTTTGTACTCGGTGGTCGTCGAGATCCAGGATTCACCAGCCAGTAAAACTTTTGCCATAATAAATGTCCTCCTTAGTTGGGTTAAGCGCTTAACCAACTGATTAAAATTAAAAGCGCTCTTCTGTAAGCGCTTTTATTTATGGCCATCATACAGCACGCTAAAGGTTCAAGTCAAGAATATTAGCGCGTCAAAAGGTGAGAAAAGTTCATGATTAAACGCTTTATCATTTTGATAAGTGAAAGCAATTGTTAATATTTAATCATTAATCCGACAATTCGTGCTGTCCCGTCACTAAACATAAGCTTTCTAGTTTTCAATCTTGTGAATGGAACTCCGCTTAATTAATTTTGGCTTGACGATGAGATGCTGTACCACTTTCTCACCAGTTGTTAACATTTCTAAAAGGAGGTCGATGGTTTCGTTAACCATTTCTAGGGGTTGTTGGTCGACCGTGGTCAACGGCACCTCAATAATTTCACCGTAAGGGTCGTTATCGAATCCTACCATGGAGACCCGGCTGAAGATGTCAACGAAGTTCTGCTTGGCCCACTTAATGACGCCAAATAACATGAGGTCGTTTGCACTCAGAATGGCGGTCGTTGCCGGGTCTTCAAGAATCTTGGGCGCAAGTTTGGCACCAGAGTCTAGGGTGTAATCGCCTTCGAAAACCAGGTTGTCATTGAAGGCAATGCGGTTGTCCCTGAGAGCGTTGCGATAGCCTTCGAGTCGTTCGGCGGCGTTGACAAAGTTGGCTTTTCCACGAATAAAGGCAATGTGGGTGTGACCATAATTGATTAATTCCTGGGTGGCGAGGTAAGCGCCCTGGACGTTGTCGAAGTTGACGTAACTGACCTTGAGATCTGTGTACGCATTTAACAGAACGATGGGCTTGTCGCTCTTTTCGATTAGCGCTTTTCGTTCTTTCTTTTTGCTCAAAAAAAACTCGTTAGAAGGTACCAGAATGATGCCATCGACGCCGCGTGACACCATGTTTTGCACGGCATCACTCTCAGCAGTGAAAGAATTGTTGCTGTCAACGAAGAGGGTCGAGTATCCTTGAGCGCCCAGTTGCTGTTCGATCAGCCGGGTGAGCGTGGCAAAGAAAGGGTTCGTGATGTCTGGCACAATTAAGCCAATGGTCAGGCTAATATTTTTACTGAGTGTGACCGCAGCAATGTTGGGGTGATAGTTCAGTTCTTTGGCAATTTGCTTGATTTCAGCTTTTTTAGCCTTGGAAATTCGGGACTTTTTATTGTTCAAAACGACCGAAACCGCTGCGACCGAAACGTTAGCGCGTTTGGCAATTTCCTTCATAGTAGGCATTGTAGTTCACCCATCTTTCTAATTGGCCGACCAAAGGGATTGGTCGACAACTGGTTTAGTGTGTAAGGAAAGTATACTGCATTCGCAGCGGTATTTCCGGTAATCGGTTTTACTTGTGTTAGTGACCGTGCGTTTTACCCCGCAGAATGTGATCAACGTGGGCCAGAGTTTCGTTGACAATGTCAAGGATGTGCGGGTCATCTAGCTGATAAAAATTTTGTTTGCCCTCCCGGCGGACGGTCACGAGTTGCTCTTTCTTGAGTAGGGCCAACTGGTGAGAGATTACGGATTGTTCAACCTGAAGCTGTTCGCTAAGTTGACTAACGTTGAGTTCGCGTTGCTCGAGCAGGTAGAGTAGTTGGAGGCGGGTGGTATTACTGAGGAGCTTAAAGATATCCTGTGAGGCGGCTAAAATGGGTTGGTCGATTTTTTTGATAGGTTTAGGTGAATCAGCCATATAAAGCTTGCTCCTTTCATATGTCCATGTTAACATATGTTATAAATAACATACATAGGAGATGGGGTTATGTTGAAAACGATTTTGACAGGGGTCACGGCCTATATTTCGACCGGACTCGACTACTTAATTATTCTAATGGTAATTTTCAGTCGCGTAAAGCACCACGACCGGTGGCTGGTGCTGGTGGGCGACTTCGTGGGAACCGTCGTATTGGTGGGCAGTTCGCTCATTTTAGCGTTAGTATTGGGATTTGTGCCCGCACCGTGGTTACTGGGACTGTTGGGAATAATTCCGATTTATCTTGGATTAAAACTTTGGTTTCAGGGCGATGACGATGACACGGCAGCAATTGCCGACCAGGTAACCAATCCTCAGAGCCTGATTATGAGCGTGGCGGTGATTACCATGGCCACTTGTGGAGCGGATAACGTGGGCATTTACGTGCCACTGTTTACGACCGTAGAACTGGTTGCTATTCCGGTAATTTTGCTGACGTTTGCGGTGATGGTCGTTCTGTTTTGGGAAATTGGCTACCGACTGGCTTGTCTGCCTAAGGTAGCGACTGTGTTGGAGAAGCAAGGGCGTTATCTGACCATTGCTGTGTACATTCTAATTGGGCTTTACATCCTATGGGATAACGGCACCTTTGCCCATTTCTTGTAGAATTTGAGTGGTTATTGCCGCTGGCGGTTTCTAGGTGCAGTGCCTGCTGTGGGTTCAAGGTTGTCCCATGTTGTAAGGCCGGGGAGAAACAATCACCCAACGTCATCGGCCCAGCCGGCACCACTGGCTACCTAACAAAATTTTGATGAACGGGGCACGCACGCTTTTTTGTGAGCACAGTCTTGAGAATTAGTCGGCGGTGAAGACCGGTTTAATGGGGCATGATAGTCTAATTTGGCGGTTAGCAATGCTATTTTGATTGGCTTACTGAAATTTTTTAGAATTTACGGCTTGCCTTGGAGTCGACTCAAAGGTCTATGCTTTGATCATCAAGTTTTGAAGGGAAGGTTTTAATGATGATTAAAGATAAAGTTGTTTTGATTACGGGGGCCTCCTCAGGTATTGGTGCTGCAACGGCTAAGCTCCTCGCTAGTAGGGGTGCCAAATTGGTCTTAGGTGCCCGTCGTGAAGATAAGCTTCAAAAATTAGCTGGTGAAATTGAAGCGGCGGGGGGAACGGTTGCGTATGAAGTCATTGATGTCACCGATGCTGAAGCCAATCAGCGAATCGTTCAGTTTGCCAAGGACAAATTCGGGGGTCTCGACGTTATCTTCCTGAATGCCGGGTTGATGCCTAACTCACCGTTGTCAGAATTAAAGACGAACGAATGGAACAGCATGATCGATGTCAACATCAAAGGGGTGCTCAACGGGATTGCGGCGGTTCTGCCAACTTTTAAGGCTCAAAAGTCGGGCCACGTGATTGCAACGTCCTCGGTTGCTGGGCTTAAAGCCTATCCAGGAGGAGCAGTTTACGGCGCGACCAAGTGGGCTGTTCGCGACCTAATGGAAGTTTTACGGATGGAATCAGCACAAGAAAATAGTCACATTCGGACGGCCACGATTTATCCAGCGGCGATTAAAACCGAACTATTGTCGACGACGACTGATCAGGCGACCCTTAAAGATGCTGAGAAACTTTACGATGAATATCAAATTAGTCCGGACCGGGTGGCTAATGTGATTGCGTTTGCGATTGACCAGCCAGATGATACGAACGTCAGTGAGTTCACAGTAGGACCAACTGACCAGCCATGGTAAACTTGAGATACTATGAAAATTAAAGAAGTTTCTGCTAAATTTAATATTCCGGCTGATACGCTACGCTATTGGGAACGAGAAGGGGCCATTCCGCCCGTAACTCGTAATGAGATGGGATATCGTGACTATGATGACGAAGACCTTGATTGGATTGTTTTTGCCAAATGTATGCGCGAAGCTGGTGTTAGTATTGAATATTTGATTGAGTATATTACGCTGTTTAAGCAAGGGGATGCCACACTACAAGCCCGCAAGGATTTGTTGCGTGAGCAATTAGAGACAATTGCGCAGCGGTTACAAGAAATTCAGCATACCTATGATTTGATTAAAGATAAGACGGAACATTATGAAGAGCACGTTGAGGGTTATCATGGGAAATTATCACAGTAGATATGGCATCAGATTGACCTGAGACGTTACCTATTAATGAAAAAATTTTCGTATTCGTCCTTCAAAATTTATTTGATCACGATACAACATAACCGGAGACAGTAGCAATCACCAAGGTAAAAATAACCAAAAAATAGCGTAGAAGCCGCCGCATGTCGACTTCTACGCTATTTGTAATACCGAGTTAATCCTGATTGGAGGTGGTATTTTCCACCGGGACCGTTGACTCCTGGGCTTGTTGATAGGCGGTGTAAGCCAGTAACCCAATGGCTCCAACCAACGCCGTGGCTAAAACAATCAGCCAGCTCTTAATGTTTTTCATCTGAGTATCGCTCCTTAGAACGTAGTAATTAGGCGCTCTCCCATGCACATGCAGTATAACATGGTTGATTTAAGGTAGCTACAGTTAAGTAGATTAAAAGAACAGTTTGCTAGCAATTGTGACGCCAGTTAGTAAAACAACTGAAGAAAGGGTTGCGGCTAGGAACGCGTTGCCCCCGCGCTGGAAAATGACCCGGAAGTTGACGCTCATTCCGAGAGCAGCCATGGCCATTCCTAAAAAGATGTACGCCAACTTGACCAGAGCGGCTAAGGCCGCTGTACCCAATGGCAACCAGGTTCCGATGATACTAGTCAGTAGGAAGCCGGCCATGAACCAGGGGATGGGCAACTTCGTGTGGCTGGATTCACTGGCGGTCGTGGTGGTTTGTTTCTGATACCACCAGCCGATAATTAACGCTGCTGGCGCTAATAGAAGTACCCGGGACAACTTTGTGATAATGGCGGTGTCTAAACTGACCGGCCCCCCTGCACTACCAGCAGCGACGGCATGGGCAATTTCGTGGAGCGAGCCACCAGTCATGACCCCAAATTGAACGGCGGTTAGGTGGAGTAGTGGCTTCAAACCGATTTCAATCAGCGTAAAGACCGTTCCTAAGATGGCGACAATGGCGACCGCTAGGACTTCGTTTTCCCGTTGACGCTCCGCTTGGTCCGGGCCGACCTTAATTTGGGGAGAAACCCCCATGACCGCTGCGGCCCCACAGATGCTGGTCCCAGTAGCGGTTAAGATGGCTAGCTCCCGGTCGACGCCGAGTTTCCGGCTGAGGTTGAAAGTGAGTAACACCATCCCAGTGACTACAACGGCGGCCAAGGTGATGGTTTTCACCCCTGCTTGCGCTAGTTGAATCAAGTTTAATTTGAAGCCTAAGAGAATGATGCCTAATCGTAAAAATTTATTGCTAATAAAACCGATACCGGCCCGATTAGCGTTGATGGCGCGGGGGGCTAACTGACAGGCCATACCCAATAACAGGGCGATAACCAAGGCACCGACCAGGTTCAGGTAAGGAACCTGAGCTAGTTCACTCCCAGCGACGGCACAAATCAATGTCAACACCGCTGCTCCCCAGAAACTCCGGGTGACCATTGTCGTTCGAATATCCAAGCTAATTTCCTCCTCAAAAATGAATATCCTTAGTTTACTGGAAACTCGTTATAAGTTAAAATTGTCATATTTAATAATGATATAAGCACAGGTTATCAAGGAGGCTAACTATGCTCGATACTCGGTATCAAACATTTCTGGTGCTGGCTC
The DNA here is from genome assembly GCF_964065165.1 of Levilactobacillus yonginensis. Taxonomy (NCBI): domain Bacteria; kingdom Bacillati; phylum Bacillota; class Bacilli; order Lactobacillales; family Lactobacillaceae; genus Levilactobacillus; species Levilactobacillus yonginensis. The sequence goes on along the minus strand of NZ_OZ061549.1, from coordinate 1,259,561 downwards.
ATACCAAGTCGTATACCCAAACGGCACGGCAACTATACGTCACACAACCAGCCGTCACACAGCAGATCAAAAGTCTTGAGGCGGAACTGGGACTGGAATTGGTGCACTATCAGCGGCCACACTTGACTATCACACCGGCGGGGCAAGAACTGGCGGACTTTATTCAACGGGTTCAGGTGCAGACCGATAAACTGGTGGCCACCCTGCAACACCCCCGGTTGCAGCGCCAAGTGACCTTTAGTACCACGCTTTCCCTTAGTGAGTTTCTGGCGCCACAGCTGATTCAGCACTTACAGACTAGCAAGCGGTATCAAAAGATTAGTTGTCAGGTGACCAATACTCAGGATGCGCTGGCAGCGTTAGATAGTGGTGCTAGTGATTTTGCCCTAATTGAAGGAAATTTTGATAAGACCCGGTATGACTTTCGGGTCGTCCGGCAGGAACCATTTGTGGGTGTGGTAGCCAGCAATCATCCACTGGCGCAGCAAGCGACCATTGATTGGACGGACCTGACGACTACACCATTGCTGGTTCGGGAAACCGGTTCAGGAAGCCGTGAAATCTTGGTGAACCTGGCGCAGGCGGCTAACGTGTCCCTGACTGAGTTCCACCAGTTGATCACGGTGAATAATCCAGCCGCCATTCGCCAGTTACTTTTACGGGGGGCCGGCGTGAGTTTTGTGTATCGTTCCGTGGTAGCTGAAGACTTGGCCGCTGGGCGCCTTAAAGTACTCCCCCTAACGGCTAGTCAGCTACGCCACGACTTGGATTTGGTCTACCAGCATGAAAGTCCGTACGCACAGTTATATCAGGAGTGGGCCGCTTGGTTAAAATAGGGTACCATTAAAGGTTGAAAGTTTTCGAATGCCAGATAAGCTTGTTATGACAATGATAGTGGCGTGCATATTATCAGCCTAGTGTGAATGCTCGCCTTGCGGGCCGCCAGATATGGGCTGGAACGGTGTGGACGCAACTTGAAGCCTCGAAAGGTCCGAGTCTTCAAGATTGGTCGTTCTGCTAGGCCAGTAGGGACCCCACCTACTGACCAAGCAAACGACGCGCCTGAGTCCATATCTGACTCCCCTATACATGTCAACTAAAATTAAAACTTCTCTGTGAAAATGAGCGTTTAATTAGACAATTTATACAGGTTATTGTTATTATGATAATATTGTCGAAAAAAACGAGAGAAGGGGTGAGCCGCCGTGACCAAGAAAACGAAGCGTGCCATTTTTATTTTAGTATTTAGTGAATTTTTAGTGTGTTTGGGGATTAGTTTGGTGATTCCAGTGATGCCATTCTTGAAGACACAGTTGCATCTGACCGCAACGGACATGGGCATCATGAGTTCCCTGTTTGCCTTTGCCCAGTTCGTGGCCTCACCCCTGATTGGGCGGTTATCCGATAAGATTGGTCGGAAACCAGTCCTGACGACTGGGTTGTTCCTATTCATGGTGTCCGAAGTTTTGTTTGCGCTGACCAACCAGTTGTGGGTCTTCAACGTTTCGCGGGTAATCGGTGGGCTGTCGGCCGCAATGGTGGTGCCAACTGCCATGGCCTTAGCTGCAGATATTACCACGAAACGGCAACGGGCACGGGTGATTGGTTGGCTGTCGGCTGCATTTAGTGGGGGCTTGATTCTGGGACCCGGAATCGGTGGTATCTTGGCCGGTATCAGCTACAAGACGCCTTTCTGGGCGGCCGGGGGCTTAGGCTTGATCAGTGCAATCGTGTTGATTAGTTTATTGCCTAGCGATGCCGAAACGCGGGCGGCAGCAGATACTTCTGAAGCGGCAATTCAGCCAACGGCGCATCCGATGAGTCGGGCGTTCTGGACGGTGCCTATCATCATTCTGTTTACCATGATTTTGGTATCATCATTTGGTTTGCAAGGGTTCGAAAGTATTTACAGTATTTACGTTAACGAGGTCTTTCACTTCAGCCTGAGCAACATTGCGTTGGTGCTGACGTTGAACGGGTTGATCTCACTGTTCCTGCAGGTCGCGATGTTCGATACCTTAGTTAGCAAGTGGGGCGAGCGGCGAGTTATCCGAGTGTGTTTCTTCCTGGGTGCAGTCTGCGTAATTTGGATTACGCAAGCTCATACCAAACTGGAAGTTATGATTGCCACGTTGATCGTTTTCTCCGCCTTTGATTTACTTCGGCCAGCCATCACCACTTTGCTGACTAAGGCGAGTGAGTCCAACCAAGGCTTGATCAATGGCTTGAACATGTCGCTGACTAGCGTTGGGAACATTGTCGGGCCAATTATGTCGGGGATGTTGCTGGATATGAACTCCCATTACCCTTACTTGGTCGTTTCGGTGTTCCTGGTGATTTCTTATCTGATGGCCTTTCTTTTGAAACGTCCCGAGAGTATGCAGCAGAAACAACCGTCTTCAGACTAGTTTTGGACATTCAGTAGAAAGAATGGGCCGCCTCTGGCCGCCAGGGCTGGTACCTGCTGTGGGGACCGGAGCGAGCCGAAGGGCGGTCTCGCTCCTCGACTTGAAACCACGCCTAGAGCGCGTGTTTCCAAGCTCGTCCCGTGGCCTAAGCTCGGAAAAATCACCGAGCTAACGCCACTTTCACTGCGGGCACCAGCCTTGGCGCCCTGCGGCTACGTTGTGAGACCAGTCGATTAGTTGGGTTGTTGTTTCAGCGACAACTTTTAGTCGGTTAAAAAAGATGGTTAAAGATTAAAAGTAAATCGTACAGTAAAGGCCCGGCATGCCGGGCCTTTACTGTACTTAGAAATTTTAGTATTTTGCTGTCAGACTCTGCAAATGACAAATTGTGACACCCTAACTTTGTACAATGGTGTTTGGGTGGTGGGCGAGTACGAAGCCAGCTACCCAACAATACATAATTTGAGTTAGGGGTTAGTAAGCAATGAAAATCAAGAATATTCTATTGACGACACTGGCGGCTGCGACCTTTGGTGGTGTCGCTGTGGCGGTACCAACTGACACGGCTTCCGCGGCCAAGCTGACAGCAATGACTAGTTTTCCCAAAAACTTCCGGGGAACTTGGTATAACAAGGAAGACGGTACGAGAACGAAAATTAGCGCTAAGAAATGGACTGATTACGATCCAGGCACCACCTCAGTGTTCAAGTTACACAAAATTAGTCGAAAAAAGGGCACTGATTCTTGGCTCTATGCATTCAAAACATCCAATAATAATATTTACTATTCTTTTTGGCCAGAAGGCAAGAAGCCTAAGTTAAGTGCATTTAACGAGATTAAATTTCACGAAAAGATTATCACCAAGACCTATCATGGCAAGAAAATCAAAGTGCTTAAGGAATACGGCGAGCGGAATACATTTGCTACCTTCGCCTACAAGACGAAGCAGCAATCCAAGCATTTGAAAGCCTACGAGTACTATGGCAGATAAAGAGATCGTTGAGTCATTAAGCCTTACCGGGATTGCCTGGTAAGGCTTTTCTTGATGCGCAAGAGAAGGGCCCTGAAATTAAAAAGGCGATAAACATCATCCATCCGGATTTGTCTACGCCCGCCATGATTAATTATTGTTTCCGCGTTTTAAACTTCATAAAACTAGCTTTCACGTACTCCGTTTCATCGTTCTTTTTATGAATGGCGATGAAGCCATTACTATCTGGATAATCGATTTTCAAAATCTTTTTCCCATCCACCTTACATTTGAAAATATTTGGATCTAATGCTTGGGCCCCTGCAGAATATTCAAAATAGACAATTTCATCCATGAGTATCAATCCCCTTTACGGAAAAGATTACGCCCCGGCATGGTTCATTGCAAGAAATGATTTTGTGGCACGTAATGCAGTCAGTTGAGATTCACTGGTACCAGTATTGGGCGTCGTTAACGGATCTAAGTTAGAGAGCCGAGTTGCTTGATAATGAAACCGGATTCTTGCATACTAAAGACACTTCATGGGCTGAATGAATAATGTGCCCATACATAAAGGAGAACCGACTATGGATGATTTAACTTTACCTACCGCAATTACGAATTTCATTACCGCGACCAACGATGCTGATTCCGAGCAATTTGTCGCCCAGTTCGCGCCGGACGCTTTTTTAGATGATTGGGGCAATGTTTACCGTGGCTCAGCTGAGATTGCCAAGTGGAATCAGACCGACAATATTGGTAAGGAGTCTCAGTTTGCATTACAGGATTTTACGCAGGATGATGCAACGACCTGGACGGTCCATCTGAGCGTGACTGGCAAGGGTTTCAACGGGGTTAGTCCGTTCCGGATGACTGTTAAAGGTGATTTATTAGCCAGCGTAGAAATTTTACCAGACTAGTGTTTTGACTCCATCACTGAACGTTCAGGGCAGCGCCGACCGTGGAGAACGGAGCGTGGCTTAAGCTCCGAAAAGTATCGGCGGTCTTAGCTAGTGGCAGGGTGGTTTGCTATATTCGCTGTTTAGACGAGCCAATTGATATAAGTTAGTAAGCACGATTACCATGAATAATGAGGGTGAAACCGATGCTAACGTCGTGGTCAGTTTGACGGCAAGTTTAACCATGTTGCGGGTGAAAAGTAACGTAGCCGGAGGACGGTACTTTAGATTCTAATTTACTAACAAACATGAAAAAGGGCTTGCGGCAACAGTGCCACATGAAGTGAACCCTTAAAGTTGGACACAGAATTTACGCTGCCTTCTGGATGGCGAGTTCCCGGTATTTTTCCGGGGACTTGCCATCCAGTTTTGTTTTGATCCGACGTTTATTGTAAAAGTTGATCCATTCAGTCATAGCTTGAGTCAAGTCTTCCTTGTTCTCAAAATGTTCATCCATAACTTCGACCTTCATGATGTGGAAGAATGATTCAACTGACGCATTGTCTAGGCAAGTTGCTTTGCGTGACATACTTTGAAATACGCGATGTTCTTTGAGTGTTTCTCGCCAGAATTTGTGTTGGTACTGGAAGCCTTGATCCGTGTGGACTGTTGTTCGATAGCCTAATTTTGGCAATCTCTCTAAGGCTTCTTTAAGCGGTTTTAAAGCGAACTCTACTGTCGGATGGTCACTGATGTTGAAAGCCAATACTTCGCCTGAGAAGAGGTCAATGACTGGTTCTAAGTAGACCCGTTCACTTTGACTCATACCACCATATCGAAATTCACTAACATCTGTGACCAGTTTCTGATAAGGACGGTCCGTCTTGAATCGTCGGTTTAACCGATTTGACGCAATTTTACCAACGGTTCCTTTGTATGAATTATATTTACGTTTTTGGCGATTGTATGCTAAACAAAGCCAATCATGCTCATGCATTAAGCGTAAGACTCGCTTATGATTCACTGTGAATCCATGTTCTTGTAAGGCTTTAGTTAGTCGTCGATAACCATACTTCTTGGTGTACTTAGAATCCTCCTGCCGAATCTCATCGATTGCCTGAATGATTGGAGAATCATCTAGTTTTTCACGCTGACGATGTGAGCGTGCGTAATAATACGTACTTCTTGGTACTTTGACGACCTTGAGTAGGAGCTTGATGGGCACTTGAAAGACCTGCCTTAACTCGGTCACTATTTGCGAGATTTCTTGTCTGCTGACTTCTTCTGAGCTAAGGCATCGAGTTTTTTAGGTATTCATTCTCAATCTTTAACATCAAGTTTTCTTGTTTTAATTGCTTCAATTCATCGGCGGTACTGGAGTTATTGCGACTCTTTGAAGGCTTCGTTTGCTTATGTTTAGCCATGATTTTAGGCTTTCCTCGCTTCCGTTCAAGGCCAGCGATTCCTTGCTCCTCAAAGCGCTTCTCCCATTGCCAGATGGTGCTTGGCGAAGATAGATTGAAGTGCAGAGCCGTTACCGGAAGCGAGGCCTGATGTTGTTTTCTCCAGTTTAATACATCAACCTTGAACTGACTAGAATATTCTGGCTTCTGATCCTTCAGCTTCAATCCAGCTATACCGTATTTCCGGAAGCGACTAACCCAAAGAAGGATAGTTTCTTCCTTGCTGATACCATGTTTTCTGGCCAATGAGGTTGATCCAACTCCACTCAAATATTCAGTGACGACCTTAATTCTAAAATCTAAATCAAACTTAACCATAGTAAAACCCCCAAGGTTGGACTTTCTGTCCAACCTTGGGGGTTCACTTCAACAAGCCCTTTTTAGTCCCCCAGTAGCCTCCAATGGCCATATCATTCTCCAGAAGAAGCCAACAGTGAATGCTCCCCCAAGCAAGCCCTGTCGGTCGCATGAAATCGTTGGAAAGTTTCAGTTGATCAGTTGTCCCCCAACACCTGATCAGTGCGGTCTGTTTCAATTGGTTAAATAGCCTGGTTACGGCCCACGCTATCTAAGAATGCGCTCGTGCTTGGCCCCCAAGACCAAGCGGTGAACGTTTGCGGTCTTTGCAGACTACGGACAACCTGACTGGCGGGAAACATTTTAGTCCCCCACCGCATGTTGCAAGTTCATTGTACCGGGGATTGAATAATTGCATAATCCCGTAATATGATGATTAAATTACTAAATTTAACCATCTAGCGAACAGACGTGGTATGCTAGATGAAAGAAATTGGTCTATTTAATAGATGTTGGAATGAAACCGTTTTCTATTTGCCGCGAACAGAAATGGGGGACCTGTCATGCCACGGCCTTATCATGAGCGTTTGAATTTTAAAATGGCGTTACCGTTACGAGTGATTTCACACGGAACAGTTGGTCTGAAGCTAGTTTTACCACATTGGCACCAGGCGGTTGAACTGGCCTTTGCCTACAAGGGCCGACCAGGAACTGTCCACATTGGTGGTTCAACTTATGAAATGCAGCCAAGCCACCTGTACGTGATTAATTCGGAAGTGGTCCATAGCTATGAGACCTTCTTGGATGAAGATAATCAAGTGATGACACTGTTGCTACCAGCAGCGTGGTTGCGTAACGTGGTGGGTAACGACCAGTTGCCTATTTGGGGGCCGCTGGATCTGGACTTAAATAGTGAACCGTACCAAGAACTAGCGCGTTCGGTGAGAACGCTGGCGGCGAGTGGTGGTGAAGAACCAGTCGATCAGGCGGACTATCTTGCCAGCCTAGGTGCGGAGTATCAATTGGTGGGTCAGCTGTTAAAGAAGCTAACTGTTAACGGTCAGGTCAATAGCGACCAGTTACCGTTACCCCAACCGTTGCGCCAGGCAGTTACGGAGATTCAGGAAAAGTATAGCCAGGCGGTGTCCATTGCTGAGTTAGCGGAACGACTAAACTACTCCAGTGTTTATTTTTCTCGGTACTTCAAAGAATACATGGGCATCTCGCCCAAAGCGTATCTCGGACAGATTCGGTTGGAACGGGCGACCCAGTTGTTGATGACATCGCAAGAATCCATTCAAAGCATTGCCCTCAAGACGGGGTTTCGGACGGAGAAAAATTTCTTTGTGACGTTTAAGCAGCGTTTCCAGATGACCCCGAAGTCTTATCGGGAACGTTACGCCGCCCAACAGACCTGGACGTAGCGTAAGCGTTGCTTGTCGCTTGGTTTTATGGTAAACTACCCTAACATGTCATAACGAATATAAGTTGAAACCAACGTTGCCGTTAATCAGACGCGTTGGTTTTTTACGCACAAATCACAGGAGGTATCGTTCATGTTAACCGTCAATAATGTCAGTATGCAGTTCTCCGACCGGAAGCTCTACGACGATGTTAATCTTAAGTTCACCCCGGGGAATTGTTATGGGGTCATTGGCGCTAACGGCGCTGGGAAATCCACTTTCCTGAAGATCATCGAAGGTAAGTTGAAGCCCACGACCGGGAACGTCTCCATGGGACCAAACGAACGGATGTCCAGCTTGAACCAAGATCACTTTGCCTTTGAAGATGAAAAGGTGATGGACACGGTCATTCGGGGCCATCAAAAGCTCTACGATATCATGACTGAAAAAAACGCCATCTACATGAAGCCTGATTTCAGTGACGCCGACGGACTTCGCGCGGCTGAATTAGAAGGTGAATTTGGTGAAATGGGTGGTTGGGAAGCCGAATCCGAAGCATCTCAGATGTTACAAGCGCTGGGTATTGATGAGTCTTTACACCAGGTCTTGATGAGTGAACTGACGGAATCACAAAAAGTGAAAGTCCTGTTGGGCCAAGCTTTGTTTGGTCATCCTGACGTGTTACTCTTGGACGAACCGACCAACGGGTTAGATGTCCAATCTATTAGTTGGTTGGAAAATTTCCTGGCAGATTACGAAAACACCGTCATTGTGGTTTCCCATGACCGGCATTTCTTGAACCAGGTCTGCACGAACATGTGTGACGTGGACTTTGGGAAAATTACGCTGTTTGTCGGGAACTACGACTTCTGGATGGAATCCAGCGAGTTAGCCGCCCAGCTGAAGGCGAACGCCAACGCCAAAAAGGCTGATCAAATCAAGCAATTACAAGACTTCGTGGCGCGATTCAGTGCCAACGCCTCCAAGTCTAAGCAGGCCACTTCACGAAAGAAACAGTTGGAAAAGATTACCTTGGACGACATCAAGCCTTCTTCACGGAAGTACCCCTTCATCAAGTTCAACCCGGAACGGGAACTTGGTAACGACCTCCTGCGGGTGGAACACGTTTCTAAGGCGATTGATGGCGTGACGATTTTGGACGACGTGAGCTTCACGTTACGGCCAGGCGAAAAGACGGCTTTCACTAGCCGCAACGACTTGACCACCACGACGTTGATGCAGATCATCGCTGGTGAAATGGAACCAGATAGTGGGAACGTTGTGTGGGGCCAAACGACCAGCACGACCTACCTCCCCAAGAACGTCAACGATTACTTTGCTGAAAACCAGCTATCCGTCATTGACTGGTTACGGCAATTTGCTTCCAAGGAAGAGAGCGATAACACCTTCTTGCGCGGCTTCTTAGGGAAGATGCTTTTCTCTGGGGATGACGTAAATCGGGAAGTCGACGTGATGTCCGGGGGCGAAAAGGTCCGGGCAATGCTTTCCAAGATGATGTTGAGTAAGGCCAACGTCCTGTTACTGGACGACCCAACGAATCATTTAGACTTGGAATCCATTACGTCATTGAACGACAGCCTGGTTTCGTTTACGGGCAGTATCATCTACACGTCCCATGACCACGAGTTCATCCAAACGATTGCAAACCGGATCATCGAAGTAAGTCCTAAGGGCATCGTTGACCGGGCAGATTCTACTTATGACGAATTCCTGAATCATAAGCAAGTTCAGGAACAAGTCGCTGCACTTTACGATGAAAAATAAGCTTTAATATTCATAGACGTCTGACACCACGACGGTAGCCTCAGGGCTGACTGGACGGGGGACAGACGTCTTTTTTTGTTATCTAAAGGTTGAAAGTACTGAAACACCTACTATGCCTGATACAACCAGGAGTGGGTCAGGCATAGTGAAAAAATGTCGCCTTACCGTTCGCCAAATTTGGACTGGAACGCGGTGGGTAGGACGGGACAAGCCAAAAAGCGGTCTTGCCCCTCGCTTGAAGCCGCAAAGCACGTCTTCAAGTCGCCATTTTCAAGAAAATCACTTGAAAATCCCACGGCTGAGTCCAAATTTGGCTCACTCTCGGCTATCTAGTTGAGTGTCAATGATATTGCGTAAGTTCCTGTCATTCAGGCATTTAAGCCTAAGAACCCGGTTAACCGGAGGCGTTCCCCACAACAGGCAGAATCTCTGACAGATGCAGGTGGCTGGCGATTTGGTACCTAGAAAGATGACCGCATTGCCGATTTGCCGACAAATAATTGAATATCTTAATGGCTGACGACCCTAAAACGATAATGGTTGTCTGACCCTATAAGGCCATGCTAAAGTTGGCTTGCAGGTGAGGTTAGGTAGACTTTTATGAAGGAGTGAAGAGCATGAACCATTCAGAACTGAACATCAATCAACCGGAACACCTTGATGTGGCGTTAGTTGCCGGCCTAAAAGAACAAGCAACCAAAGTATATGCGCAGTACGACATGAGTCTGACCACGGCCATTAATTTATTTCTACAACAATCCGTGGCGGACGGTTCCCTGCCGTTTGACGTTGAGCTCTCTAAGCAAGCGTTGCGTCAGGAAGTTGAACGAGAGGCGAAGATGGGCGAGACTCAGACCTTTGCTTCGGTCGAGGAACTCTGGCAGGACTTGAACGATAATCAGTGAATCCGGTGAATCGACTGGATCTATTTACAGATTTTGATAAATAGTGATTTAGCGGGGCTGTGGCGGATGTCATGGCCTTTTTGGTGTGCTAGCAACAGATTGAGACTTGTTGTGGAATTATTAATTAGCAGTTAATTAGAAGGTATTAGGATGATAGTTGAGGTTAGATATTTTAACTAAAGGTGAAAACATTGAAACACCCACTATGCCTGATTCAATCAAGATTGGGTATTGGGGTTTAGTCAGATATAGTGGGAAATTGCCGCCTTACTATTCGCCAAATTTGGATTGGAACGCGGTAGGAGGGGCAGGGCAAACCAAAAGGTGGTCCTGCCCTTCACTTGAAGCCGCAAAGCATGTCTTCAAGTCGCTATTTTTAAATTTGACTCACTCTCGGTTACCTAGTAGCGCGCCAATAATGATGAGTAAGTGCAGTCATTTAAGCTAGCTTAGTTCCAAGAACCCGTTTAACCGGAGGAGGTCAGAGGTGGAGCCAGCTGTGTCAACGGTGTTAGCCGATTTTCGGCTTACAGCGTGGGACGTGTTTGAAGACTGGCGATCTTTCCAGGCTTCAAACCGAGCCGAAGGACCGCTTTTCAGGCCGGAGGCGTTCCCCACAGCAGGCGGAATCTCTGACCGCCGCAGGTGGCCGAGCGTGACCGATTATCAGCTAGTCCGGTATTTCTTTCAATAAGTAAGAATCTGAGATTGTCAAACGGACAATATTCAACTATCATAATTAATGACCGGTTTAGTGGTTGAAAGATTGTTTTGGAAGGAGTCCCACATGAATAAGGGCGTCAAATTCTGGTTAGCAGTGGTTATCGGTTTAATGGGCATGGGAGTTAGTTACCCAGTCCAAGCCGCCACAGAAAAACCGGTGGTCATCCGTAACACCCGCGTGAACTTATTGAAGAGTCCTCGTTCGACAGGCATTAAGCATCGTGGCAAAACTTACAGTAAGCGGATTCTCTGGGTGACGAAACGGGTACGCAGCAAGGGGTATACATATTATCGATTAACGAATCATCACCAAAATTTAGGCTACATTCGGGCTAACGCTACGACTAAGGTTCAACGACCCCAGTTAACGTTTAAACGGCAATCAGTCCAGCAGGACGCAGCTTTTAAACCACTAGCGGGCAAGCAACTCCGGGTTACCCGACCGGATAAAGTTCAGGTGACAGCTACTAGTCACGTGAACACCAAAGTTCCCGGTAAGTACACGGTGACTTACCACGTCACGGATACGGCTGGTTATCGCTTCAACGTGAAGCGGTCGGTGAAAGTACGTAAGCTGTCCTTGGACGCTTTGGCAACCTCGTGGTTTGACGACAACAAGGGTGAATACCGAATTGTGAAACCGGGACAGAAGGCGGACGTGGAAATCTATTACGATGATGATACGACAGTCAGCCATCCCGTGGTCTGGGGTAGTACACGGCCAGCGGTTGCGACGGTCGATCAGCGGGGGAACGTGACACCAATCGCTGATGGCATGACCTTAATTACGGCAACGTTCAATGGTAAGACCTTGCGGGTCCCACTATTGGTGAATGGTGGGAAACAACTTTCGATGAGCAGTACGGATCAACTTGCCGCCTTGAGCGAAAAAAATGGCGCGGCCGTGCTGCGGTTTAGGCAGAGTCCCGAACAAAAACTGCAAGGACTCTGGGTCGCCAATCAACGGTATTTTATGTATAGCAACGGCCATCAGGATAGCATCGGCGGTGGTAATAACGTCACCGCGGTGTATTTACAGGGCTACGATTTATTTGCAACGGATATTTCTGCACCACAACACGTCATTGTCCAAACTAAGGACGTGACGGGGGCAGAACACCATTACGTTAGTGATATAGTGGGGTATTAAAATGACACAGGAAAAATTCTGTCCGCAATGCGGAACCAAGTTACCAGCGGACGCGGTCTTTTGCCGGAACTGCGGGTATAAGTTTAGTGAACAACCACAGACGCCACAGCAGACGCAATCAACACCGACGCCACAGCCAACGTCAACCACCACGAATTGGTGGGCGTTTCTTAATAGTCCTAATTTTAAAAAGTGGGCCACCATTGGTGGTGTTGCAATTGGTCTAGCTCTCGTGGTGATTATTACCATGAACGTTATCTTTCAAAAACAACAAGAAGCCAAGCAAAAAGCTGAACAAGCTTCAATTGCCCGGGTCAGTCGTTCAAGGTCGTCCAGTGAATCTAAGATACAGTCGACAGAACGGCGATTGTCCAAGGATGCGGTTGATGTCGTTACCAACATGATTCAAGATGATTTTGACTTGGATGCTAAGGCGACAGATGTCACCGTTGAGCGACACACGGGTGGGGACCATTATTCAGGCTACGCATCCGTGGAAGATGATTACGGCGATAGTACATCTGTGGATATTAATATAACTGATGTGAAGTATGAAAAATCTGTCTCAGTTGAGATTCCAGATACGTCAACGCTATATGATGAATTCGATAGTAACGACTAAAAAAAGCTGACCAATGAGGTCAGCTTTTTTGCTGGATTTTATCTAAAAGTCAGGGGATGCTAGTCATCCGCTAAGATAGCGAGGTCATCAATATGCTGGAAGAACGCATCGTGGTCGACCTGAGTAACTAGCGTGACGGGGCGACCATCCGGCGTTTCAAAGGTTCGACCGCGGCCGGGTCCGGTTGTTAGTACGTCACTCATGACCTGTTTAGTCGTGACGGTAGCAGAAAATTCACTGGCCACCGTGTTGAGGACGTCCCATAAGAAGTAGGTGGAGTTGGTCTCAAAATGTTGGAGGGCAGGAACCAGCGCGTAGCCTTGGCCAATGAAATCGATGGCTGGGTGTTGACGAAGTTGGGCCCAGTGTTGGCGAATCGCTGGTGTCAATGGTACCTGGCGGGTACTTTCGAGTCCAACCATTTGAATCGGAATTTGGCTGTCCCAAACGGTTTTAACGGCTTCTGGGTCCCAGTAGGCGTTCCATTCCGTGGTGCCGTCCTGTTCGGGTTCTGCGACGTTACCACGACCATCAAACGTACCACCCATCCAGTACAAGCGGTCGATTTTCTCGGCGATGCTGGGATCGGATTCCAAAGCCCGAGCCAGATCGGTCAAAGGACCGGTCATAACTAGGGTAGTGGGTCCGTCGGTGGCTTGGACCTTAGCTACTAAGTCTAAATGAGCGGGTTGTGCTGCCACTGGTGTATGTACGGTACCAGCTTCGTTCAGGATTGGCAAGGCATCTAAACTAAAAGCGTCTAATCGCCATTCCTTAGGGAAGGGATGCACGCCGCGGGAATCAGAAGCGGCGACGTCCAGTTGTTCACCATGGCCAAACCGGTCAATGATTTTGCGACTGGCGGCTAAGGCGGGTTCCAGGTACGAGTCGGCACCAACGACACCCACGCCGGTCAGGTGGACATCTTCCATTTGGAGCAATAACAGCAAGGAAACCAGGTCATCAACACTACCATCATGGTTAAAATAGACGTTACGCATAAATATAGTCATCCTCCAATATACGAATATTAATAAGGAACTGCCATTTGATAGTTCTCATTTTAACGAATTGTTGGAGACGTTGCAAGTAATGTTGTTAGTTGATTTAGCTAGGCTTAAGGAAACCGCCGTATACTAGGAATCATGGTCAAGGTATCCGATTGATCAGAAAGGATGAAGTTTACATGCAACCAAGTCGTAAAGGTCCCAAACATTGGTTGGCCTTAGTCGTTGCTGGGATGATATTATTCGCTGGCGGTGGTGGCACGGGGTACCTGCTCGGCCAACAACAGGAAAAATCAGCACAAACGACCCAGATGAAAAACGCGCCTAAAGGCATGAGTGGCAAACCATCCGGCGCTCCAAAAGGCATACCAAGTAAAACTAGCAGTAATAATTAACGAACATTAAGTGTAAATCACTAAGGGCTTAAAGATGAATTGTTTGTTTCAATCCAGTGTTAGCAAGTATAGCTACTGCTGAATTGAGCGCACTCCGGAGGCCAGGGATTCCATCCGCTGTGGGGACGCTTCAGACTGGAAAATCACCAGTCTTCTCGCTCGATTTGAAGCCACGAAAAATCCGTGTCTTCAAAGTCGCCCGTGCTGTATGCTGGAAAATTACCAGCTAACACCACCTCCACGGCTGACGCTATCCCTGTCCTCCTCCGGCTTTGATTGTGGTTTAACATGATCAAAGCTGAAGGATGTATGCGTGCCACTCTTTATGGGCTAACTGATAATAGCGTTTAGTTGATAGAGGAATAGGCTGCCAGTGACGGCTCAACCTGTGTCATTCCAGTCCGGCCACAACCGGTTGGCCTGCTAAAATCGGTGTCACGACAAGCAAGATTGGGTTTTAAAAATCATCAAGCTTCAGGTAGATTATTTCTAAAAGCAGCCTCGATATGCCTAGTTAGGTTTACCGGGGCCGTTTTTTATGTGATTTTTGCAGCAATTTTTCACGGTAAGTTGACCCGCCTCCAACATAGCCGTACACTAAATTTCGACGAAGAGGGGGAAACAACGATGAAGTTTACAACCAACGATGGCGTTCAACTCGCCTTCGATGACCAGGGAACTGGGACCCCGGTCGTGATTTTGACCGGAATCGGGGGAAGCCGGGTTATTTGGGAAAATCAAGTTGAGCACCTGTTAGCTCAAGGCTACCGGGTAATTAATGTGGATGCCCGCAACCAAGGGGCATCTGCCCATACGTTTAAGGGCCGGCGAATTACGCGGCACGCGATGGATCTGGCAGAGTTGCTGGATCACTTGAACGTACAAGATGTTATTTTATTAGGAAATTCAATGGGTGCGGCCACAATTTTTGCTTATGTCTCCTTATTTGGAACGGCTAAGGTTCAGGCCATTATTGACGTTGATCAAAGTCCCAAGATGGTGGCCGATGCCGACTGGTCATTTGGGTTCAAGAATCTTACCTGGGAACAATTCCCCACGTTATTACGTGAACCACTGGGGAAAGCGACGGTCAGTCGAATCAGTGATACCACGTTTGCTAAGGTTCAGGCGGTCAACGATCAGTATCCTTACGATGCGGAATTGAATTATCCACTATTGGTCGACCATGCCGCCCAGGATTGGCGAGATGTTTTGCTTCAATTAAAAGTACCATTGCTGATTGTGGCTGGTGAGGAGTCACCATACTTTAATCCAAAATTCGCAGCGGCCTGCGCGAACCTGGCGCCCAACGGAACGGCCAAAGTGATTGCTCACGCCGGGCACATCGTCATGGCAGAACAGCCAGTGGCGTTTAACCAGGTGTTAGATGGATTTTTGGGAAAACTGTAGAGTGTAAAAAATCTTGTCATAGCTAGCTATTAAATCCAATCGACCAGGTAGCGATAGCTTGAACAAATAGAAATAGAGGTATACCATTGTTCAATTTCAAAGAGACCGCTTAGTTACGTTGTCCCTTAAGCGACAACGTAGCCGAAGGTGGTCAGGACCGGGGACAGCTGTGACGATGGTGTTGGTTCGGGTGGGTTATTCCCGAACCTACAGCATGTGACGAGCTCGGAGACCGCGCGAACTTGGCGGGGGCTTCGAGTCGAGCCGGAAGCCCGATTTTTGGCTGCAGGCGGTCCCCATAGCAGGCCCCGGTCCTGATCACCGGAGGCGGGCATTGTGAGCAATGAATGCAAAAAGCGCAAGAATCCAGCTAGGATTCTTGCGCTTTTGCGTACATTAGTCTTCGTTTAAGTCTTTATTGGCGGTTAGGATTCGCTGGGCAATGCCTTCATCAATGACTAGATCGGTCAAAAGCTTACCCCGCAACGCACCAAGTGCTGCATGGGTTTTGAATTTACTCTTAATGGCCCCAAACCGCCGGGGAGTTGCCAGAACTTTGTCGAGCGAAATGCCCATGACGGTGTCTCGCTCAGGAATCAAGAAGTTTCCTTGAATATCGTACGGCCGGCCGAACAACATGCCGGCAATCTGACTGGGGTCAACGCCGGGGAAGAGGTCCGCCTTGGTATTGTTCCAAGTAGGAATTGAATCGATTGAGGCAATCGTTCCGATCCCACAGAAGAGGAGGTCCATCCGCGAGGCCAGCGTCATGGTCTGTTGAAGGGCGGGTTCCTGTGGCAAGAGGTCGTGAACCGTCTGATTTACCACGTACAGCGGTGCTGGCAGGACGTGGTAGTTGGCGTCGAACCGGGAGGCGGCGTGTTCCACCATGCGGGTCGAACCAGTCCGTGAGTTGTATTTCATGTTTTCGCCCACAAACTGGGTGAAGACCAGGCCATCGACCAGTTCAGAGTTGAAATGGTCGATGATGCTGTGGACGGTGCTCCCCCAGGTCAGTCCAACCACGTGGCTTTCAGCGATTAAGAGCTGAATTCGTTTGGCAGAGTACGCCACGATGTTATTAGCATTGGCGTCGGAACTGCCGTCACCCCGCAGAATTGCAATGTGGGGAATATCAAAGATTTTCTTGAATTCTGTTTCCAATTGAAAATTACGGGCCACTGGAGAATTCACGTGAATAGTGACGATTCCTGATTGCAGGGCCTCTTCCAGGTATTTGGTCACAAGATAGCGGCTTAAATTGTATTTACGAGAGAGTTCTGAAACGGCCAGGTTACTATAGTAGTAGTCCTGCGACACTTGAACGAGTAGCTCCTCGTGGGTCATATTCTTGTCCATAATTAGGGTCCTCCGCTGGGTCAATCTTCTATTATTAGTATACCATGTTCAACCGGCAATCGGCGGTTCGTACCGCTGGAGATGCCGAGCTTGTGTGGTGTTGTGTGAGCCCACACAGTGGTAACTTCCGACTCCGAGCACAAGTTAGGGGTGATGTGGGCACTTTAACTCTTTTAATATTACCAAAAAAATCAACAGTATTGTTAATTATCCAAAGATAAACTTTTAAATTTTAAAAAATATCAATTAAATTTGCAATATTTAAAAAATGCGTGTAAGATAGCTTTTGTTAGCTAATAAGATAAAGTATTCACAAACTATTTGTTTACATACGCGAAAGGAATGAATGCATTGGATAAAGATGAAATTGTTGCCTTGCATGAAGAACATACGGGTGTTCTTGGGATGGAAGCCGAAATGGCTGTCAATAACAAGAGCGACTTAGGCAAAGCCTACACACCCGGTGTTGCAACCATTTCAAAGGCCATCGAAGCCAATCCTAGTCTTAAAGACAAGATGACGTTGAGTGGGAAGTTGGTTGCGGTTGTGACTGACGGTTCCGCTGTCTTGGGTCTGGGTGACATTGGTCCAGCCGGTGGGTTACCCGTTGTTGAAGGCAAGTCATTGTTATACAAGGACTTAGCCGGTGTCAACGCCTTACCATTGGCCGTTAACCAAGTACCCGTTAAGGACTTCGTTAGCACGCTGAAGAACTTGTCCCTGTCATTTGCTGGGATTCACTTGGAAGATATCGCGGCACCCCGGTGTTTCGAAATCGAAGATGAATTGAAGCAAGCCTTAGACATTCCCGTTTACCACGATGATCAAGAGGGAACCGCCATCGTTGTCTTGGCCGGCTTGATCAACGCTGCTAAAGTGGTTGGCAAAGAGCTGAAAGACTTAAAGATCGTCTTGAACGGTGTCGGTGCCTCAGGCTTGGCCACTGCCAAGTTACTCTACGGTGTGGGCATCCAGAATCTGACCTTAGTTGATATCAACGGGGTCGTTAAACCCGATTCAACCAAGGACAATTGTTACCAAACAGACTTTGCTAAGCAAGTTGGTAACGATGTTCAAGGCACGACCTTGGATGACGTTATTGACGGGCAGGATGCCTTCATCGGCTTATCCGATGCCGACCTCTTATCTGGTGACCAAGTTAAGCGGATGGCTGCTAAGCCAATCATCTTCGCCTTGGCCAACCCTAAGCCAGAAATTGACCCCGCCATTGCCCACGAAGCTGGTGCAGGTGTGGTTGCAACTGGTTCAGGTCAATATCCTAACCAAGTTAATAACATCCTGGTCTTCCCCGGTCTGTTCAAAGGTTTGCTCCAGAGCGGCTTGAAGACGGTCAACATGGATGTTGAAAAGATTGTTGCTGAAGCTTTGGCTCAGACGATTGCGGCACCAACGGCTGACAAGATTGTTCCCGGCGTCTTTGATGAAGGCGTCGTTGAGACAGTTACGAAAGCGATTATCGCGTCACAAAAATAAATATTCCTATAGTAAAGGAAGTTACGACTCATGAATGTATTCTTAACCTCTATCCAAAGTGTTTTAGCCATTGTTTTGATGATTGCCGTTGGTTACTTCGGCCAATCAAAAGGGTGGTTTGATGAAAAGTTTTCCGGTTCCTTGTCTAAACTGATTATGAAGATTTCATTGCCCGCTTCAATCTTTATGGCAATGATGAAGTTCTTTAAGCCTTCAGAGTTGGCTAACTTGTCAACTGGGGTCATCTACACCGTCATGTCCATCCTGATCGGCTACATTGTCGCTTGGATCGCCGTGCGGATGTTCCACGTGGCCCGCGGCCGGCGTGGTTTGATGATGACGGCCATCAACGGTGCCAACACCGTCTTCATCGGGATGCCACTGAACGTTGCTTTGTTCGGTGAAGTTTCCGTTCCTTACTTACTGACTTACTACATTGTCAACACGGTTATCATCTGGACCTTAGGGGTTTGGGTCATTGCCGGTGACGACCCAACCAACGATGGCAGCAAGGCCAGCTTTGATTGGCATCACTTGATTCCTACGCCACTCTGGGGGTTCATCATTGCCCTACCAGTTATCTACATTCCAGGATGGCAAAGTGGTTTAATGAAGATTACTTTTGCCACAACCGCCTTATCTGATATTGGTGCGTTGGTAACGCCACTATCCTTGATCTACATTGGGATTATGTTAAAGAGTTTTGGTATCTTAAACATGCGTTTCGACGGCAACGTAATCTGGACCTTACTGGGTCGGTTCGTGATTTCACCAATCATCATGGCAATTATTATTTTTGCCGGCTTGCACGTGGGGGTTCACATGAACGACGTGTTCCAACAAACGTTGATCATCCAAGCCGCTACGCCTTCACTGGCCGTTCTACCAATCTTGGCTAACACGTACCATGGTGACGTGAAATTTGCTACGAACATCGTGGTTTCAACTTCAGTATTGTTCATCGTGGTGGTTCCAATCATCATGGTTATTCAAAATATGTAATTGCTGTCTCTGATAGTTAAGAAAGTGGTGACGACTCATTAATAACGATGTGCAACTGCTGAATCTTAAGGATCGTGAGGTCTTTCGCGAATGGAAAGAGTTCCTGGAATCCCTAGGTATCAGTAACTTCCAAGAAAATGAACTCGCACAGATCGATAGCACACTTGGCATGTACAATGATGCCGGTAGCTTGGTGGCAACCGGCTCGGTTGCTGGTAACGTCCTCAAGTACGTGGGGGTCTGCAACAAGTTTTCCGTTCACGGAAGCCATTTCAACACGATTATCTCGTCTCTGATGAACCTGTTGGCGCAAAATGACATCTTTCATGTGTTCGTCTTCACCAAACTAAAGTACTCTCAGAGTTTTCAACACATTGGCTTCAACGAGTTAGCCCACACGGACTTAGGCGCTATCCTGGAAACGGGGGACACCGACGTCAAGGATTACGTTCGCCGGATTCCGCAACAGCCCAACCAAGCAGACTTACAGGTGGCCAGCGTTGTCATGAACGCCAATCCGTTCACCCTGGGGCACCGCTACCTGGTTGAGCAGGCGGCCGCGGCAAACGACTTGGTCTACGTCTTCGTTGTTAGCGACGACGTTTCCCTGTTTAGCACGACGGAACGGTTAGCTCTAGTTCAAGCTGGGACGGCCGACTTGAGCAACGTGATCGTGGTCAATGGTGGCCAGTACATGGTCAGTTACGTCACGTTCCCGGCGTACTTTTTACCCACGCCGGATGAAGCCATCACGTATCAAACGACGCTGGACGCGCGGATCTTTAAGAATGCCATCGCGCCAGGATTGAACATCACACAACGGTACCTGGGGAGTGAACCCTTTTCCCGGACGACGGGAATCTACAATCAGGTTCTGCAGAAGGAATTGGCGCCAGCCATTACCGTGCACGTGGTTGATCGTAAGCAAGCCAGTGGCCAAGTCATCACGGCCACCCAGGTTCGCGAGGCGATTGCCCAGAATGAGATTGCGACGGTGCAAGATTTCTTGCCCGCCACGACCTATCAATTTATCCAAAAACATCTAACCACCTTACAAGCCAGAATTCAGAAAGGAATGACTATTCATGGAAATTAAAAAGACTGCGATTGCCGGAACCCTTGAATCCTCCGACATTCAGTTAACGATTTCTAAGGCCGACAACGGAATCAGCATCGACCTGCAATCGGATGTTAAAAAAGTATTTGGGGATCAAATCGAATCAGTAATCAAAGACACGTTAGCTAAGCTAGACGTCAAAGACGCTAAGGTCAAAGCTGTCGACAAGGGTGCCTTGGACTGTGTCATCAAGGCCCGGACGATCGCCGCAATTCAACGTGCTGCTGAAACGACGGACACACCAGAATGGGAGGTACTCTAATGGCTGAAAATGAAGAACGTTTACGCCGAACCATGATGTTCGTGCCAGGGAATAACCCAGCGATGGTCAAGGATGCCGGGATCTACGGTGCCGACTCCATTATGTTTGACCTGGAAGACTCCGTTTCTTTGCCAGAAAAGGATGCCGCTCGGGTATTGGTCTACGAAGCTTTGCAAACGCAAGACTACGGTAACGCTGAACTGGTTGTCCGGGTCAACGGCCAAGATACGCCATTCTATGACAACGACGTGAAGGCAATGGTTAAGGCTGGCATCGATGTTATTCGTTTGCCTAAGGCTGAATCTCCAGAAATGGTTGAAAAGTTGGACCAAGACATTGCCGCTGCTGAAACGCAATTTGGCCGTGAAGCTGGTTCGACGCACCTGATGGCCGCTATCGAAAGCGCCAAGGGTGTTCTTCGGGCTGCTGATATCGCCGCTGCTTCTGACCGGATGATTGGGATCGCGCTTTCTGCCGAAGACTACACGACCGACATGAAGACTCACCGTTACCCAGACGGCAAGGAACTTGAATTTGCCCGGAACATGGTCTTACACGCTGCCCGTGCTGCTGGTGTGGCCGCCTTCGATACGGTCTTCACGAACATGGACGATACGGAAGGCTTCTACCGTGAAACTGAATACATTCACCAACTTGGTTTCGACGGGAAGTCCCTGGTTAACCCACGTCAAATCCCAATGGTCAACAAGGTTTACGAACCAAAGGCCGCTGAAATTAAGAATGCTAAGAACGTAATCAACGCTATTCAAGAAGCTAAATTAAAGGGCTCCGGTGTTATCTCCATGAACGGTCAAATGGTTGACCGCCCCGTTGTACTCCGGGCACAACGGGTCATGAGCTTGGCCAAGGCTTCCAACTTAGTTGATGAGGAGGGTAATTATCTTGAAAAGTAAAGTAAATCGCGAATTACCAGATGATTTGATGAAGCAATTAAACTACCAGCCATTTGAAACGACTGAAATTGGTAACCCCGAAATCCAACGGGTTGCGCCTAAAGTTCACGTTTCAACGGGGGACGACAAGATTGTCGACTCTATTAAGAAGGTCGTTGATGAAACGCTTGAAGATGGCATGACCATCTCCTTCCATCACCACTTCCGTAACGGGGACTACGTCTTCAACAAGGTGATGCGGGTCATCATTGACGCCGGCATCAAGAACTTAACCTTGGCACCTTCCTCATTGACTGGTGTCATGAACGACATGGTCATTGAAGCCATCAAGGCTGGGACTATCACGAACATCACCAGTTCTGGGATGCGTGGTTCCCTCGGGAACTTCGTTTCACACGGTGGTTTGAAGAACCCGGTTATCTTCCGTTCTCACGGAAACCGGGCTCGTTCCATCGAACACGGTGACATTAAGATTGACGTAGCCTTCTTAGGTGTTCCAAGTGCTGACCGATTAGGGAATGCCAACGGGATGAAGGGTGACGCTGTCTTTGGGTCATTGGGTTATGCCTTAATGGACGCCCAATACGCTGACAAAGTTGTCTTACTGACTGATAACATCGTGGATTACCCCAACACGCCAGCTTCTATCAAGCAAACGCAAGTTGACTACGTCATCAAGGTCGACAAGGTAGGGGACCCCGACAAAATTGGTTCCGGTGCTACGCGTTTCACCAAGGATCCTAAGGAATTAAAGATTGCTTCCATGGTAAACGATGTCATCACCCATTCACCATATTTCAAAGATGGCTTCTCCTTCCAGACGGGTTCTGGTGGTGCCGCATTAGCCGTTACGCGTTACTTGCGTCAGGCAATGATCGACAACCAAATCAAAGCCTCTTTTGCCTTGGGTGGGATTACGAAGCCAACGACCGACCTGTTAAATGAAGGCTTGGTCAAGAAGGTTATGGACGTTCAAGACTTTGACAAGGGTGCTGCGGATTCTATGCACACCAACGGCGACCAACAAGAAATCGATGCTTCTTGGTACGCTGACCCCGACAACAAGGGTGCCATGGTTGACCAATTAGACGTCGTTATCTTGAGTGCCTTGGAAATTGACACCAAGTTCAACGTCAACGTCATGACTGGTTCTGACGGTGTGATCCGTGGGGCCATTGGTGGTCACCAAGACGCCGCTACTGGTAAATTGACGATCATCTCCGCACCACTGGTTCGGGGCCGGATCGCTACGGTTGTTCCTGACGTTACCACGGTGGTTACGCCTGGTGATTCAGTTGACGTCTTAGTCACTGAATTTGGGATTGCTATCAACCCTAAGCGGACAGACTTACTGGACGCTTTGAGCAACATTCCTGGGTTACCAGTCTACAAGATTGAAGACCTACAAAAGATGGCTGAAAAGCGCGTTGGTACGCCAAAGCCATTGGAATACACTGACCGGACGGTTGCTTTGATCGAATACCGTGACGGGACTGTGATCGATTCCATCAAGCAAGTTAAGGACTAAGTTTTTTCCTATGACAGCTCAATAAATGTGAGGCCACTCAATCAGGTTTGGGTGGCCTTACTTATTCACAAGTGCTAATCTGGTTAGAGTCAAAGACTGGATTTGGTCGTTGGTGTTGCCGCCTTACCGGTCACAAAATATGGGCTGGAACGGTGCCGACACAACTTTAAGCCTCGAAGAACACGAGTCTTAAAGCTTGGTCTTGTTCTAACCCCCGGGAAATCACCGGGGATAAGAACAACGAGGCGCCTGAGCCCATATTTTGTGACCTCACGGCTGGACTGACGGTAAATCAGTTGTTTGAACGTTACAATCAGCTTGCTTGGTTGGTGGTTGTTCAGTTGAGGAGCCGTTGGTGTACCGCCTTACCAGCCACAAAATATGGGCTGGAACGGTGCCGACACAACTTTAAGCCTCGAAAAACACGAGTCTACAAGCTTGGTCTTGTTCTAAGCCCCGGGAAATCACCGGGACTAAGAACAACGAGGCGCCTGAGCCCATATTTTGTGGCCTCACGGCTGGAATGATGGTAAATTAGCTGGTTGATTGTTATTAACCAAATTGCTTGGTTGATACTTGTTCAATAGCTGTGCCGTTATATACAAGTCATTATGATGGTAGCCACAATTGCTGCTATTCTAGTGATGATTAATTTCTAACTATCTCGGTAATTGTCAGTGCTTTAACGCCCAGAATGTTGATTGAACGATGTTGGTTTTCACGTTCATGGACGGTTATTGTTAACAACTAGTGTAACCGCAGGGTGGTTGGGATGGGGGCTGCTGTGTCGGTGGTGTTGCTCGGGGGGGGGATTCCCGAGCTTACAGCACGGGACGTGTTTGGAAACGCGCGGGTTTAGCGTGGTTTCAAACCGAGCCGGAGGACCGCACCTCAGGCCGCAGGCGGTCCCCACAGCAGCCCCCATCCCGGCCACCCGAAGGTGGCATCGACTATTTTAAAATTTTAAAACTAAGAACCATAACAAAACCTAAGGAGGAATCAACATGTCCACGTTGTTTGATAAGGGGCAGGACCTGACCATTGCCGACGTCCTAGCCAACAAAGACCGGCGAGTGGCCTTTCAGCAGGAAGTCCTCGCTAAGCATCCGGCAGAGACGCTGGTTGCGGTGAAACTCAACATTCCTGGACCCATCAAGAACAATCAGGGAATTCAGGACCTGTTTACGGTGGGAATCGAGCGGCTCACGGCAGCGTTTAAGCAGGCTGGTATCACAACGACTGAGCTGGCTCAGTGGCATACTGCCGCCGGTAACGAACTGTTCTGGGTAACGCCAATGGTAGCTCAAACCGTCAAGCAGGTTGCCGTGGCGTTTGAAGATGAGGACGACCTGGGCCGCATCTTTGACGTGGATGTATTGATGGCGGGGAGTGGCACCTCCTTGTCACGGACCGCGTTAGGCTCCGCTGTTCGTCGGTGTTTTATTTGCAACCGGCCCGCTAAAGAGTGTGCGCGGTCACGGCGTCATTCCGTGGCAGAGTTGCAGGATCACATTGATCAGGTCTACCAAGCAATCATTAGAAAGTAGGAGAAGTCATGGAAAACACGAACCAGTCAACCACCATTGCGAACGATGCCTTGCGAGCCCTGCTCTTTGAAGTGAGTGTGACGCCCAAGCCTGGGTTAGTCGATCCCGCATCACAGGGACCACACCCGGATATGACGGTCTTCACGTTCATCGACAGTGCACTGAGCCTGCGAACCTACTTCGAGCAGTGTGCGGCGGCTGGGACGGCGTTTAACGATGCCAACCTGCCGGCATTGTTCGCGCAGTTACGGCCAATTGGCATCGCGGCTGAACGCGCCATGTTTCAGGCAACTAACGGGGTAAATACGCACAAAGGTGCCGTCTTTTCCTTAGGAATCTTGGTGGCGGCTAGCGCATACAGTGAACGGCTGGGTCTAGACCTGGAAGCGACCATTAAAGGCATGCTCAAGGGTCTTACGACCAATGATTTTGCTCACGTAGGTGATAAGCTGGAAGCAGACTTAACGGCCGGAGAACGGCTGTATCTGCGTTACGGCATCACGGGCATTCGGGGGGAAGCCGAACAGGGTTATCCAACGGTCTTTGCCCACGCCTTGCCAGCGTTGCGGCAGAGTTCAGGAACCGCCAATCAACGGTTGCTGGATACCCTAATGGCAATCGTGGCCAATAGTGTGGATACTAACTTGGTCAAACGTTCCGGTGGTGATAGCCATGTGGTGGCGTGGGCCCACGAACAAGCCAACGCTTATCTGGCCGCCGGAGGCAGCAAGACGCCGACGGGGTGGGAAAAATTGCTGGAATTGAACCGGGTCTTTGACGATCGTAACCTGAGCCTGGGTGGGTCGGCCGATCTACTGATCCTAACCATCTTTTTGGGTCTCCGCGAAGGTGTCCTGACCAATGATAGTTTTAATTTTTAAATAAAGTAGGCCAGCGGAGATTAGCTAGTGAGCGGTGACCTTTAGGATTAAGCAAAGTGAGCTGCCTGCTGGTACACGCTTCGGCATAAATTTACAGTTAGCGAAGGGGGGGACAAAAGTCTCACCCCCCTTTTGTTCTCTGAACGTCTATAGTCAAGACGTGCGACAAAAGGTAGTATTACGCGTCATTCCGTGGCTTAATTCGGATTGACAAGGTACCAGGAGAAGGGGATTATATAATCATTGGTTAATAGGGATTGATTGTTAATCGAATATTTGTTTTAGGGGAGATTGTAAGATGCGAGTTAAAGGTTTACGAGTGGTTATTATGATGGCCGCGGTGTTCATTGCGGGGGTTCTGGGAACGGCTCAAGCACAGGCGAAGAGCAAGCCCATCATCGATACCAGCGACAGCGCCCGGTTGACGACGACCACGGCGCAGTTAGGTTATCACTTTGCTGGTCTTAAGGTTAGCAAGCAAGGTCAGGTGGGACTGATACTCACCCAAAAGCGGTCTAACTGGCACTTTACTTATGTCGTCGGTCGGTCCAAGGGTGTGAAATGGCTCGTCGTTGACTTCACAATCAAGCACGGAAAAAAGCAGGTTTATCATAAGGCCACGCCCTGGACCGCCGCAGACTATGGCGACATGGTGACACCAAAGACGACCGCTCAGGGGACGGTGGGGGTGTTAGCTGATAGTAGCCAGTACAATTATTACGGTCACGCGGATTGGCAGACGTTGATGGATTCACGGCTAGAAGCCGCGGGGAACACGGCATTAGTCACGCGCAAACTATTGAGGCAACAACCTCTACATAAGCGGCTACAGCGGGCCCAGAAGAAGGGGCAGGTTCTGTACGTGTTACCGAATGACACGGCGAAAGCCTATGTGTCTGCTAAATGGGCGTTGGCGACCCTGGCCAAACACCGGCGTGATTCTAAGGCATCCATGCGGCTATATTTACAGGCCAAGCGGCAATTTGATAAGAGTCTGGCAAGCGTCAAATAGAACATAAAAATAGGCTTTGTGCCGGCAACCCCGTAAACGGGTGACTGGCGCAAAGCCTATTCTTAATTAGTTGGTGTGATTTCCTTTAGCCCAACGGCACCGGTCCCGGGATAGAGACTCATGCGTTGTGCCCGGTATGACCAATCACCGTGGTGGAAGCCCGTCCGGTCGACGTCATAGACGATGTGGTTCGTCTTACGGTTGACCTCGACGAATTCACTGCGTTTGCCTTTGCTAGCGTAACCGAAACCAATCAGGGTATTTCCCTTACCAACGGCGTAGCTACTTCCAACAATGTTGGTGAAGTTTCGCTTACCCAGTGACTTACCAAAGCTCCAGGTCTTGTGGACTGTTCGGTGGAGTTGGTTAATCGAAACGATTTCACCGGCCGACCACTGTTTGGATTGCTTGGTCTTACCCCGAGTGACGGGCACATTATTGTCGTAGAATTCAAGCGCCAGTGTGTTCCCCTGATGCGTGTCTTTGTGGATGAGGTTAACGGCATGCTGCCCGCCGTTATAGCGATAGTGCTGGGACTTCGGCTGCAAAAGGTAGTGGTGGTAGCTCTTCGGCAACTTGTCCGGTGCGGCAAGAATCCACTTCAGCTTGGTCGTCTTGTAGTTGATGGCAAAAATCATATCTTGGTTACGACCGGATACGATGAGTTCGTCGCGTTTTCGATCATAGACCATGGAATTTTGATGGAACCAATCGATTTTACCATCCGGCCGGTGGGTGCCGTCGTATTGCGTATAGGCTGACTTGGGTAGCAAGCGTTTCAGGTCGATGACTTTGACGATTTTCGCCGTCTGGTAGTTGATTTCAACCATCGTGTCCTCGACGTACTTACTACTCCCGTCGTCCACCGTCAATAACAGATTATGGTTCGGTAATTCGATAGCGTCGTGGTGAATGACCGTGTTCGTGGCCAGCTTCGAGTGGTCCTTCCGGGTAGGGAAGAGACCGCTGAAATTATATTGGCGGTAGACGCGGCCATAGAAGTCCGTTTCCCGCAGAGCGTTGTACTTGTGTTCACTGGCTGAAATCTTGGTCAGAATCAGTAGGTGATTGTTGCTAAGGCGCTTAAAGACGTGTGAAATCGGTGCAGTGCTGTACCAGCGCACCTGCCCGTTGGCATCCAGCCCGTAAGTGGTTCCCTGACTGCTGACGGCAAAGGTCAGACGTTGATTGCCTTTACCCAGCGCCATTTTTTGTGGCTGGCTGGTTTTAAGCGTGTTTTTGCCAATGTCTTTGGGGGTGCCGTGGGTGGTCATGGTGTAGGTGGTGTAGGACTTGTTCCCATTTTCCTTCGTAAATTGGAGCGTCACCCGGTTGGTCCGGTTGGCGTAGAGTCCCAAAACACCAACTGAATGGGTGGTGTGATAGCCCTTGAGGTGTTTGGTAATGGTCGTCGCCGGGGTATCCCCGTGGACGGTCACTTTAACCTTGGTGGCTGCCTGGGTCTTCACCAAAATCAGGCCACTCAACGGTGAAGTCTTGTAAGGATTGACGATGATCTTAGCGTTGGCGGAACCGGATTTTAAGGCGTTGAGCTGTGCCTTGTACGTCGCACTGAGCCGGTTAGTGGCCGTGGTGTGTTTCGTTGAAAGTGCCGGTCGGAGATTGAGCTTGATCTGGTTCTCCGAGAGAATATTTCTTCGGTGGTAATGCTGGTGGACCAGCAGAAGACGCCGAACGTTGTGGCGCTCATGGTAGGCCGTTACACCACCGATAATAATCAGGGCTAACATGATGCCTAGGCTGATTTTCCAAAATTTCTTCATAATATGTAACTAACTCCTTCAAATGATTAACACTAGGTCCTTTTAACTTACTCCTGTCATTCTAGCAATTATATTTTTGAATGACAACCGGATGAGGGTTGGTCAAGGGGTGGTGTGTCACTGTGGGAGCTGTGCGTGATTGAATTACCAGTTGGCAGTATGCAGTTAGAAGTGTAGACTAATTAAAGCATGGTGGGTGAATGATTCGGGGAGATGAACTTAGTCACCATTGGAGGAGGACGTTATGGATTCAGAAGATCGCAAAAGATTTAAAGCTGGTGCTCGAAAATTAATTGCTGACCACCGTAGTTTTTATCTATTAAACGGGATTTTAATGGTGGCCCTATTCATCTTGGGTGATTGGGTAACCAAGACTTACTCGTTGGACGTGGAACCGTCAATGCGAGATGAGTTGATGGGCACTGTGCTCTACCTGGTAGCGGGGATGCTAAACGCTGGCATGAGTATCACCATGATTGATATTGACCGGGGAAAGGCGGATTTTGATAAGCCTATTGAACGGTCGTTTGCTCTATTTGATAAGTCGCGGTATTTCTGGGGTTGGATTGGCATCGGAATCATCAGTACGATTCTGGTGGTGCTTTGGTCATTGCTATTGATTGTGCCGGGGATCATCAAAGCCTTTTCGTACTCGCAGGCGTTCTACATTTACCGGGATGCCGTTGATCGAGGCGAAGAAATTCGTTTGATTGACGCGATTACCCGCTCACGGGAGTTGATGAACGGAGAAAAGGGCTTCATGTTTCTGATGGCGTTGAGTTTTCTGCTGTGGTTCATTGTCGGGTCCATTACGTATGGGTTGGCCAACCTGTTCATTCTGCCGTACTTCTGGCAAACGCAGGCTAAGTTCTATAACCAACTGCTACTGAAGCAAAAGGAACAGGAATCAGCAGCTGGGTTTAGACCGTAATTCTAAATAATCGGAGACGCCACTAACAGGCGTCTTTTTTATTTCTGAGGAACTTGTTGAAGGATAACAAAATTTGTTTGCGGAATTGGTCTAGTGAGTCAAGCCGGGGTGAGAGTTAGCCTAATCTGGTGGAAAATAATCAGCGGTCGTAGGAGGACGGGCGGCAAGTGAAACGCTTTCTGATGAGCTAACGGGGATTAGCTGAGTAGTCCCTTGATAGTTGGCAGTTAACGGGTATCCGGTAGCACTGGTAAGTGTGTGATTTTGCTGAGGGAGTAAAATACCCCTTGTCAAAACGAGTGTACTAAGTATAATAGTACACACAGGACACATCGCCAGACACCAAGGGGTGAAAATATGCAAATGAAGGATCAATCGGGTTTGCCGTACTACGAGCAGCTCGTCTTACGCGTCAAACAACAGATTGTCCAAGGCATTCTGCAACCGGGGGACCGGCTACCGTCTGTCCGAGACATGGCGCGGCAAGAACAGCTGAATCCAAATACGGTCAGCAAAGCCTATAAGCAATTGGAGTCTCAGCAGGTCATCACCACCGTCCATGGTAAAGGAACCTACGTCCGTGAAGCGACTGAACAACCAGGGGATAGTGCCCAGGTGGTGGCAACGAAAAAGCAACTGTTGACCCTACTGACGGAAATTCGTTACCTGGGTGTCCCACTTGAAGAAGTGGTGACTTGGATCAAGGCAGCATACGAGGGGGAAAAGAACCAGTGACCTTACAAGTAAAGCAATTAAGTAAGCAAATTGATAAGCGACCAATCATTGAAGATATTAGTTTTGAGTGGGCGCCTGGTGAAATTATTGGTTTGGTTGGTCGGAACGGTGTGGGGAAGACCACGCTCTTTCGAACGATGATGAATCATTACGTCGCTAACGGGGGCGAAGTGCTGGTTGATGGAACCAGCACGCTCACCAAACCAGCGTTGCAACAACGGCTCTTCTTTCTGGACACACAATACAACTTTTTAAACAACTACCGGTTATGGGAGCTACCAGATTTTTTCAAACTGGTGTATACCAGGTTTGATCAGGAACGCTATATGCAGCTGTTGGCTGACTTTAAGCTCAATCGAAACAGCCAGTATCGGCGTTTGTCTAAGGGGATGCGCGCCCTGGTCAACATGATTCTGGCGCTGTCATCGAACGCCACCTATATCATTTTGGATGAACCGTTTGATGGACTGGACGTTATCGTACGGGAAAATATCGCCACCATGATTATTGATGAAGTAGCCGATCAGGAGAAGGGTTTCTTGATTTCGTCCCATGACCTCAACGAGTTGGATGGCCTTAGTGACCGGGTACTACTATTAAAGGATGCTAAATTACTCCATGATTATAACTTGGAGGACGTCCGGTCGAAGGCTAAGAAACTTCAGTTAGTCTTTAACGACAAGGAGATTCCGGCAGTCTTGAAGGCGCACAGTCAGGTGATTCGGGCTTCTGGTCGTGTCTTAGTCGTGGTTATCACGGACTACACACCAGAGATCGACCAAGAACTACGGGCACTGCATCCCGTCTTGTTTGAAGAATTACCGTTGACGTTAGAGGACCTGTTCCGTGCTAACTTGGCACACGATACGGGTTATCAATTAATTAAGTAGGGGGGACGGATTCATATGTTAACGACTCAATTAGATCGACTCATTTGGCGCCGTCACCGGAAATTATTTGCGACGATGGCTGTGTTAGCAATCCTAATTTGTGTTTCCATGACGTTTGCCACTATTTCAGGTTTAAGGTACGTGGATACGACCCAAATCGTGGATGTTAGCATCCGCCGTTGGCAGATCTATTCGGATGACCAATTCGTGGCCTATAGCACATTTTTCCACTTTATGTTCTTAGGTATCGGGGCCGCCTTCATGAATCAGGACTTGAAGGATAACTTCAATCAGTTCTTGTTCAGTAGTGGCTTTTCACGCAAACAGGTCTACTGGGCCAAGTTACGCATTGTTTTGGCCGTGTTGGTAGGTATCGTCATTGTGGTGACTGGGTTGCAGTACCTGACTTACTGGGTGGCCGCACCGGCAGGAATGGGCTTTCAGCTGGCTTGGCCAGGATTGCTCACTTCCTGGGCCTATGGGCTGATGATGTCCTTTGGCCTCTTCTCTATCGGTTGGTTTGCCGCTTTGATCATGGGTCAAACGGGAACGATGATTCTGACTTTGCTCGGCTTTACAATTTCTTTAGCTGGATTAGACACAATCTATGATAATATGTTACACGGAGGTCCGTTTCACTTGAACGGTTCACAACGTGACTGGACAATCATCTTGACGCTCTTGGTTTTTGCCATCGTGTTGGTTATCTGGGGTGCGTACCTCTACAACCGGTTGTCCTTGGAGCATAATGGGGAGTACCTTTTGTTCCCAGGACTGAAGCTGCCGGTGTACATCGTGTTCGTGGTCTACGTAACGGGGTTAAGCCTCTTTAACCAAGCGGACTTCAACACTGTTTTAATCACCTTTGTCGTGACCGTTGTCTTTGGGTATATTTGGCTCTGGCGGCCACGAATCGGTGAAGCTTGGCACCAATGGCGTCAACATCAATAAAGACTTATTTTGGCTAGAGAGTAGGAATTAAAATTGATTTTAGGTGTCGTAGCGGCTTGGGGAAGCGCAGCCGATACCAAGGGGAGCACGGTTACGTTGGGAACGTAGCTGTGACAATAAACAGGCACCGCAACGGACTTCGCTGCGGTGCCTGTTTTTGTTTTCCTTGGAATTTAAAATCTAGCGTTTCCGATTGCCGTCACGGGCCAGCCCGTGACTACGGGTATCGCTGATTCTAACTAATGTTGTCTGCAGTGTTGCTGATAATGCTAGCTAGATCGTTAAGTGGTTTACGGCACCATTCACAAATAGTTGCTACTCTTCGCGTAAAACCTTCTGCAGCGTTTTACCCTTGGCTAGCTCATCAACGAGTTTATCCAGGTAGCGAATCCGTTGCATGGTGGGGTCGGCAATGGTTTCGACGCGAACGCCACAGATACTGCCTGTGATTTCGCTAGCCTTGGGGTTCAGCCGTGGCATCTGGGTGAAGAAGTCTTGAACACTGATGGTCGTCGCAAGTTGTTGTTCGAGCATGGCGTGATCGTAGCCAGTGAGCCAAGTGATTACTTGGTTAAGTTCAGCCGTGGTTCGTCCCTTCTTGGCTAACTTTTGTTGATAGAGGGGGTAAATTTTGGCGAAGGGCATGCTGTAGATTCTGGGTTTCGTCATTGTCAAGATTCCTTTCTAGCTGTGAGTACGGTACCAATCGTAAATGGCTTGTGCGTTTTGTTGAGGCAGGTAGCGAAGGCGAATGGCTTGGTTACCATTGCCCCGGCGGATGTCGATTGTCAGGTGAGCGAGGTGGGTATGTTTCATCCAAATAGACTGAGACAGGCGAACCGACTGAATATTTTGCAGTGGAACGAACGTTTGATCCAGAGTAAAAAAATGGCCCGTTTGGAGAACGAGTAGTTCGTGTTGTAAGCGGCCACCACCCGTGTGGCGTGCCGCAAACCGACCAGCTGCCACCGCGATGATTAACCAGATGGGGAAAAGCCACCAGCCGATTGTCGGCCAGAGCCAGGCAATCAGAAGGGCTGGAAGCAAGACAGTCAGCACGGCATTTCGAATCTGGTACCACGTTCGGCTGACCTGTAATTCTGTGAGACTAGGTGTCTGGGTAGGGAGCCAGTCGACAAATGGGTGAATCGTGTCGCGAGCTACTCGTTCATTGATCACCGGTAAGATGGTGAGGTCGTTGTCGTCATCCTTGGCTGCTGCTTTGGAGGCAAGCAAGACCTGCACCGTTTGGAGGTGTAGCCCCCGACGAAGCGGGTTTTGTTTGAAACGCAGGGCTTGGATGCGGTCCAGCGGGGCACTGATGGTATTTCGCTGAACTAGCCCCTTAGCGGTGTGAAGCTGATCGCCGTCGCGAGTTAGGGTGAAGCGATAATAGTGCAAAAGCGTCCCCACGAAGGCCACTAGCCAGGTCAACCCGATGATGATAATCAGGCTACCGATTAGGAATAAGATGGCGAGATGACTGGCTTCGTTGACGAGCAGGTTCGTCCAAGAGTGGGGCAGTTTATCGTAAAGCCCCAACAGAACTAGTAAAAATGGCAAAAAAATCAGGGAAGTCAGCGAAAATTTAATGAGGTCAGCTAAGCTGATTTGGTAGTGGGCTGTGGGAGTATTGACTGGGACGCCTTTGACGACGTCTGGGGTCAATGTGGCGCTGGCTGGCGCTGCTTGACGCAATCGGTTGATTTCTTGCGCTACCGTTAAAGGAACGGCAGCCAGGCGAGCCTCTGGTTTGCCTTCCTCGTGGCTGGCCGTCTCAATCTGAACTTCTTCGAGGTGAAATGGTTGGAGATAAAACCATTGTTTACGTTGAAGGGTCTGAATCCGGGCGTAGGGGATGTGTTCGTGGTGCCGGACCAAGATACCCGAGTGAATGATAAGGGCGTCAGAGGTCACAGCGTAGGTTAGCGTCACCCACTTTAGGATTGGCCAAATCAGAAATACAAGAAGCATTAGGAAAATCCCGCCCCAGAGGATGAAGCCGGGGACACCGTTTTGGGCTAACAAAATAACAAAGAGATACCAATAATCCTTAATGGCCGTCGCAATGTGTTGAATTAGTCCTAAAATGTTGGTTCGCCTAGGCGTTGTCATGGCGGGCCTCCTGTGCTAGCCGCATGATTTGTTCCCGGAGCTGTTCTGCTTCGGCTAGTTCTAACCCCTCAATGTTGTGGTTGGTTGAGGCAGTGGCAATCGAAATGGCCGTCAACTTTTGCCACTGGAGGAGGGGACCGGCTTTTAATGTGACGTTTTGCACGCGGGCAATTGGGATCGCCACCCGTTTTTGAAAGATGAAGCCGGCCTGCATTTCGACAGCTAAATCTGATATCTGGTAGCGTGTAAAGCGATAGCGGTAGGGAATCAGTCCCGCCTCGATGAGTGGTTCACCAATGGCGATGACGAGGCCAGCGATGGTGATCCAAAAGGGCCAGTTCCAGTAACGGTAGGTCAGCCACAGTAGGGCGGTGATGACCATGAGTGCAGCGCAGCTTCCCAGTGCGCTAAATCCCCAGATCAACTTGATACGGGGTGGTAAATGGTGGGTCGTTGATGTCATAGATGAAACTCCTCTCCTGAGTTGTTTCTAGTGTAGCAACTGGCCGTGGCCCTGACAAGTTGACCGCTATTGACCGCCTTACCAGCCAACGTAGATCGGCCGGAACAGTGCCGACACAGGTTGAAGCTTCGCAGACCGCGAGTTTCAAAACTTGGACTTATTCTAACTGTTGGTTAACCGCAAATTGCAAGAACAAGTTAGTCACTAGGACCAAATACTGATACCAAGGGATTCTCAGGGGTTGAAGTTGGTGGCGCGAGGAGCCTAGCCGCAGGCGGCGGCGAAGAGTTCGGCGGGAGTCTGGAAGCCTAGCAGACGACGAGGTGTGTTATTCAACTTGTCCGCTGTTCTAGCAACAGCCCGAGGACTTACGGCGTCTAAGGACATGCCTTTGGGAAAGTCATAGCGGACCATCCGGTTATGGACCTCATTGGTTCCCCGTTCACTAGAGGTGAACGGGTGCGTATGAAAGACTGGTGCCACTGAACGCAATGCCTCGCTCAGCAAGGCAAACTCAGGTCCGTTATCAGCGGTGATCGACTTGATAACTGGTCCATACTCTGCGAGGATTTCTCGCAGGGCGTACTCAACCGAATCGGCGTCACGCCCGTCAATCAGACGGATAAATTGGAAGCGAGTTTGACGCTCAATCAGGGTCATAATCACACTCTCATGGCCATCACGTTTACCAACGATAGTATCAATCTCGAAATGACCAAACGTCTTGCGAGAGTCAACTTCAGCCGGACGTTCTTCAATACTCCGTCCCATTACACGCTTATTTTTGTGATTAACGTGCTTGGGTAGTCGCCGCCGCATTTTCTCGGTAAGATCTAAGTTACAGACCTCTAAAAGTTGTTCGTCGATGTACTTGTACAACGTTTGGGTACAGACCATCTCGTCAGGCCGAAAAAGGTTTAACACCTTGGCGCGGCCTACAGCAGCATCTGGAGCCCAGCCATCAGTCTTAAAGTGTTCTACAAAGAAGGCTATAAAGTCAGCCGCCTGGAAGAACTTACAAGGCCTGTGGCAGGCCTTGCGGTTCTCGTGGTACCGCTGGTCGGCTAGTTCCGCCACGTAGACCTCATAGAAGACTACGTTACCGTTAACGATTTTCTTATTGGTTACCAAGCCTCGCTTGATTTCGTTGTTTATGGTTTGCGGGCTAACGCCAAGTAACTCAGCAATCTTCCGCCGAGAAAGCTTGTCGTGGTTAAAGTAGACCTCAATGTTTCCACGCTCTTTCAAAGTTAGATGGTGACCCTTGGGACGATTCATGGTAAGCTGTTCTTGCATCAAGACGAAGACCTCTTTCATTGTTTGTGTGAGAACTCCAATGATACCTGAGATTTACGTCTTGGTGTATTTATTTTGTCCTAAATTTCAAGTGGCTAACTTGATTATAAAATTCGCCACTGTTGGTTAACCGGCCGTGTTAAAAATAAAAATTAAAAGGCTGACAGGCCGTGGTGTCTGCAGAGTGTAACGGTTAACCTCAAACTAATTTTACTGAATGGTGATTGACGGATACTTTTTGGCCCCGTATAATACCTAACAACAACCAAATAGTCCTTTTAACTTAGTCCCGTGAGGCTAACAAAGGTTCGGTAGAAGTATGCCCTTGGCATGCACCTAGCGGCCTGAATCCTTGCGGAATCTGGCCGCTTTTTTCATGGCCAATTGGTTGAAAGACAAACGATGGAGGAGTTTTATACATGGCACAGATTTACGTAGCAAGTCCGTTCTTTAGTCCCGAACAGGTCGACCGGGTGAAACGCTTGGAGGCCGCTTTGGAAGCCAACCCGACGGTGACCGATTTTTATTCACCCCGGTTGCATCAAGATGCTGAGCATGAACAGTTCACGAAGCCGTGGGCCACAGAAATCTTCCACCGCGATATGGGGCAAATTGCCGCAGCGGACGTGATTGTGACGGTCATTGACTTCGAGGCTAAAAACTTAGACTCTGGTACGGCCTACGAATTGGGCGTCGCTACGATGAGCGATAAGCCAATTTTAGCCCTGCAGGAAAAGGATGAAGCGGTTAACCTGATGATTACTGAAAGCATGTACTGGTATACCAAGAATGTTGCCGACTTTGAAACGTATGATTTTAATCAGATGACTCCTGGCGAATTTGTTGGTGAAATCCTTTAAGTAAACGTTGTCGGGTGTATGCCGCTAGCTACAGGCCTTGTAGGGCTGGAACGCTGTGCGCACGTTTGGGAGCCAAAAAGCGGTCTCCCAAGCCGGAACTGCCTAAACGGCGAAAATCATGCCGTTAAGGCAGTTCCACGGCTGAGCCCACGGCCTTCCGCTAGCTAAATAGTGGTAATTTATGTTCGGTAAATATTTGAAATTCTGGCACATCTTGATGGGCGGACGTTACAACTTGGTGGGTTATTGATTAAATGAAATATGTCCAGTCATTTGAGTTAACTAAGCCAGTGACATCAATTGTGAATCTGACAATCAATGTGTAGCGTGGCAGTTAGGGACAGTTTCGCAGAACTAAAGAGAAAGGTGAGAATCCATGGCACAAGACCTGAAACCTTCTGGCAACAAAGGCCCGGCTGAGTTTGGACGGGTTGAATCGATTCCGCTGGCTCATCGGCGGATGTCTAACTGGGACTTATTTGCAACGTGGATCGGGGCTAACGCGAACAACGGAACTTGGTACATTGGGGGAGTCATTGCCGCCTGTGGGTTTCTAACGGCGTCGACCACGTTGGTGATTGTGGGGCTGATTTCATACGCCCTGCTCGCGGTTGCGAGTTACATGGGTTATCGGACCGGTGTGCCAGCTATGGCACTGACTCGGGCATCGTTTGGGTTACGGGGGAGCTTTATTCCTTCCGTAATCAATGTGATTCAATTCATTGGGTGGGCTGCAGTGAACACCTTCATTGCGGCGACGTCGATCAGCTATATCTTTGGGGAATTGTTTGGCTGGCCGCTTTACGGCAAGCCAGGTGGTACGTTTGGGCTGATTGTCGGCATCATTATTATGAGTATCCTGCATTTATTGAGTATTTCAGTCGGGGAAAAGTCTGTGCGGATGATTGAACGGGTCGGCATTGTGCTGGTCGTCATCTTTGTCTTGTGGGAATCAGTGGTCGTCTTTCAAACGGTCTCCTTCCACGACATTGTGTCCTGGCAGCCACCGCACAGCTTGCGGATGTCCTCGGGGGTTGCGGCTGATACACTAGCAGCATTCAACTTAGCCTGGGTAACGGCGGCCTCTGACTTTAGTCGGTTCACGGCTAAGAAGTCGGCAGCGACGACCTATTCCTTCCTTGGAGCTAATCTCGGTCTCTTCTGGTTCGCGTTCATTGGGTTGTTCGCCACGATTGGGACGGCGGTCTCGCTGAACCATTTCGACCCGAATAACTCTGATCCCAGTACGGTCGCTGCTAAATTAGGCTTAGGCATCATTGCACTGTTGGTC
Source organism: Levilactobacillus yonginensis (assembly GCF_964065165.1). Lineage (NCBI taxonomy): Bacteria > Bacillati > Bacillota > Bacilli > Lactobacillales > Lactobacillaceae > Levilactobacillus > Levilactobacillus yonginensis. The sequence continues at coordinate 1,221,692 of NZ_OZ061549.1, read as the reverse complement.
ATCGTCCTGACTAGTACTACGGCTAACGCGGTGAACTTGATGTCGGCCGGGTCGGCGCTGACGAACATGACGCATCGGCTGTCGTTGAATGTCAGTCTGTGGATTGTGACGTTAACGGCCACGTTGGTGACGTTCATTCCGGTTTACTTGGCCAGTTTTCTGGACGTGTTTGAGGCGTTTTTGGATGGAATTGGGATGTTCTTAGGACCGGAAATTGCCATTTTCTTGGTCGATTACTTCTTCCTGAAACGTAAGCAGTATCAGCTTGATGAGTTCACAAAAGTCAGAGGTGCTTACTGGTACTCGCACGGAATTAATTGGCTGGCGGTTATCAGTTGGATTCTGGGAGTCGTCTCTTACTGGGGACTAAAGCAGGTACCAGCGATTGCTAATACCGTTGGGGCAACGTTTATTGCGATGGCCATTACAGCGGTAATCTACTGGTTCTTGATGCGGGCAACCCGGGCACGGGCGGTTCCAGCAAAATAAGTGTTTAAAATTGTGTAACTCAGCGCGGGTTTTGGTGAAGGCTAAGCGGGTTACCAGGATTAATAAAAATAAAAACCGGGTTCCCGCACCTTTGGCGGGGACCCGGTTTTTAATTATCGATTAGTTAAATTGGTTGCACTCCGGAGGCCAGGGATTCCGCCTGCTGTGGGGACGCTTCAGCCAAAGGGCGGGCTTCTCGCTCGCTTTGAAGCCACGAAGCCCCCCGTGTCTTCAAAATCACCAGCTAACACCACTTTCACGGCTGGCTACATCCCTGGCCTCCTCTGGCACTGATTGTGGCGTAGCATGATTATCGCTGCCAGAGGGGCTGAGCCACTCTGGATAGTTTCACTGATAACGGACAGCTGGCAGTAAGATAGTGTGTAAGCCGAGAGGTCGTCGGATATGGGCTCAGGCGCATCGTTCTGCTTTGCCAGTAGGTGCTTTTCCTGCTGGCTTAGCAGAAGACCAAGCTTGTAGACTCGGATCTTTCGAGGCTTCAAGTTGTGTCTGCACCGTTCCAGCCCATATCTGACGACCGGTAAGGTGGGAAGACACATTAACATTGGGGTTATAACAGGCTTTAAAAGGGTCATAAAAAGAGCTAATTATAAGTAATTTCATAACTAGCTCTTTGAGGTAATATCAAGTTCACTTACTGGTTTTCAACCATTTGATGATGGACGGCCAGCTTTCGTGGTTAACAATCAACCGGGGCGTCGCATTCATGTTGGTCTGGTTGGTGACAATTCCAGAATCTAGGGTAGCCACCCAGTTCAGTTGTTGGTGGGCTAGGAAGTTGTTAATCTGCGTCGTCCCACCACCATAGGGGTAGGCGAACGCGTTCGCTGTTACACCAGTGTGGGCTTTGAGTTCCTTGGCAGATAGGTGGAAGTCTCGTTCAAACTTGCCCAAGTAGTGGGGTTGCATGAAGACCGGTTCCATTTTAGCTGTCAAATGATGTAGGTTGTGCGTGTGCAAGCCCAGCGTCATCTTGTCACCCATCAGCTTCTTAGCCGCCTTGATCTGGGACCAAGTGGCCATTTGGCTACCTTCCCGGTATTGGCCGGTATTTCCGGTGATTACGAAGGCCGTGAAAGGAAAATTGTATTTCTTCATCACGGGTACAGCGTTATCTAGAACACTGCGGTCAATGTCGTCAAAGGAAAGTACGGCGTATTTACCCTTGATGGGCTGGTGACTCGCAACCATTCGGGTCATTTGCTCAGATGAAATGACTTTAACGTGATTCTCGTGTAGTTCCTTCATCTGAGCAGCAAACTCACTGGCGGGAACGTTGAACTCATGTAGCTGGGAGTTGTTTGAAAGTTTCTGAGCGATTTGGGTGGGGACGGTTCCCTTAACAACCCGGTGGTAACAGAAGACCATGATGCCGTTCTGGTCCTTTTGGTAGCGCGCGGGCAGGGCGTAGCTTTCCTCCGTATGGTGCAGCTTAACAGCTTGGCGCTGAAAGGTCCACCCGAGGCTAAAGACGAGAGCTATTAGGAGGCCAATCAAGAGGCCTTTTCGTGAACGGGGCGTCATGCATGACCCTCCTTTTTAATGTGAATCCAGCGGTAAATACAGTAGATGGGTGCGATAATCAGCAGGCAGCCAATCAACGCAAGAAAGCCGTCATTGGCGTGTGGCGTCAGGTTCAACAGTAGGTAAATGCTGACTAGGCTGTCGCTATAGATTCCGAGCTTAAAAGCAATATTCATGCACACGACCAACGCAACGAAGATCCACAAAGCAATTAAGATAATGATGCGAATGAGGTGGCTGGTGTGACCCGTCTGGTGACGAATGACGGGGTCAAAGTTCGTTTGTTTTTTCATAATTAGATACCCCGATCCGGACTACGCCAAGTGCCTCGTCGCTTAGGATCAATGATGTACGAAGAAATGGCGGCCAAACAGCTGATCAAGTTGATCATCCAGTAGTACAGCACGTAGATGGGAACCAGCAGCAGTTCTGGTCCAGCTAGTTTGGCCGTGACCTGAGAAGCCAGGAATCCCAATGTGAACTGTACAAAGCTAAGAATCAACAAAATCAATAGCAGGTTCCCGTCCAGTGATAGACCGTGCAGGAAAATCAATTTGATGGTGTAGGTCAAGACACTGAGTGCTGTCATTAGGGCCCAAATATTACTGATGACCGTTTCGAGCAACAGGAAGCGTTGGCCCCATGGGTTACGGTAGAAGCCACGCCAGTTGGTGAAGAGGACTTCTAGACCTCCTCGTGACCAGCGTTGACGTTGCTTAATCAAACCACGAAAACGTTCTGGAACCAAAATCCAGCAAACCGCGCGCGGTTCGTAGGCTACCCGCCAGTTGTGCCGGTATAGCCGCCAGGTGATATCGATATCTTCGGTCATCACGGCGGGATTCCACCCACCAACGTCCTCTAGGGCCGCCCGGCGAAAGGCGACAATTACGCCGGATACCGTGGTGATACTCCCGGTTAGGTAGGCCTGCGCCTTCTTGATGATATCGATGACACCGACGTATTCTAGCAACTGAAGACGACCTAATAGACTTGACCGGTTGCGGACGACTGGTTTACCAGTGACCGCGCCATAATCTGGTTGCATGGTCAGGGTCGTGATGAGTTGGGTCACAGCATCGGGGGCTAACAAGGAGTCAGCATCGATGCCAACTAAGTAGTCACCCTTAGCTGCTTTAAGTCCTTGGTTCAGCGCATTGGCTTTTCCCTGGTTAACGGGGAGTCCGACAACGGTGATGGCAAGTTCGTCGGACCACTGCATTTTTAAGTCGTGCATGATGGCCAACGTGTCGTCAGAACTACAGTCGTCAATCAAGACGACCTCATATTTTTCATACTCTAGCTCTGCCAAAGACTGGACGGCTGATCGGAGTGTATCCGATTCATTATGAGCCGGAACCAATATTGAGACGAATGGTTCAGTTGTCAGCTTGAGTGCGGGGCGTACTTGATGACGCCTTAAAAGGCCTGAGAATAGGCACCCAGTAATCCAAATAATGGAAACGAAAATTGGGTAGCCCACCACAAAGCCGGTGTTCAGATTGTTAAACCACATAACTTATTATTCTCCCCCAGAATGTGTCGTTCATGCTATTAAATAGACGGCCTTGAGAATACCACAACCAGCGTATTCAGGGAATAGTAGATGGCAAATGTGGGGGAAACTTAAGGAGTTATTAAGAAAGTTATTTCTAATTCTGGTTCGCTGAGCGGGGGCAACGGCTGTTTCGCTCAGACCGTGGTAGAATGAGGGAGAAAGTAAGTATGGGAAGGGTGATCGAATTGATGCAACAGATGCCAATTTTACCGTTAGTCGATCGGTTAACTGAAGGACAGAGTGTTACGCTGTCAACCAGTGAGGGCGCCGATGTTCGGATTTCACCGGAAGTTCAAGACGGTCAGTTGACCGGAAACTTTACCAGTAGCGTGTTACCGGGAATTCGGTACGACGATCCCCGAATCATTTTAAAAGAAACCTTAGCGGAATTCGATGAACGTGGCGTGACCATTACTAGCATCGACTGAGAGAGAACGTGCGGGTAACGGGCCCCTGAGCTGGTGGTAGGTTTAACCATGGCTCAGGGGTTTTCGCTATCTAAACTTGCGTGGGGGAGAGGATTGCAGTGAAAATTGATTTTGCCATGTTAACGGCTAAGGATATTCTGAAACTGCGGTTGTTAACGTTTATCAACGACCATGGACAACGTTTTAGCTTGACCGCCTTTGCGACAGCGGCCGATGTGAGTTATTCACGCGCTTATCATGTGTTGCTTAATTTGCGAACTGACCTATTAGTTTTGGATGGTACCACGAGTTTGAGTAAGGATTATCTAGAAACAACCGTTTCAATGGACACGTACCGCCACTGGCTGTATTTACAGAGTATTCCCTATCAGGCTTTATTGTCGACAATCACGACACCGTCACAGGAGACGGCAGACTTTTGCGCACGTCACAATATCAGCTTATCCACCTTTAATCGCCGGATGCGGCCGATGAAGCTGCAACTGGCGCAGTATAATTTACAGCTGACTGCCAGTCCTTTGCAGGTCGTAGGGGATGAAACCCTGATTCAACTCTTTTATTTTATGTTGTTTACTACTACATTGACGCCGGTGGTCGGTTTGCCGCGGCTAGCGAAACGGTTGATGACGTTTCACGATGAGCTGGTGCAGACTTATCAGTCTTCACGGTTATATCAAGATTCTGCTAGTCTGGCGCAACGACGCGACCTAATGATCACGATAGCGCTGTTACGGTTGGAGCAGGGACACCGGTTCGAAGCACTCCGATTTCCGTTGGCTCACTTGACGGATCTTCGCACGTTGGCCGAACAAATGCAGGCCCAGCTGGGCGACTCACCACAGGAGGTGCTGACGGAACTAGCCACGCTGGATTATTTACTGACCAGTTCGCCATACTTTGTGCGGGCTCTGCAGCCACAAGCAATGGCTCGGCTGTATCGGGGACTCAAACAACACGGCGGCTTTTATCAATTGGCGCCGGGGGTCACTGAGCTTGAAGACTACGCCAGTGGGGCGGATTGGTTCGCCAACTGGCTCTTTGCACTCTGCCAGTTCATGCTCCTTTTTCGGGTCGATCCGCTCTTACGCCCAGAAATCACGGCATTGTACCGACCAACGCCAGCATCCATGGCGGCGGCTTTGGCCTTGGCTGACAGTATGGGGCGGTTGTACCCGGGACAAGTGGGGCCAGCTGACCTACGACTCGTTCAACGTTACCTGAGTAAATATACGAACGGTTTGACGTTGACGGCGGCTAAGGTTGAAATCTTAGTGACCTACGACATGATTGGTGTCACCACGGATATTTTTAACCGGTTGTTAAGTGGTATCGTGCATTTAACGTTACTCACGAATCAAACGGTAATCGATCAGAACCACCGAGATAATTATCTGGTGGTATATGGGATCGACCCGTTGGCGGCTGATTTTGCGCAACGCCACCAGTTAGAGGCCTTTCACTGGGTCAAGGAACTGGAATACGGGGAAAATCTGGATCGGTTGATTCGGACGTTACGCCACCATGAATTGTCATTATTTGCGTTGGACTTCAATAACCGGAGCAATCAGATTACGCATCGGGATGGCGTGAATGGCGGCTAAGTTGGTTGAACACTCACAGGTAGATAATGGGGAGACTGCGACGTAAGTCGGGGTCTCCCTTTACTGATTGTATAAATTTGGTAACCCCGTTTGTCATGAAACAGTCTGGTACTGGGGGCTAGTAACCACTAACAGCAAATTTTTTTGTCGAAAACCTACTATATATAAAGGGCGTTAGCTAGTTTTTTAGATTAGGTGATGGTGAACAACATTCGGTGGTCGATGTCGTGATGAAATGGAGCGGGTCTTCAGAGGAAAATCAGCGCTGAACGTTGGCGGCGACAATTGCTGGATGGTTGCAGTTAATCTTGACTCGGTTAGCTTGATTTGCGGTAAAATAGGGGACAATTAATGACGGGAGGTGGCGCTATGACGCCAGCAGCTTTTAGTACCGGAAAGGTTCAAGTGAATAAGACGATTGCGGAGTTACGCCAGCTGGGTAAGCGGGCCCGGGGACAGGTTTCATTTGAACAGCTTGGCGTTTATCGCCCCGTTGACCGGGATAGCAACCTCCTGATGGATCGTATTCGTCAATTATTGTTACCAGAGCTTTTGCCGGAACGGACCCGCCGTATGGGGGCGTCGACCTTTGCTTTTTTTCGGGGAACGGCAGAATTAATGGAAGCTGACCTACGCCAGCAGTTGAACACGCCAATCACGACCTTTATTTGTGGGGATGCCCACATCGGTAATTTTGGGTTTTATGCGTCGCCAGAGCGCCGATTATTATTTGACCTGAACGATTTCGATGAAGCGGGTATCAATCCCTGGGAGTGGGACCTGAAGCGATTGTTGGTCAGCGTTCTTCTAGCGGGTGAGGCGAATGGTTTCAAGGAAAAGAAATTGCGGCAACTATTACCATTAGTGGCTGAGAGTTATCGTAAGAGTAACAAACAGATGTTTGAGCAAACAACGCTGGCCCGCTTTTACCCGTTGAATGATGTGGACCGGTTGGTGAAGGCCAGTGCGTTGGACAATGATAATTCTCAGCTGTTAACCACAATTATCAATCGGGCTAGTAAGCGGGACTCAGAACAAGTTGTTCGAAAATTTACGACGCTGGATGTTCGTGGAAACTTGTGTTTTCGTGAGAATGTACCACGAACCATGCACGTGGATGATGATGTGACTAGTCACATTGCGGCTTACTTTGCGGCTTATCGGCAGTCTTTACGGCCGGACGTGAATTTGTTGCTTTCGCAGTACCACATTACGGACATAGTTCGGCACAGCGTGGGGGTTGGCAGTTTCGGTTCCCGTTGCTATCTGGTACTACTGACGAGTATCGACGGTTCTCATCTGGTATTGCAGGTCAAAGAGGCGTTGCCAACTCGGCAGGTCGGTAGTCAGGCAGAAACCGAGATTACGGTGGCGCTTGAACAAACAGAAGGGCAACGAATTGTGGATTGCCAGAAAATTCTACAGTCGGCTTCAGATCCCTTCTTAGGCTACTTTGCTGGGCAGCGGCAGAGCTTTTACGTTCGGCAGTTTCGGGATATGAAGGAATCAATCGATTTGGCTCAGTTAGATTGGGACCAGTTCCAGAGCTATGCGAATACCTGCGCTTGGACGTTGGCAATTGCTCATTGTCAAAGCCCAACGGCCGCGGAGATTCGTGGATACATTGGGAGTGGTAAACACTTTGATGAGAGTTTAGCTGCTTTTTCCTGGGCTTACGCGGAACAGGTTAAGACGGATTACGCTGCCTTTATGGACTATAGATTGGCCTAAGCAGGTCGCCACAGAAATGTGGTCGTGGTACAATGAAAGCGGATACAAAAAAGATTTGGAGGGAGTGGGGCGCATGGTGGCGCAAGATCAGTTACAACGTCTGACCCAGATTTATACGGTCGTGACGCAGTGTTACAATCAACCCCTGGCAGACATGGCAGTTAATTTGCCGCAATGTCAATTGTTGGGATACGTTGGCAGTGAATAACTTTCAGTAGCCCAGGTCGCCCATAAGCTAGGTTTCTCGGCGACCCGGACGTCCAATTTGGTGGTTGATCTATGTAAGCGGGGCTATCTTAAGCAGCATGTTGCCTCAAATGATCGCCGTCGACGGTACTTGGCCTTAACAGTGCAGGGCCAACAGCAGCTGGCTGTAATTCAACAGCAATTACCAGATATTTTACATAAGACACTTCAGGAGCTATACGGGTCGGCTAACTAAGATTTGGCAGCCAGTTTACCTTACCGGCCGCTACAGATGGGCTGGAGTGGCCGTCGCTTGGTAATCCTGGATTTAAGTAAACAATTTATTTTTCAATTTTTAGGCAAGAAAAAAATCGGGAGTGACTATCAGCAAGTTGGCTGGTAGGCTACCGATTTTTTGTTGGCGATTTAAGTTGAGCAGATTCTTTCAGATGGGCAATGGCATCAGTAAGGAGACCGCCAATCACTACGATGGCGAGTCCACCAAAGCCCAGTCCTCCGAGACCGATAACAGCAGCGGTGATGCGGAGGTTAATCAATGCGGCCAATCCGGCAAGCGCAATGATCGCAATGAATAAGGGGGCAAGCATATCGATGAAAATTCGTGTGTTGGTCATTTAATTCACCACTTTCTGTAAAAAAACAATATGAAAGATATTATGTTGCAAACCTATTGGAAATGCAAGGATAATTTGCAATTTTAGGATTATTTATTTAATGGGTAATTTAAAAACAAAGTTAGGACTAGTTAAAAAATGCTTTACAATCGCCGGTGAGCCAGTATAATGATAAAATACCATTTAGAAAGAGGAGTTGAAAACATGACAGACAACGTTTCAACGAAGCCGACTAATCTTGGCGGTTACGCAAACGGCCCGTCATTAGAAGAAATTAACGGGACCGTGACGATTCCAAAGGAAAAGGGCTTCTTGAAGAATTTATTGGCCTTTTCTGGTCCTGGTGCATTAGTTGCCGTGGGGTACATGGATCCAGGAAACTGGGTAACGTCAATCGGTGGGGGGGCCAAGTATGGTTATCTACTGATGTCTGTAATCTTGATTTCGAGTTTAATCGCGATGTTGCTTCAGTACATGGCGGCTAAACTGGGCATTGTGACGCAGATGGATTTGGCTCAAGCAACTCGGGCACATACGGGTAAGCGGATTGGGGCCGTGTTGTGGGTCATGACGGAGTTGGCTATCATGGCAACTGATATCGCGGAAGTGATTGGGGGCGCGATTGCCCTGCAACTGCTGTTTGGGGTTCCCCTAATTATCGGAGTTTCCCTGACCGTTTTTGACGTATTACTACTATTACTATTAACTAAACTTGGGTTTCGTAAGATTGAGGCTATCGTACTGTGTTTGATCACCGTGATTTTGGTGGTCTTTGCTTATGAGGTCATCATTGCGCAGCCAAATATGGGAGCAGCGGTAGCCAACTTTATTCCCCGTCCCGAAATTGCCCACCCTGGTCAATTAACGATGGCGTTGGGAATCGTGGGCGCAACGGTAATGCCGCATAATCTCTACCTGCACTCTTCCATTTCACAGACGCGGAAGTTTAACCGGGAAGATCCTCAAGAAATGGCCCGTGCAGTCAAATTCACAACTTGGGATTCCAACATTCAATTAATCGGTGCGTTCGTGATCAACTGTCTCTTACTATTATTGGGAGCAGCTATGTTCTTCGGTAAGAGTACGGACCAATTGGGCACGTTTGGTAACCTGTATGCTGCTTTGCAAGACAATCATTTGGCAGGGGCCGTTGCATCACCAGTGTTATCAACGCTATTTGCAGTTGCCTTGCTGGCTTCGGGTCAAAATTCAACGATTACGGGAACCTTGACTGGGCAGGTCATCATGGAAGGCTTCGTAAATATGAAGATTCCACTTTGGGTGCGGCGATTGGTGACCCGGTTGATTTCCGTCGTTCCCGTTATCATTATTACTATCATATATGGTGGTAGTGAAGCGGCGTTGGATAATCTCTTGGTTAATTCGCAAGTCTTCTTATCAATTGCGTTGCCGTTCTCAATGATTCCGTTGACGATTTTTACGTCATCGAAGAAGATTATGGGAGAACAATGGGTTAATAAAAAATGGGTGACGATTCTAGCGTGGATCTGTACGATTGTGCTGACCATTTTGAATATTCAGATTGTCTGGACCACGCTGACCGATCTCTTTTAACCAACTGGTGTATTGACTTTTCGCCGGTGTCCCGGTATCATCGAGTTCATAAGCTAGGAAACAGTTCAGTAGTGAGGGCGGCTCCGGTCAAGAGATCTGACGGTGCTGGGAGTCAGAACGTCCGTCTTCATGAATTACGCTGCGGAGCGGCCGAGTAATCGGCGGGTCATTCCGTTAAAAATGACGAGCGGTTGTCAATTGACAACAACTTGGGTGGTAACGCGGATTTCAATTCGTCCCTGATGGCCTTGGGCCATTGGGGACTTTTTTGTTGAGACAAACACTGTAGGAGGAAAAAATATGTCGATTATTGATGAGTTAAAGTGGCGCGGCGCTATCAACCAACAGACTGATGAAGCTGGTTTAGGTGAGTTGGTCAATGAAAAGGCGGTTGGTTTGTACGCTGGTATCGACCCAACTGGGGATTCCATGCATATTGGTCATTTGATTCCATTCATGATTCTGAAACGATTCCAATTAGCTGGTCACCGACCATACATTGTGATTGGTGGGGCTACTGGTTCCATTGGTGATCCTTCAGGTAAAAAGGCAGAACGGGTTCTGCAAACGATGGATCAAGTGCGTCACAATCAAGAATGTTTGACGGGCCAAATGGAACACCTCTTTGGTCAAGATGGCTCCTTTAAGATTGTGAACAACTACGACTGGTTGTCTAAGGTTTCTCTGTTGGACTTCTTACGGGACTACGGGAAGCTGTTTAACGTGAACAACATGTTAAATAAGGAAGTTGTTGCTTCACGGTTGGAAGTTGGGATTTCTTATACGGAATTCACTTACCAGATCCTGCAGTCAATTGATTTCCTTCATTTATTTGAAGCAGAAGACGTTCAACTGCAAATTGGTGGTGCTGACCAGTGGGGGAACATTACGGCTGGGATTGACTTGATCCATAAGCAAAAGGGCGCAGATGCTAAGGCTTACGGGTTGACCATTCCGTTGTTGTTGAAGGCTGATGGGACCAAATTTGGGAAGTCTGAAGGCGGTAATGTTTGGCTTGATCCCGAGAAGACGTCTCCTTATGAATTCTACCAATTCTGGATCAATACGGATGATCGTGACGTCATCAAGTTCTTGAAGTACTTCACCTTCTTGGACCAAGACGAAATCAAGCGCTTGGAAGACGCCGTAGCAGCTCATCCTGAAAAGCGTGAAGCTCAGATTCGATTAGCTGAAGAAGTGGCTGAATTTGTGCACGGTAAAGACGCCGTGATTGAGGCGCAGCATATTACGAAGGCGTTGTTCTCCGGGGATGTTGCCGATTTAACGGCTAATGAAATTGAACAAGGTTTCAAGAAGATGCCTTCTGTGACAGTCAATGCCGACAAGAAGAATATCGTTGAATGGCTAGTTGATGATACCAAGATTGAATCTTCTCGTCGTCAAGCACGAGAAGATTTGACTAACGGTGCTATTCGCATCAATGGGACTAAGGTTACAGATACGGATGCAGATATTGATCCAGCTAGTGCCTTTGATGGTAAGTTTGTTATTGTTCGTCGTGGTAAGAAACGGTATTTCTTGGTACGTGTAGCAGGTTAGTTTAAACTCGAGAGAGCTGTAGAAATCCATTTGGGGTTTCTACAGCTCTTTTTGAGTGGGTTGCTGGGAAATGGCGGGACATAAATAACCCCGAACGTTCATCGAGAATGTTCGGGGTTATTGCTGGCTAAAATAAAGCCGAACGGTTATAATTAATGAATCAGGAAACACACGGCCGTCGGGTAACTATTTTAGTGGTTTTCATATGTAAAATATGCCTTTGAAAAAGCATTCATTTGTTTTCATATTTTAGTTGACGCGTCGGCCTCTGGTTGGTATAGTTATATACGTTGTCACGGCGATTCATCAGCTAGACCAATTCGAAAGATTGAAATTAGTTGTTGACAGCCGTGCCAATAAAGTGATATATTATTCTTGTTGTCTCATTGAGACAATGGTCAACGAGAAACGTTGTTAAATCAAACTTCCTGTTGACATCATATTGATTGAATGATATGATTATTAAGTTGTCTGCGAGAGCAGACGACTGGTAGACCTTTGAAAACTGAACATTGTTTCGACAAACCAAATATGTGTAGGGCGGTTTGATACTTGGTATCAAACCCAAACAATATTTGCGAAGTCAATTCGCTTTTAAAAATGTAACAACAATCGATGAGCTATTCAAGCACATCATCTATAAGATGAGAGTTTGATCCTGGCTCAGGACGAACGCTGGCGGCATGCCTAATACATGCAAGTCGAACGAGCTTCCGTTGATTGACGTGCTTGCACTGATTTCAACATTGAAGCGAGTGGCGAACTGGTGAGTAACACGTGGGAAATCTGCCCAGAAGCAGGGGATAACACTTGGAAACAGGTGCTAATACCGTATAACAACAAAAACCGCATGGTTTTTGTTTGAAAGATGGTTTCGGCTATCACTTCTGGATGATCCCGCGGCGTATTAGTTAGTTGGTGAGGTAAAGGCCCACCAAGACAATGATACGTAGCCGACCTGAGAGGGTAATCGGCCACATTGGGACTGAGACACGGCCCAAACTCCTACGGGAGGCAGCAGTAGGGAATCTTCCACAATGGACGAAAGTCTGATGGAGCAATGCCGCGTGAGTGAAGAAGGGTTTCGGCTCGTAAAACTCTGTTGTTAAAGAAGAACACTTCTGAGAGTAACTGTTCAGAAGTTGACGGTATTTAACCAGAAAGCCACGGCTAACTACGTGCCAGCAGCCGCGGTAATACGTAGGTGGCAAGCGTTGTCCGGATTTATTGGGCGTAAAGCGAGCGCAGGCGGTCTTTTAAGTCTGATGTGAAAGCCTTCGGCTTAACCGGAGAAGTGCATCGGAAACTGGGAGACTTGAGTGCAGAAGAGGACAGTGGAACTCCATGTGTAGCGGTGGAATGCGTAGATATATGGAAGAACACCAGTGGCGAAGGCGGCTGTCTAGTCTGTAACTGACGCTGAGGCTCGAAAGCATGGGTAGCAAACAGGATTAGATACCCTGGTAGTCCATGCCGTAAACGATGAGTGCTAGGTGTTGGAGGGTTTCCGCCCTTCAGTGCCGCAGCTAACGCATTAAGCACTCCGCCTGGGGAGTACGACCGCAAGGTTGAAACTCAAAGGAATTGACGGGGGCCCGCACAAGCGGTGGAGCATGTGGTTTAATTCGAAGCTACGCGAAGAACCTTACCAGGTCTTGACATACTATGCAAATCTTAGAGATAAGACGTTCCCTTCGGGGACATGGATACAGGTGGTGCATGGTTGTCGTCAGCTCGTGTCGTGAGATGTTGGGTTAAGTCCCGCAACGAGCGCAACCCTTATTATCAGTTGCCAGCATTAAGTTGGGCACTCTGGTGAGACTGCCGGTGACAAACCGGAGGAAGGTGGGGATGACGTCAAATCATCATGCCCCTTATGACCTGGGCTACACACGTGCTACAATGGACGGTACAACGAGTTGCGAAGTCGTGAGGCTAAGCTAATCTCTTAAAGCCGTTCTCAGTTCGGATTGTAGGCTGCAACTCGCCTACATGAAGTTGGAATCGCTAGTAATCGCGGATCAGCATGCCGCGGTGAATACGTTCCCGGGCCTTGTACACACCGCCCGTCACACCATGAGAGTTTGTAACACCCAAAGCCGGTGAGATAACCTTCGGGAGTCAGCCGTCTAAGGTGGGACAGATGATTAGGGTGAAGTCGTAACAAGGTAGCCGTAGGAGAACCTGCGGCTGGATCACCTCCTTTCTAAGGAATATACGGAGGCTACACATACTTTGGCGAAACAATGTTCAGTTTTGAGGGGCTTACCTCTCTAACTTGTTCTTTGAAAACTAGATATTATCAATTATTTTCTTATTAATTATTTTTATTAAAGATAATTAAACCGAGAACACCGCGTAATTTTGAGTTCTTTTAATTAGTTTATATCGCTAATACTCAATTAATCAGCGATTACGAAGTAATCGTTAGGTTAAGTTATGAAGGGCGCATGGTGGATGCCTTGGTACTAGGAGCCGATGAAGGACGGGACTAACACCGATATGCTTCGGGGAGCTGTACGTAAGCTTTGATCCGGAGATTTCCGAATGGGGAAACCCAGTAGTTTTAACCAACTATTACAACTTAGGGAATACATACTTAAGTTGAGGCAGACGTGGGGAACTGAAACATCTAAGTACCCACAGGAAGAGAAAGAAAAATCGATTCCCTAAGTAGCGGCGAGCGAACGGGGAACAGCCCAAACCAACGAGCTTGCTCGTTGGGGTTGTAGGACTGAACATTTGAGTTACCAAAGTCAATGATAATCGAAGTGTCTGGGAAGGCACGGCATAGAGGGTGATACCCCCGTAGATGAAATCGTTGACCCTCAGTTCAGGATCCTGAGTACGGCCACACACGTGAAACGTGGTCGGAATCCGGGAGGACCATCTCCCAAGGCTAAATACTCCCTAGTGACCGATAGTGAACCAGTACCGTGAGGGAAAGGTGAAAAGCACCGCGGAAGCGGAGTGAAATAGTTCCTGAAACCATGTGCCTACAATTAGTTAGAGCCCGTTAATGGGTGATAGCGTGCCTTTTGTAGAATGAACCGGCGAGTTACGTTAATTTGCAAGGTTAAGATGTAAAGATCGGAGCCGTAGCGAAAGCGAGTCTGAAATGGGCGTTGCAGTAAGTTGACGTAGACCCGAAACCAGGTGACCTATCCATGTCCAGGTTGAAGGTGCGGTAAAGCGCACTGGAGGACCGAACCCGTGTATGTTGAAAAATGCTGGGATGAGGTGTGGATAGCGGTGAAATTCCAAACGAACTTGGAGATAGCTGGTTCTCTCCGAAATAGCTTTAGGGTTAGCCTCGGAGTTAAGAATCGTGGAGGTAGAGCCACTGTTTGGACTAGGGGCCCGTCATGGGTTACTGAATTCAGATAAACTCCGAATGCCACTGATTTATATCCGGGAGTCAGACGATGAGTGATAAGATCCACCGTCGAAAGGGGAACAGCCCAGACCATCAATTAAGGTCCCTAAATACATGCTGAGTGGAAAAGGATGTGGAGTTGCACAGACAGCTAGGATGTTGGCTCAGAAGCAGCCACCATTTAAAGAGTGCGTAATAGCTCACTAGCCGAGTGATCCTGCGCCGAAAATTTACCGGGGCTAAGCATGTTACCGAAATTATGGATGCGACCAATAGGTCGCGTGATAGGAGAGCGTTCTAAGGGCAACGAAGCTAGACCGCAAGGACTAGTGGAGCGCTTAGAAGTGAGAATGCCGGTATGAGTAGCGAAAGATCAGTGAGAATCTGATCCACCGAATGACTAAGGTTTCCTGGGGAAGGCTCGTCCTCCCAGGGTTAGTCGGGACCTAAGCCGAGGCTGAGAAGCGTAGGCGATGGATAACAGGTTGATATTCCTGTACTAGTTAATCATGTTTGAACGATGGAGGGACGCAGTAGGCTACGGTATGCGCACGATTGGAAATGTGCGTTCAAGCGTCAAGTCTGGCGATGAGTTAAATGCTTATCGCTAAGGACAAGGCGTGACGAGGACCGAATTTTAGTAGGGAAGTGCCAGATGTCACACTGCCGAGAAAAGCTTCTAGTTAGTGATTAATTACCCGTACCGCAAACCGACACAGGTAGTCGAGGAGAGTATCCTAAGGTGAGCGAGTGAACTCTCGTTAAGGAACTCGGCAAAATGACCCCGTAACTTCGGGAGAAGGGGTGCTGCACGCAAGTGTAGCCGCAGTGAAAAGGCCCAGGCGACTGTTTATCAAAAACACAGGTTTCTGCAAAATCGTAAGATGACGTATAGGGGCTGACGCCTGCCCGGTGCTGGAAGGTTAAGTGGATGAGTTAGCTTCGGCGAAGCCCAGAAATGAAGCCCCAGTAAACGGCGGCCGTAACTATAACGGTCCTAAGGTAGCGAAATTCCTTGTCGGGTAAGTTCCGACCCGCACGAAAGGCGTAACGATCTGGGCACTGTCTCAACGAGAGACTCGGTGAAATTATATTACCTGTGAAGATGCAGGTTACCCGCGACAGGACGGAAAGACCCCATGGAGCTTTACTGTAGCTTGATATTGGGTGTTGACACAGCTTGTACAGGATAGGTCGGAGCCGTAGAACTCGGAACGCTAGTTTCGAGTGAGGCGCTGGTGGGATACGACCCTCGCTGTGTGAACACTCTAACCCGCACCACTAATCGTGGTGGGAGACAGTGTCAGGTAGGCAGTTTGACTGGGGCGGTCGCCTCCTAAAAAGTAACGGAGGCGCCCAAAGGTTCTCTCAGAATGGTTGGAAATCATTCGCTGAGTGTAAAGGCAGAAGAGAGCTTGACTGCGAGACAGACAGGTCGAGCAGGGACGAAAGTCGGGCTTAGTGATCCGGTGGTACCGTATGGAAGGGCCATCGCTCAACGGATAAAAGCTACCCTGGGGATAACAGGCTTATCTCCCCCAAGAGTCCACATCGACGGGGAGGTTTGGCACCTCGATGTCGGCTCATCGCATCCTGGGGCTGTAGTCGGTCCCAAGGGTTGGGCTGTTCGCCCATTAAAGCGGTACGCGAGCTGGGTTCAGAACGTCGTGAGACAGTTCGGTCCCTATCCGTCGCGGGCGTAGGAAATTTGAGAGGAGCTGTCCTTAGTACGAGAGGACCGGGATGGACATACCTCTGGTGTACCAGTTGTGCCGCCAGGCGCATCGCTGGGTAGCTATGTATGGATGAGATAAACGCTGAAAGCATCTAAGTGTGAAACTCGCCTCAAGATGAGATTTCCCATTCCTATATGGAAGTAAGACCCCTGAGAGATGATCAGGTAGATAGGCTGGAAGTAGCAGCGCCGTGAGGCGTGGAGCGGACCAGTACTAATCGGTCGAGGACTTAACCAAGTAGAGTTGGTGTTCTCAAAGGAAATAATTGAATAATATCTAGTTTTGAGAGAAGAAGTTCTTTCATAGTGTAGTGGCGATAGCCTGAAGGATACACCCGTTCCCATGCCGAACACGGAAGTTAAGCTTCAGCACGCTGATAGTAGTTGGGGGATCGCCCCCTGCGAGGATAGGACGTCGCTACGCAAAGAGTAAGGAATCCAGTGATGGATTCCTTTTTTTATTGCTATTGTGATAAATTTCGTCCATAATAGAGGATGTTATGCCGCTTTAGCTCAGTAGGTAGAGCGTTTCCATGGTAAGGAAGAGGTCGTTGGTTCAAATCCAATAAGCGGCTTAAATTAAATCGACAATGTCTCTAGGCTAATACCTTTTACAGCGCTGAAAGTAGATCCGTAAGTTTGGACTAATCCGTCCGTCTTATGGGTCTTTTTTTGTGACACACTAACTGGTCGTTCAAAGCTGGAAATAATTAGTGAACAGAAGCGGACATTTTTATGGCTTACAGCCGGTTAAAATTGTCAACGACAGTCGATAGTTGAAGACGTCGTAAAGAAATTCGCTGATATTTTGTATTGATAAATAAATTATTTAAGGTTAAAATCAAAGCGTACCTTAACTAATGTAAAGGGGTTGTTTCTCAATGAAAGCAAAACAAAAATTTATCATGTCTGCCGCCTTGTTAGTTGGTTTAACCGTCGGTGGTGTCACTGTTTCAACCAGTACAACTGCTTCTGCGTCCTCTGGTTTTCGAACTTGGCCTAAGGTTCATAAGGTTCCGAGTGCTTTGAAAGGCAACTGGTACGCGTATAATAAAAAGGCTAAAAAGTATCAACACGTTAAAATTTCAAAATCGACTTATCAATTTTCTGCTGACAAGGTCGGTAAATTAGAATACTATGGTTTTCCATACTTACATAAAGGATTCAAGCAGACCCAAGTCTTTAAGATCAAGGGCAACTACGAAAAAGCTTTCAGCATGTCTAAGATGAAGAATGGCTGGACATCATTTGTCACGGCAAGGTACGTGATTGCATCTGATTACAAGGTTAAAACCATGAAGTTCAATGGTAAGAAACAAAAAGTGCTCCTGCAATATACGAAGGTGCCATCTAGTAGCAAGACAGCGCTAGTATACAGTCATCATAAGACGCACGTTCGTAAGACCATCAAGGTTAAACCATCAAGTATCTATTAAGAATGAAATACTAAGCGTTTAGTTTTCGGTTAAGTCGACCGTCAACTAAATGCTTTTTGATTATCAATCAGGACTTAAAGTCTCATTGTCTCGCTATCATGACTAGCGGTATACTTAAGTTATTGACTTAATAGAACATATGCTGGATTCAAATTGGACGGTATCGACTCTGTTGAAGTGAGTGGTATGACGCCCTATATCAGGAAAGCAGGGGACAATTGATGAATCAGTTTCATGAGCTTATGACCATCATCGCGGTTCTTAGCGGTGGCGTGATTGGTTTAAGCAGTTTAACTTCAGCACAGGCCAGTACATACAGCGCCAAACGTAGTCGAAGTGTTAAGGTAGTTTGGCGTAAGTCGATGAAGCGACACGCCTTTCATGGCACTACCGGTTACTTGTATAGTCAGCATCTTGGCGATCGCTATCAAGCACTCAAGACTTTTCCTCACACGACCTGGTACACCACCAAGCATGAAAAATTACTCGTCAAGCAAACGCATAAGACGCGGATCTACTACCAAGTGACGAGTGCTAATGGCAAACACACGGGGTGGGTTTCACGCCGTTACTTGAAGCAGGGACCAGTTAAGCGTACCAAGCCAGCCAGATCCCAAGCCAACGCCAAGCAATCATTTAACGCAGCGACCGTTAACCAAGACTTTATCACCCAGTTAAATCGTGCTCGGACTGCTAAGGGACTCTCTGCTTTACAAGCGAATCAGCTGATTCAAACACAAGTCTCAAATGTCCGGGTTACGCAAATTACGACCAACTTCAGTCACTATGACCGGGCAGGCCACGTGATTCAGCAGGGGTTGTTTAAG
The DNA here is from genome assembly GCF_964065165.1 of Levilactobacillus yonginensis. Classification (NCBI taxonomy): domain Bacteria; kingdom Bacillati; phylum Bacillota; class Bacilli; order Lactobacillales; family Lactobacillaceae; genus Levilactobacillus; species Levilactobacillus yonginensis. The sequence goes on along the minus strand of NZ_OZ061549.1, from coordinate 1,203,010 downwards.
AATGCCGGGTTAGAGCACGCTTCTCACGGTGAGGTGCTTGATATGAATGGCGTGGGGAAGACAAACGCCGCCACTGCTAAGAGCATTGCCTACGATTATCAACATGGCAATGACCAGGGGGCTCACTGGCAACTGTTGATGGAATCCCAGTTCATTTATTACGGGATTGCCACTAAGGTTACGTCAAACGGCACAGTCTACAACGTTATGAATGTGATGAGTCAACCATTTTAAATTTGAAAGGAATCTAATTATGAAAATATCATCTAAATGGACACTATTACTATTGCCCTTAGTGGGGTTAGCCTTTCCAGTCGGTGCAAATGCAGCGACAACGCAACAACCGGCCAAGCAGATGGTTGTCCACTATCAATCGACCACTGGTAAAAGATTGAAAGCGAACAAAACCTTTACTAGCACAGGTGCCAGTGTTAAGAGCTATGGAAGCCAATTTGGCCCGCAAGGAACTGGTGATCCTTGGAATACCAGCAAAGGGTATGTTACAAAAATTAAGGGATACGTGCCATTTTCCCTCAAAAAAACGTACAGCTATAGTAAGTTACCGGCTAAGGTTACTGTTAAATACGTTAAGGAATCTGTTCTGAATAAAAAAGTTGGGAAGAGTTATCTGAAACAATTTAATGCCTACCGGAAACACCAGGGGCTCAGTGCCTTGAAGCATCGGAAGAGCTTGTTGAAAAAGGTCAATGTCCGGGCGCATGAACTGTGGGTTCGTGACGATCACATTCGGCCGAACGGTCAATCCTACAATGCCAAGATGAGTGGTTACGCCGAAACGATGGCGGAACTTCCAGCGTACTACTTGCCAGCCGGTTACATGGCGGGCGGCCTAGGTGCCACGTTGGTATATAATGCGAAAGGCAATATTACTTACAAGGGAACGGCAAAGACCGCGGTCAATGAGTTAATGACCTGTGATAAATTACATCGGGATACTGAGTTGAATACGTGGGCCCACTACAGTGAAGTTGGCTTTAGCTTTGCTGCTGACGGATCTGGCATGATGGCTCAACTCTTTCAGTATTAGAAAAGAGTCGATCATATGAAAAAAATATTAATGGTGGGGATGGCCCTGCTAACAACCTGGTTGGGTGTTGCTACTGCACAGGCTGCAACGACTTCACAGATCTTGTCACAGAAAAAAGTCACGCCGTTCGGCAAGGTTACTGGTAATTCCAAGGGAAAACTGGTGGCGTTTGAAAACGATGGCACTGGCCTTACCTTGACGACCACGCACCAGTTGAAAAGTTTTCCCAAAATGGCTTGGATCATCCGTAAGTCGGCTCTCATTCAAAAGGCGAACGGCAAGCATTACCGGTATTACTATGTGACCAGCACCAATGCTAAGTCCAAGAAAACGTATTCCGGTTGGGTTTGGCGTGGTGACTTGAAGACACCAACAAAGGTGAATTTAGGTGCACCCTACGTGAGTCAGCGAGCAGTTAAAGCCTGGATGGGGTGTGAATCTGCTAGCTTACTGGAAGGTCTTCACTATAAGGGTGTTTTGAAATCAACCGGTTTAGTAGCCTTCATGAAAAAATTACCCCGTAGCAAGACCAATAATCCGAACACTGGTTTCGCTGGCAGTCCTTACAAGGTCACCCCCGGCGTCTTTCAGTCGATTTTCCCTAAGCCACTGGCTAAGTGGGGGAATCGTTATCACAAAGTTAAGAACGTTAGCGGTGCCAACTTGAGCAAGCTGCGATCGCAATTACGCCTGCATAATCCGGTGGTGGTGTATGTGACGTTACACTTTGCCAAGGCCCAGTATGGACATTATTTCTGGGGCACGGGTATCAATAACAGTCACGTCATGCTGCTAGACGGGTATAAGAAGGGTGCGTACCACGTAGCTGATCCGAACCAGGGAAAGTACTGGGTCAGTGCGAAGAAATTTGCACGAAGCTATCAATACAAGCATTTTGCCGTGGCAATTCAGTAGAGGAGGATTTACTGTGAGAAAATGGACAAAGTTAGTTATTAGCGTTGCAGTTGCTTTAGGAATATTTAGCGTAAATTCGGTTGCTAGTGCCAGTTTGGTGACAGCTAAGTCAGCGCGAGCCTACAATTCACGGGTAGTGAAGAGTAAGGGGTGGCGGCTTTGGCGTAGTCCAGCCACTACGAAAGTGCTTAGAAAGACGGGAAGCTTGAGTGGTAAGTTGGTTCAGCTAGACCGCGTGGCGAAGACGAAGAAAGCAACGTATTTCCGGATTAGTCGGCGGGGACATAACTACGGTTGGCTCAACGCTCAGGCCCTGAAGACGACCACGACTTACCGTTTGCCATATACGTATAACAGTCAACTTTATCCGCTGTATGCGCCTAACGCTTGCGAAGCGGCCAGTCTTAAGATGGCCCTATCTGTTAAAGGAGTAGCGACCAAGACCAGTCTGAAGACGGTGATTAATCGGATGCCCAAGGCCAAGACACCTAATAAAGGGTTTACTGGGAATCCTTACACAGAGAGTCGTCCTGGTGAAACGCGGACAATCTATCCAGCACCACTGACTGCCTACGCCCAGACCTATGACAAACGGGCAGCTAACATTTCTGGGGCCGCTAAGACCCAACTGATCCGTGAGGTTAAACGGGGAAATGCGATTGTTTTTTCTGGTGGTTGGCATATGGAAAAGTCACGACCATATCACGTTTTAGCCTTAGTTGGCTATAAGCACGGCAAGTTTTTAGTGGCAGATCCATACATGCAAAAGGGATGGCCCAACAAGGTATTTTGGACGAGTACCAATAACTTTATGAAAGTCTATCACAGCCGGCATTCACGAGCAGTTGTGATTCGTTGATTGTGTAGAATGGAATCATGGCCAGAAGGCTATGGTTCCATTTTTGATTGTGATTAGTTATTCTTATTTTCTTCTCGTTGTGAACCTGATAACATGTTGTTTACTGAGAAACAGACTAAGGTCAATTGAGAAGGAGAAAACACATGTCACAAAATTTAAGAACGAGTTTATGGCTCACAGCAGCGGCCGCATTGGTTGGTACGGGAATGATGGCTACTGATGACCAGCGTAAGGCCCGTGCGGCGACGGTGACAATTTCCGAACAGTCACTTCAGACGAAAGCGACTCCTGCTGAAGGGGCTAGTCAAGCTGGCCTTAGTCAAACGGGGAATTCTGCTGAGACAGGGCAGACACAGGTAGAAACACCAGCACCAGTGACGCCATCACCTAATGGTGGTAACGAGACGACTGATGTGAATTCTACAGGAAGCGCCACGACGACTGACACGACCGAAGGAACGTCGAATGGCGCAGATACTGGTCAGACTGGGACACCAGACGTGAGTGTCAATAACAGTGAGACAAGTGATTATAATGCTGGTAATGATGGGAATAATAGTGATGCGACGAATGAAAATCTGGATAGTACTGAGGTAACCACGTCGAGTGATGGCAGTAACGGTGATGGCAGTAACGGTGATGACACGACGACGGATGTAACGGGCACTGGGGAAGAGACTGGGGACAGCACAGATAATCCCGGTGGCCCAGCCCAAGGGACAGAGGTTGATACCAACGACCAAGACACCAACGGCGAATCGGCGGACGGTAGTGAAGATAGTACTGATGATACTAGTGCAACTCCTGATACAGACGTCGATGCGGGCGCAGATACTGATGAAGATAATGATACGAGTGGAAATCCCAACGGGGGGGATACCTCAGATTCTGACGCAGACGGCTCACTTGAACCAGGAGATAATCTGACCTCAGGTAATGAGACGGGGACTGGGAGTGGGTCAGACACTAGCGATAATGTTGATGGGAATGCCGGGGATGAAGACGTTAGTCAGGGAAATGTGTCTGACGCAGACTCGGATATTGAAGGAAATGGCTCGGAGACTGATGATAATTCAGGTCAAGACAATGATTCAGCAGGGGATTCGCAGTCGGGCAGCGATTCAGATTCCGACAGTAACTCTGACTCAGAAAGTGACGCTAAGCCTGGTAATGGGTTAGATTCCGACAATGACTCAGAGTCGGATAGTGATTCAGGCTCTGACAGTGACTCTGACAGTGACTCTGACAGTGACTCTGACAGTGACTCTGACAGTGATTCGGACTCCGATAGTGACTCAGACTCCGATAGTGACTCAGACTCCGATAGTGACTCAGACTCCGATAGTGACTCAGACTCCGATAGTGACTCAGACTCCGATAGTGACTCAGACTCCGATAGTGACTCAGACTCCGATAGTGACTCAGACTCTGATAGCGATTCAGCCTCCGATAGCGATTCGGACTCCGACAGTGACTCGGATTCGGATAGTGACTCAGACTCCGACAGTGACTCGGACTCCGACAGTGACTTGGACTCCGACAGTGACTCGGACTCCGACAGTGACTCGGATTCTGACAGTGATTCAGACTCAGACAGTGATTCAGACTCCGATAGTGACTCGGATTCCGACAGTGATTCAGATTCAGATAGTGACTCAGATTCCGACAGTGACTCGGACTCGGATGGTGACTCGGACTCAGACAGTGATTCAGACTCCGATAGTGACTCGGACTCCGATAGCGATTCGGACTCCGATAGCGATTCGGACTCCGACAGTGACTCGGATTCAGATAGTGATTCAGACTCAGACAGTGATTCAGCCTCCGATAGCGATTCAGATTCTGACAGCGATTCAGACTCGGATAGTGACTCGGATTCAGATAGTGATTCAGACTCCGACAGTGACTCAGCCTCCGATAGCGATTCGGACTCAGACAGTGATTCAGACTCCGACAGTGACTCGGATTCCGACAATGATTCAGATTCAGATAGTGACTCAGATTCTGACAGTGACTCGGACTCGGATAGTGACTCAGACTCGGATAGCGATTCAGACTCAGATAGTGACTCGGACTCGGATAGTGACTCTGACAGCGATTCAGACTCCGACAGTGATTCGGACTCGGATAGTGACTCAGATTCCGACAGTGACTCAGATTCTGACAGCGATTCAGACTCCGACAGTGACTCAGACTCCGACAGTGATTCGGATTCCGACAGCGATTCAGACTCGGATAGCGATTCGGACTCCGACAGTGACTCAGATTCCGGCAGCGATTCAGCCTCAGATAGTGATTCGGATTCGGATAGCGATTCGGACTCCGACAGTGATTCAGATTCCGATAGCAATTCAGGTTCCGACCTGGATTCTGACTCTGAGAACGATACCGGCAGTGGCTCAGACACTGGTAATAATGGTGGTTCAGACAGTGGTTCAGGCAGTGGGACTGACACCGGTTCTGGCAATCATGAAAATGATGAAGGACAAACTGGTGATAATGGGGTTATTGACCCGGTAGATGACAGCAGTAACGTCAATGGTAATGAGGGAGATACTGCCGGCATTGGGGATCAGGCACCTGACGGCTCTAATTCTCAAACTAGTTCAACTGGGAGTGAAACCGATGACAATCAGATTCTTGAGGGGTCCTTTGATGACGTTGGTGGCGCGGCTGACGTGATTACGGATGTTTCAACGAATCCGCTAGCTTTGGTAGCTGGACCTGGTGATGGCCAATTGGGCCGTCCTACGCAGGTTGATGGTCAGCTGCCGCAAACAAATGAAGCTGGTAGTAAACTCAGCTGGTTAGGCGCTTTACTGGGAATCATGACATTGGGTCTTAGCCGGATTTTTCGCCGCAAGCAAGCCTAGATGGAAATTTTAATCCTATAAAAATAATATAAGAGAATGCCTATGTTGCATGTCACCTTTGATGTGTAGCATAGGCATTCTTTATATTAGTTAGTCGCAAATGTATGAAATTACAGTATTGGTTGCGGCCCAATACGATAGGCGTCAGTACTGATGGTCCAAAATAAATTGCTGACTAGATTGAGAAAACGTTCTCAGGTGAATAAATAAACACGCTCAATCCTTGATGTATCAGGATTTTAAATCGACGATATCTAAAGCTTCACAAAGTTGAAATCACTAGTAGCGGAAAACGATTTCATTTTTGACAGAGATAAAGGTTTTGTATTTTCTTTAGGTTGGGCAACTGTTAGCATGTGGTTATCGGCGTGAGATCAAGGAGCAAGTGGAAAGGGGAGTTTCATAATCGAGAACGCTGTGGGCAACAGTTTAGTAAGTTTAGGTCCAACCAACGGGGGCCAATAGTCATTAACTGAAGTAGTGGTGTTAAAGAAATTAATGATTAGTTTTAAGCGAATAGCAGGGCCTAATCGGTGGAGTAGAAGTGTATTTCGAGTTATGGGATTATGCAATTATTAACGAATAAACGAGGGGAACCCTGCTATGGACGGGGACAATTAACGGGGAGTGATAGTTATTATGCAAGGAAAGTACTACCAATTTACTAGCATTTGGCCAATTATGATGACAATGATATTGGGGATGGTTCTTCTAAGTAACATCGTGACTGCTGATGCGGCGGTAATTCAACCGGAACAAGAATCAGTCGATTTTGTGGTACAGAAGGGATCAGCATCCGTTCGAACAACGCCAATTGATGAGGATTTTGATCAACCGCAAGAACTGCATCACACCGATGATGTAAGTCGTCGAACGAATAAAAGTGGTATACAGCCGTTATTAAAGCTTAGCTGGTTTGGCGTCCTCTTGGCCCTTTTTGTAGTCAGCGGGTGGCAAATCAATCGGGAACGACGGCAGCAGAAAATACGCTTAGCTGAGCAAACAGCACAGCTCCAATCACGAACGTAATATGTTTTTGGCCAAGTTATGGGGTAATGATTAGGTCAATTATGAAAGGGAAATCATAGTTAGATTACTATGATTCCTTTTTTGATTGTGAAGGTGGATTTCAATTTTATTCAGGCATTGAACCTGCTATGCTAGGGCATATCTTATCTGTTCAAAAAAGCACAATCCGCGGGGGAGAGAGACATGTCATTGTATTTTAAGAAGTGGGCCTGGATTACGACACTGATGATTTTACTAGGCACATCCGGTCCTGATGCTGTTGCAAATGGGTCTGAAGTGAGTATGGGGGAGGCCACTGCAACGGCCGTGATTCCGACAGAAGTAGCCAATGTTTCGCCACAATTGTTGGCTGCAGACAATTCGGACTGTTCAGCGGAGGTGACTGTTCATCATCGAGGTGTGAATGGGGCGATCCTAGCAGCTGACGAGGCGTTGGTGGGCAAGGTGGCAACAGGGTACAAAGTACAGCCGGCCACTATTGCAGGGTACCGACTCGACCGGATGATTGGAGCCGCAACTGGTGAGTTCACGACTTTTCCGCAAGAAATTACGTACATTTATCGACTAGAAACGAAGTCCCAGGTGACAGTTCGACATTTAGATCAACGGGGAAATCGAGTCACAGCAGATCAGCTAGTGACGGGGAAACGGGGCCACCATTATGTGACGGCGCCAGTTAGAATGGCTGGGTACGTGATTGCCACGCTGCCTAAGAATCAGCGGGGAAAGTTTTTAGTTAACCAACAGACTGTGACCTACCGGTATTGTCCTGTAGCACAACAGACACGCAAGGTTCAGCGGCGGGTAGTAGCCACCCAGAAAGTTGCAGGGGCATCATCCCCGGTTGTCGACGATAAGTTTACTGGATATGCTGGAGGTGAAGGCCCTCAGCCAGTTAAATCAGTGACTACGCCTACGCCACCGCGGACGGTAAAAGTCGTTGCTACCAAGCACATGGTAACGCCTCAGCCAAAGCAGAAAAAAACACACGCCGTTATTTGGTTAAGTGTGACTTTAGTAGGAGCAATTATTTTGAGTTGGTTACTCGGGCGAAAGAAAAAATAAACGCTTAAAAAGAAGAGCGTCAGGCAAGCGGCGGTCAGTCACTGGGCATTAATGGCGATAGGCGAACAATTCCGGCCTTGAAACGTTGGTCTATCAGAGTTAAGCGGAGTTGACGGTCTATTGTCGCACGCTGCGACTATAGACGCCTGGCGCACTAAAAGGAGCTGAGACTTTTGTCCCAACTCCTTCGTTAGTAACATCATTGGATTTGTTGAATTTATCAAGCGGCAATCTTAAAGGTGCTCTCCCAATTACTGAGCGTGCTCCAAAAGGTGGGACCATGCTCGTTGCATTTCCACGGTGTACGGGTTGAATCCAACCTGATGGAGGTGGCGTTGGGCCGCATCTTGGTCAAAAAAGGCCACACGTTGTAGCTCCTCGTGTTGAAGGGCTAGGTGGGTGACAGACTCGGTCGTTTGAAACGCAAACCATGCTTCGATCCAGCGGGTGTGGGGCACAATCAAAAAGTTGTCAGCTGCTGTGACGGGGATGATCAGACCAAGTTCCTCAGCTATTTCACGGTTCATGGCTGCTTCGATACTTTCGCCTGCCACGGCTGACCCACCGACAGAGCAGTCCCAGTAACCGGGAAAGTGAATCTTGTTGGATGAGCGCTGCTGAAGTAACACTTGGCCGTGCTCATTAAAAATAAATGCATCGACTACCAGATGGTATTCCCCGGACTGGAGAGCTTCTCGCCGCTGACGGCGACCGGTGATTTGCAAGTCGCGGTTATAGATATCCCAATATTCATTCAGGCGGTCTGCTGCCATGATAATTGCCTCCTAACCTAACTTAAGATTCATCGTAACGGGTAATTTCAAACTGGTGATTTTCATATTTAGCCATATAGATGTCCCGAACGTTAGTTACGCCGAGTTCTTTTAACTGAGTCAGCAGCCAAGCCTCGTCGTGATTCATAAGTTCGAGTACGTCTTGGTCAATCTGACCGTCCACAATAATTGGATAGCGAATGGAACCGTCACCCTGGCGCAGAACGGTTAAGTTCCCGTTTTGTTCAACGATGGCCCGCTTCACGTCGTTAATTCGGTAGACCCCGGCTGTTCGGAGTTTGAAGTCGATTTCCTTGGCGGAGAGGTTGGCTTTTAGACAGTTGTGGACGAGTAATTGACCGTTACGAATGACAGTGATGGGGCCACCATCAATGAATTTGCCGATAGTTCGGATGTGAATCTTTAGGTAGCGGGTTACTAGGATCAACAGGGACCAGATTAACAGCACAATGATAAATTGTAGTAAGGTGACTGCGGAATTATAAATAACGCCACCAACGATTCCCCCCAAAACATAGTTCTGAACTTGGTCAATGGCGGACGTTGGTGCCAGATTTCCCTTACCGGAAAAATTGATGAGCAATGTCATAAAAATAAAACCGACAACTAATTTGATAAAAACGTCTGAATAAACGAACATGGGCTACTCCTTTACCAGTGTGATTTTCGGGTTTTCTAGCGTGATTTTTTCCAAGACAAAAGCAGATCCGTCTGAGTTGTAGTTGAGGCGGTAGTATCCCTGCGGTGCCTTGACCAGAAAGTTACTCCCGGTGGAGGTCGTGTTAATACTCAATTGGGTTGGTCGTACCTTGAGCTGCTTGGCAACTTGTTGCACCGTGGCTGTGACCTCGCCCGTTTGTTTGGTGGCGGACTGTAGGGAAACCAGACTATTGATCTGAAATCCTAGTACGAGTAGAAGAAGTGTCCCCGTGATAATGGTTAGGTCTTTGTATTTCACGTTCCAACGATTCCGAAGGTAGTGAATGAAAAAACCAATGAAGATGACGAGTAACGCAATTAGTAGGGCGATACGGGCATACTGCCAAGTGTTGTGATGGGTTGTTAGATAGCCATAAGTATAAAATGTCATCGTGTTCCCCCTAAAATAATTTCTACTATATAGTTTATCACGATAATTTTTAGAAAGGGCGAATAGGGAATCTTAGTTTTGCGTCAAGACCAAAATACTGGTGAATAAAGGGGAGCGTGCTAGAATCAGAGTTAAGGGTTCAGGAAGGGAAGGTTCAAGCAGATGCAAGAATTTGATATCGTTGTGATTGGTGGCGGTCCTGGTGGTCTAGCTGCAGCCTACGGGTTACATGCCCGGGGGATGAACGTGGCAGTTGTGGAAAAGGATCTGTGGGGCGGCACTTGTCCTAATCGCGGGTGTGATCCCAAGAAAATTCTAATGGCTGCTGTGGAGGCACAGGGCCATAGTGAGGCTTTGCGGGGCCACGGATTAAGCGGGGTTCCACAGCTGGACTGGCCGGCTTTGATGGCTGCTAAGCGAGCGTATACGGAGAAGATTCCGGCTGGCACGCACAGCGGCTTGCAAGCGGCCGGTATGACCACTTTTCACGGGGAAGCCAGCTTCAATGATGATGGTACCTTGACTGTTGGTGATGATCAGTTGAATGCCGCCAATTGGATTATTGCGACTGGTCAGGAACCCCGGTTGCCACAGATTGACGGTCAGGAATGGTTGCGAACCAGTAACGAGTTCTTGGATTTAGACAACTTACCCGAGGACATTACGTTGATGGGTGCCGGGTACGTGGGGGTTGAGTTGGCGGCTATTGCTAACGCGGCTGGCGCGCAGGTTCACTTGATCCATCACAGTGATCGTCCGTTACGTGCCTTTGATGATGACCTTGTCGGTGACTTGTTGGACCGTTTAAAGGCTAATGGCATCGATGTACAACTTAACACGGAAATCACCCAGGTGACCCCGGCTGATGATCAGTATCGTGTGATCACAGCTGATGGTCGGAGTTGGACAACCGGAATGGTTTTTGCGACGGCTGGACGAGTGCCAGTTACTGCTGGTCTCCATTTAGACAGGGTGGACGTTGCCACGACGACGCATGGCATTAAAGTTGACGGTACGTTGCGAACCACGAATCCTCACATCTTTGCGTTAGGGGATGTTGTTGATCGGCCGCAACCTAAGTTAACTCCCGTTGCGGGTTACGAAGGTCGCTATTTGACGGAGACGTTGACGACTTGTGATGCGCCGGCCATCAAGTATCCGGTCATCCCATCGGTCGTGTATGGTAAAACGCAGCTGGCTCAACTGGGGGTCACTACGGCACAGGCAGCGGCCGAACCAGAAACGTATCGGGTAAGTGACCTGGATTTGACGCACTGGTACAGTTACCAGCGGATTCAGGACCTGCATGCTCGAATCAAGGTTGTGATTGATAAATCGACTGCCCACATTGTTGGGGCAGCTGTGCTGAGTAGCGAGGCCGAACAGGTGATTAATTACCTGGACTTCGTGATCCAGAATCATATGGGACCAGCGGATATCAGTCAAACGATTACGGCCTACCCGACTCTGGCGTCTGATCTGACGTACTTTAGCTAGTAGCTGGCCTGCTTGAAACTTAAAACTTAGAGATACTAGAGCCAAGGCAGTTGCCGTGGCTCTTTTTTGGCTGGCAAGATTAGCTTAGCGGGCATAATTAAATAAATATCGAGTAGTGACGAATTTTGAAAATTAAGCGACTTTTTAGGATGCTTTCCTTTGCGTATGGGCCCCAGATTGTAGGCTGAGGCAAGAGAAAAAATTAATGGTTTAATATCAACTGGTGACTTATTAGAACGGTCTATTGGCATCTCCACCAAAGTCCTGTATAGTGGCGAAAACGGGAGTGAAGGGGAGAAATTAATGGGGGTAGTTTGGCAGCGACTCAACAAACGAACGTTAATTTTGGCATTTAGTGTGTCTTTGATTTTAGCGATGAGCCAACTTTATCCAACCTTACGACTCATCGACGGCCAGTCTAATTATTTTGACTCGGCATATACCAAGTGGCTAGGTGTGGACACTTTTCAATCAGTTAGTCAGGCTTATTACTTCGTCCTACCACTACTAGCGGCACTGCCTGTGGGCACCGTGCTAAACCAGGATCGCATGAATGGCTTTTTAACGCAGTTACGAATGAAGGTTCCGACAACCGTTTTGTTTCGAGGCTATTTTGGTTGGTCGTTCATACTAGGCGGTTTGGTTACGGCCTTGCCATTGCTGGTTAACCTCTGGGGCCATCTGTTGGTACTTCCCAGCTATCGGCCGGACAATCTCTTACATAGCAACATCTTGGCAATCAGTTTTAATACCCTGAGTGTAAGCATGTATTATTCCCAGCCCCTCTTACACGCTGGTTTGGCTATTGGGCGGACATTTGTCTGGGGTGGACTCTTTTCTCTGTTTGTCACGGGGACGGGGTTATACACGCGTCAGCGTTTTATGGGTATCGGGACGGTTGTTCTGACACAATTGGGGTTATTTTTAGTGCAGCCGTTGGGAGTGGTGCCTCATAGTTTAGCGCCAGCTGATTTTCTCCGTGAGACGGCCAATGCCAATGTCAGCTGGCCGACAACAGCGGGGGTGACAATCGTATTTAGTGGCATCACCTTGTATTTAGTAGCTCGGGGGTGGCAACAACTTGTTCACGCGTAGATTATGGCGGCAACAGTGTAGCCAACTGACCCGTTACCGATGGCTTTTGTCTATGGGGCTATTTGCGACGGTTATTTCTGGATTACGAGGATGGCATTGGACCCAGTCAACTCACTTAGCCCCGTTAGCGTTGTATAAAGCTTTATTTGAGATTGGCGGATTTAGCTGGGGTTACTTGCCCATCGGGTTAATTGTCGGACTCAGCGTGATTTCACCGCGGTTAAATGACTATGGTGTAACCGGGTCCCGGCTAATTTGGATTCGGCAGCTTGGTGTACAAAGTCTTTTACTACAGGGAACGTTGTGGCTAATGTGGAGCGGAATTATAGTGGCACGATTCTCTGAACTGGCGGGGTGGCCGCCTAGTTGGATTGTGTTATGGGGCTGTGTCCAAGTTGGAATCAATCAGGGCTTTTTTGTTAGCGTGGCGCTGGCAGTTTATGTCGCGACCCAACAGAAGTTGATTGCCATTATGGGTACTTGGCTGGGTGAAATGCTGCTCGAGGATGTATTGGCCAAGCCGCAGTCACCGTTCTTACGCTTTCAGTCACCGTCAACTCCCGAGATGGATTGGGTCGCAACGGGCCTGTTGATTGGTGGTATGGGGTTACTGTGGGGCCTGATGGTGATGATCGTCAATCGCCGAGACTTATGATGAGATAGGGGAATATAGCAATGACGTTGATTCAGTTGAGCATGATTTCTAAGACAATTCGGCGGCAACCTGTGTTACGGGATGTTTCTTTTACTGTGGAGCAGCAAAGCATTACTACTTTAGAGGGGATTAATGGTTCAGGAAAAACGTTGGTTTTGAAGGCCATGTTGGGGTTGGTTAAGACCCGGGGACGTGTGACAGTGAACGATATCCCCCTTCGGACTGGCCAGCGTTATCCGGTTCAAGCAGGCATCTTGATTGAAGCACCGGGCTTCATCGAAGAATTTTCGGCGTATAAAAATTTGAAATTGCTGGCGAATCTGATGCCCGGGGTCACCAACCAAGACATTGTGCAGTTACTCCATCAGTTTCAGTTACCCCGAGATAATGGGGCAAAGGTTAAGCACTTCTCGCTAGGGATGAAGCAGAAATTGGGAATTGCCCAGGCAACTTTAGGCCAAAGTGAGTTGATTGTGTTGGATGAACCTACCAATGCGCTTGATACCGAAAGTGTTGTAGCCCTGATTACCTACCTGCAATCGTTGAAGGCGGCTGGCAGCACATTGGTGGTAGCTTCTCACGACCACGAGTTTGTGTCTGCCATCTCGGATAAGCGGATTTTAGTGGAGGCGGGAACAGCTTATGAAGTTTAAAACGTTGTTGATTATCTTCGCCCTATTATTTTTGAGTATTGGGAGTGCTTGGCAGTATCGGCATGTCAATCAGAAAGCAAAGCAACCGCTGGTGGTGGAAAAGATTTTCCATCAAGGCAACTGGGTGGTAGATTCAAACGTCCGCTTCAAGGTCACTCAGGTCGAACACCAATCGGCAACCGCCGAGAAGCGGGTCAAAGTTCACCTGCAGATTCAACAATTGGGAGTGTATCACTATGGCTTGAAGGCGGGAAATGCTAATCTGGCTGAGAACATGTGGCTAAATATCCCCTATGCAATCAGTAATCAGTCACGGGGATTAACGCACCCTTCAGGCCAGTTATTTACCGAACAGGAGCTTCATAGTCCGGGAATGAAGTCGGGATTTCTTGAATTTACAGTGCCTGATGAGAGTTATCAGGCACGGCTACAGGAGGCACGCTTTAGCTTCCTTTTGCCGCAGCCATCGGGCCAGTTCTTCAAATATTCACTGTTACTCCATTTGACTTAAAGCTATTTAGATTAAGCGTCGTCACTAAGAACTATTGGTCGGTCAGGTCAGAAAATTCCGACGGATGGGTTTTGCGTGGCGGCGTTTTGGTGTATCATGGGTTTTATTATAAAATTCTTAAAGGAGGGGTCCGCGTGGCATTTCTAGGGACTTTATGTTTAATCCTGGTATTGACGACTTTAGCGGGTAACTTGTCGAACCGGTTGGGTGTTCCGGCTGTGATTGGTGAGCTATTGGTCGGTATTTTAATCGGCCCAGCAGTTTTGAACTGGGTCCAATTAAATGATCTGGTCAGTTTATTCGCTGACATCGGTGTGGTTATTTTGATGTTTCTCGGGGGGCTGGAGAGCAATCTGCAGTTACTGATGAAATATCTGCGCCCGGCCATTGTTGTGGCAACCTCTGGGGTAATTTTCCCCATCATTTTAATGGGGCTAGCTTCTTGGTGGTGGGGGTTTACGCTATTGGAATCATTGTTTATCGGTGTCATTTTCTCAGCCACGTCCGTTTCTATCTCGGTGGCCGTGCTTAAAGAGTACCACGCACTGTCCACGCGTGAGGGGGCAACCATTTTGGGAGCAGCGGTAGCGGATGACATTATTGGGGTCGTGCTACTGTCCCTGATGATTAGTCTATTGGCTAGTCAAGGAATCCAGGCGGCGGGAAGTCAGCCAGCTTTGGCCTTGGTTCTGATTGAACAGGTGGCCTTCTTCGGAGGAACCTACGTGTTGGTCAAATGGATTGCGCCGTATCTGATGCATCTGAGCGAACGGTTAGTTATGGCTTCTAGTGTAACCATCATGTCGATGGTCATCTGTATGGCAATGGCCTGGCTCGCGAATATTGTGGGTTTGAGTGGGGCTATCGGCGCCTTCTTTGCCGGAATTGCTGTCGCACACACACCTTACCGAGCTGTTTTAGCCGATCACGTTGAGCCACTGGGGAACGCCATCTTTATCCCAGTATTCTTCGTGAGCGTGGGGTTGAACATGACCTTTGATCACTTCCTAGGTAATTTAGGAATCATCGTAATTTTAACGGTATTAGCTTGTTTGACCAAATTGCTAGGCTGTGGTTTAGGTGCACGCCTTAGTGGGTTTGACGGTACCAGTAGCGCCGTGATTGGTACTGGGATGATTGCGCGTGGTGAAATGGGACTGATCACCGCCCAAATTGGCCACCAAGCTGGGCTGATGAGTGAGAGTGACTACTCCGCAATGATTCTGGTAATTATTCTAGCAACTATCGTGGCCCCATTGTTACTGAAACAGACCTTAAAGCGGATGTCTAAGACTAAGACAGTCACGGAAGAAACGGCTTAACTGGTTACTAACGTTTTTGCGCTAGCGGTCGGAGAGGCAGATAATTATGAATCGAACCGAATTAGTTAAATAACGGGTCTTATTTTTGAGAGAATTTTTCAAAAATAAGGCCTTGTTTTAGTTGCTGAATAATTAGTACAATTCGATGACGATAAGGTTAGTTATTCATTTAACTTATCGGTATGAAAGAGTGATTTTTAACCCACCTTTACCTAGTCTGTACGTTATCTTTACGAATAATCTACATTGAATTGATATTCTTATATCTGTTATCAAAAACAAAATAAAACGGTCTAATCAGGAGGATTACATGCAACGTTCAGCTATCGTTAAATCTTTGAGTCTCGCTTCAGTGGTCCTGTCACTTATGGGAATTGGGACGCCTAGTGCGTTAGCCGCAACGACCACCTCAGCGGTCGACCAAACAGCGTTAACAGCGCCGGTTAAACCGACAACGCCTCCAGCCGACTACGGCGATATTCACAAGACATTAGTTCCCTTAGCAGGGACGGTGAACACCCGGGACTTGGGTGGGTACACGACGGCAGATGGCAAATGGCAGGTTCGCTCTCACAGCCTGTTGCGTTCGGATCAACTCTTTGGACTGACGACGGAAGATAGTCAAAAATTAACGACGGAATTTAAAATTACTTCGATCATTGATTTACGGACTCCCGGCCAGGTTAAGGGGAAGCCGGATAAAGTACTCCCTGGGGCTAAGAACACGAATATCTCAGTACTGGGACCGCACGCCTACACGGATTCAGGGAGTGATGGCGAATTCTACAATCAACGATTAGCGTTTGGTCACCCGGCCGTTGTTGGGTACCATAAATTTTTGAACATGGTCT
This sequence comes from Levilactobacillus yonginensis, assembly GCF_964065165.1. Taxonomy (NCBI): domain Bacteria; kingdom Bacillati; phylum Bacillota; class Bacilli; order Lactobacillales; family Lactobacillaceae; genus Levilactobacillus; species Levilactobacillus yonginensis. The sequence goes on along the minus strand of NZ_OZ061549.1, from coordinate 1,186,753 downwards.
TGGCGAACCCACAGGCCACACTCTATCACTGTACGTCCGGTAAAGATCGTACGGGGATTGCGACCGTTCTGTTGCTTTCCATCATGGGTGTCAGCCGTAACACAATTATTGCCGACTACATGCAATCGAACCAGGTCGGTAAAAAGGTTGAACGGGCTTGGCTGATGGAATACTACAAGGAAGTTCTGCAAAATTACGGCTCGATGGAAGCCTACATCACGGAGTGTTTAGAATTCAGTCCGGCGCAACAGGAACAGTTGCGAGCTAAGTTCCTGGTCTCTACGGATGGTAAAAAGACCCCTTATCCGGCAGCTCAGAAACCAGTCGTACCTGGAAATAACACGGGTAATTCTGGAAATAGTGGCACGGGTAACGTGACGAATGATAACCACCAAAATGATAGCAGTGGTGCCAATCAAACGGGCGGGACCAACACCTCAAACAATGTGACTTCTAATGAGGCCGCCCAACCAGGCAAGCCAACGAACACGACCGGTGGGACCCACAAACCAGGGAAAAAGAAAGTGGTTAAAATCGTTTCGACTAAGAAACTGCGTACGACCTATAAGTACCGATTAAAGGGCAACAAGGTGTGGTTCAAGGATGCCCACCTGCAGAAGATTAAGGGACATACGCCAAAACACAGTAAAAAGAAGTGGCAATTGGTCAAGCAAGAAAAGGTTAAGATTAATGGAAAAGCGGCCACTTATTTTCAAGTAAATGACCGGGCGGGTCACAAGGCATGGATTGCAAAGAGCGTCATTCTTAACTTTAAATAGCTCGAGGGAGCACGTCCTAAATCCCCCTGCCGTTGATCGGTTGGGGGATTTAGGACGTGGTATAATTTTAAGTTTTTGAGATAGGATTGCTAAGTATTTATAGAAAAGACAATCAGCGTGTTTGTCCAATCTGTGCTTGTATTTCCCGACCGTAACGTGTACTCTCAAGAAAGCACATTGACTCAGACAATTTAGGGGAGGAACCATCATGATGCATAAATCAGTTTTTTTGATTGGCTTGGCCGTTGCCACTATGGGGTTGGCGATGGTCGATGTTTCATCAGCAGATGCCGCAACTTGGCACGCCGGAACACCCAAGGGGCTGCGCCACACTTGGTATTACAACGGCAAGGATGGCAATAAAGCCTACATTACGTACGCCAAGTCCAAAAGCACGGGGAATGTTTTTGAACAGGATGCCGTTAGCCATCGTTTCTATCGGTTACCAGGGTATGGATTGAAAAAGCTGAAGTACCAGTCACTAGGCAAGCATGTTTACCGGTTATCTGGTATTCAGTATTCGCCCAAAGGGACTCAGGTTCAGTTCGACGGTCAACGGTTGACTTATAAGGTAAAGGTTACCAAAAAACACGTGCACTTTTACAAAGGGTACCAGACCTACGATCGTCAGGCAAAGTTTAAGACGATGAAGAGTCCTGTGAACGCATAACTGTGAAATGATAGGACATATAAAAGGAGCAGGAAATTTTCCTGCTCCTTTTTGAGTAGTGCCTTTAGGCCCAGTTGAGCACGCTAAAGCGTGCGAAACAAAAACCCACCCGCTATGCGGGCGGATAATAGATCGGTTGTACCAAAAAGCCCTCCATAAGAATTAGAATGTAGGTGTCGAAGCCAACATTGCTAAATCGAAAGGGGACTTTTTAAATGGCGAATAAACTCAACAGTCTTGCGCACACAAAGTGGTTATGCAAGTACCATATCGTATTCACTCCAAAGTATAGGAGAAAGATGATTTATAATCAATATCGACGTGACTTACAGGAGGATATTCGACTTTTATGCCAGTATAAAGGGGTCAAGATTTTGGAAGGTCATATGATGCCAGATCATGTTCATCTCCTGGTAAGTATCCCACCCAAGCTCAGTGTGTCGAGCTTTATGGGATATTTAAAGGGAAAAAGTGCGTTGATGATGTTTGACCAGCATGCAAATTTGAAATATAAATTTGGAAATCGACATTTCTGGTCAATCGGATACTACGTGAGCACGGTGGGCTTGAACGAAGCCACCATCAAAAAATATATTCGTGATCAAGAAAAAAGTGATCAGGCGGTGGATAGACTCAGCGTTCGGGAGTATGAAGACCCTTTCAAGGGTCAGGGTAAGTAATACAAACGCCGCTTAAAGCGGCAGCAAAAGTGGCAAACGCAATTTGGCTTTGACACACAAAAGCCAGCGCCTTGAGACGCTGGCCAGTATCCAGGGCTTATAGCCCTCGAGAAAACCACCCGTTCAACGGGTGGTTTTTATTTTAATCATAACTTGCCGCTATCATCTTTACTTAAGTGGCAAGTTATGATTGAGGATAATCCACGTAACCGTTCCAATCAATAGGGCCAGAATGTACAAGCCGGTGAGTATTTTTGAGCTGGTCGGCAAATTTTGCCATCGGTAATAGTACCAACGCCAGCCGAAGACAATAGTGCCTACTAGACCAACAAGGCTTAGGAGTAATAATCCTAAAAGGATGAACGTGTCAGGGTGGTCTAAGTTGCCCATAGCAAATTCAAGACTGCCATCAATAATTAAGAATAGTGGGAAGCCTAAGACGATGCAACCGATGAAGGCCACCGTTAGCTGTTGTCCCTTAGATAAATGCATAATACCGTCATCCCCTTAACTTTCAGTATAGCGGTTTCGTTAAGGTAACGGAAGGTGGTGGCGGAGACAAAAAACGAATCGTAGCCAACGCTACGATCCGTTCTGAATTGACCTGCGATGTTTCACGTAACACCCCCGTGAAAGTATCGCGTTAGTTTTGTAATTCATGTTCAATCTGCAGGTCCGCCTGAGGAATGTTGCCAGAAGCAATTAGGGGGGAAGCGGGGCCAATGCACAGGAGCGTCAGGTGATGCATGGCACGCGAGGCAATGGTGTAAAGTGTCCCGGTCAATTGTTCATCCGGATAATTGTCTGCAGACACGTTGTAGGCAATGACACTGTCAAATTCCAACCCTTTAGCCAGATAAATTGGCAGGACGACCACCCCTTTGGGCAGTGAGCGGTCAGTATCCGTTAACCGGGTCAGGTCAAAGTCCCGGTGAAGCTCCTGGTAAACGTACTTGGCTTCAGCAGTACTCTTGGTCAGAATCGCCACGGTGCCGCTAGTGGCCAACTCTAATTTGAGTTCATGGGCGAGTGCTTTGAACGCTGAGGCTTCATCGTAACGCAGAACAACTTTCGGCAAGTCTCCCGGACGGTTAAAGGCTTCAATCTTGTCGCCGTCAGGTAAGAGGGCCTTGGCGAAGGTCGTGATGGGGAGCGTGGATCGATAAGACCGGTGCAGCGTAATCAAACGCGATCGTTTGACGTTTAGGGCGCTATCCAGCTTCTTTAAAATTTTTTCGGGGGCTTCAACGGCCTTGAAGAGGGCCTGTTCACTGTCGCCTAGCAGCGTGAGCTTAGCCCGTGGAAAGGCGTGTTGTAAGTAGATCAGTTGGGCCATTGAATAGTCTTGCATCTCATCCACGAAGAGGTGTTGCATGCGGTGGTTGGCGCCGCCACCTGCAAGAATGTCCCGCAGGTAAAGCAATGGGGCGGCATCCGTCAGTGCCAATTTGTGAAACTCAATGTCGTGTTGGTAGGTAGCGATGACGTGTTGCCAGTCAGCCGGTGCGACGGTCTCTGGTAGTGGACACTGTTTAAGGAAAGCTGTGTATTGACTGTAAGTGTCTAGAAAATAGCCGTTGTAAATGGCGTCGTCGACTGGTCGCAATCGTTTTCGAACAATCTGGCGGGCAATAAAGTCGATTTCATCGTCGAGTTGTTCAAACTTACCCAGGTGTTTTTCACCCAAAAGGTTGTGATAGTCTTCATCACTTAACTGGTCGATTTCATCGCGAACCCAGTCTTCCTTAGCTTCTTCGGCAATTCGGTGTCTAAGGCGTTTCTCAAGTGCGTTCTTGGTGCGAAGTAACCGGTCGGCCGGTGCCGTAGCGTCTGGAAATTGGGCATAAATCTCACGAATTTCCTCGCGGTCGAAGAAGACCCGACTCTTGAAACGAATGTCGGTGAATTTTAGCTCGGCGGGAGTAACTTGGTAACAGTAGTCTTTGACGGCGGTCATCATGTCGGCGCTCTCGCGGAAATTTCGCAGTGGGAGGTTTACGGGCTGTTGTTGGTCGGCCTCGTAGCGTTCGAACTGAGTTTGCACGTTGAGGCCCTGGAACCGTTGTGTTAAAAATTCAGCCAGCGTGACTTGACGCATGTTTCGTTCACCTAGGCTAGGGAGGACGTCGCTGATATAGTGACTGAATAAGCGGTTAGGCGAGAAGAGGACGATTTGGTCGGCCTCTAAGTCCCGCCGACTGTGATAAAGCAGAAAGGCGATCCGTTGTAAAATAGCGGACGTTTTACCAGACCCCGCGACCCCTTGAACCACCAGCAGGTCGCTGCGGGTATCCCGGATAATGTCGTTTTGCTCTCGCTGGATGGTAGCCACGATGTTTTGCATAGTGGCGTCGTTTTGTTCACCTAGGGCGTGTTGGAGCATCTCGTCACCAACAGTTTCGTTGGTATCGAACATACTTTCAATTTTGCCGTTTTGAATCAAAAATTGCCGTTTCTTCAAGAGTTCCGTCTGTTGGTCACCAGCGGGCGTACTATAGGCAACTTTGCCCAGCACGCCATTGTAGTAGATACTAGAAATGGGGGCTCGCCAGTCGTAGACCAAGAAGTTTTGGTCATCGTCCACGAAGGAGGCGGTGCCGATGTAGAGGGATTCAGGAGACGTTTCTTCTGGGTCCTGAATATCAATACGGCCAAAGTACGGGGATTTTTGGAGTTCTTTAAAAGTGTCGAGTTGATCTTGAATAATATTCTGGTTTTCAGTTAGCCGGGAGACCAACGCCCGTTGCTGTTGCAGCTCGGCACTGGTTTCAATTCGGTCATCGACTTCGAACCAGTTGACCGAGGTGTTTTCACTGTAGTTCTTCAGCACGTTCCGCAGTTCTTGATGGGCGGCATTGTAATCCGCCGTCGTCTTATCAATGCGGTTACCGATTTGCTGGGCCACGTGGTCAACACGCTGTTGTTCCTGTGTTTGTTCGCTGGTGGTCAAAATGACCGCCTCCTTTGGATAGGCTAAATTGCCTAACAAGTTTAGTCATTATTCGAGGCTGTGTCAATCAAACACACCGCTTTGAGCCAACTTATTGTGAATAATCCCGGTTGTCAGCCTCAGCTGTCACTCACCCGGCCAGCTGAAGGGCTACCGCGGCGGAAAATATCAGTAGACGGTTGATTGGGCGACTGGTCCTGACGACTTCAAGTTGTCCCCACTTTTAGCCCATAACCTCCGATCAGTCAGGCAAATTAGCGCTGCTAGTCGAGCAGATTGTTCCTATAATAAGTATTCCTTTCAATCACTCGTCAGCTAATTAGTCGTTAAGTTCGGTGAATTAATCAGTGAAACGATAGTTGGGTCTGTACCACCGAATTTGATTGACCTTGACCGCCAGATGGGCGATGATTAGAAAAAGACTTGGCCGTTTTCAGACGATGCTTGGTGGGCCAGAAATTTTGCAAGTCCCTGACAGTTTACATTCTGCCCCAAAACCACTAAAATATAGGGATAGTTACTTGAGAGTAGTAGACCGATATCAGAGAGAAATCGCCCGTGCTGAAACGATTTTATGGTTGAAATGGACTCAAGCTGTGTGTTATTTAAACCGATAATTAAATTATCGCGGTGTCCCGTTAACGACAAAAGTGGTGGTCAAATTGGCCACAAATTAGGTGGTACCGCGCATGAGCGTCCTATTGGCATTAGTCAGTAGGGCGCTTTTTCAGAAAGGATGAACATTTATGAGCAAGAAACACGTTATTTTAACAGGTGATCGACCAACCGGTAAACTGCACATCGGCCATTACGTTGGGTCACTTAAAAATCGGGTGGCGTTACAAAACACCGGTGACTATGACACCTATATCATGATTGCTGATATGCAGGCCCTGACCGACAATGCCCGTGATCCCGAAAAAATTCGCCACAGTCTCTTACAAGTGGCCTTGGATTACTTAGCTGTGGGTATCGATCCCGCTAAATCCACGATTTTGGTGCAATCACAAATTCCGGCCCTGAATGAATTGACGATGGCTTATTTAAACCTCGTTTCCGTTTCCCGGCTAAATCGGAACCCAACGGTTAAATCTGAAATCAAACAAAAGGCATTTGGTGAAAGTGTCCCAGCCGGTTTCTTTATCTACCCAGTTAGCCAAGCTGCTGATATTACTGCGTTTAAGGCCGACACGGTTCCCGTAGGTGAAGACCAAGAACCAATGCTGGAACAGACTCGTGAAATTGTGCGGAGCTTTAACAATATCTATCAGCAGGAAATTCTGGTGGAACCTGAGGGCTACTTCCCACCTAAGGGCCAAGGCCGGATTCCTGGGCTCGATGGGAATGCTAAGATGAGCAAGTCCCTCGACAATGCCATTTACTTGGGTGACAGTGCCGACACGATTCAAAAGAAGATCATGTCCATGTACACTGATCCTGAACATATTCACATTGAAGATCCTGGTCACGTGGAAGGCAACACGGTCTTCACTTACTTGGACATTTTCGCGGACGACCATGAACACGTCGAAGAATTGAAAGCACAATACCAGCACGGTGGTCTCGGCGATGTTAAAATTAAGCGGTACTTAAACGACGTCTTACAGGCGAAGTTACAGCCAATCCGTGAACGTCGTGAAGCCTTCGCTGCTGATGAGGGTGCAGTTTACGATATCCTCAAGCAGGGGAGTGAGAAGGCCAACCAAGTGGCTGCTCAAACGCTTCGCGAAGTCCGTCACGCCATTGGTATCGATTACTTCGGCTAAAGCGAAACGGGGGATGAACAATGCAAAACCTAGCCATTGTTGATTTGGGCTCTAATTCAGTCCGGATGGCCGTTAATGAACTGCATGACGACGGTTCCTACCGTGAGGTCAATCGGGTAAAGGTCGACAGTCGTCTGTCCGAGGGAATGGGTCCCGAGAAAATCCTGCAGCCTAAGGCGATGGATCGGACCGTTGCGGCCTTAAAATCTTTCAGGCCCTATTATGAACACCTCCCCAACCTCATCGTCCGGGGGATTGCGACGGCGGCTGTTCGTCAGGCACGCAACCGGGATGAATTTTTGACCCGGGTCGCTGCCGCTACCGGAATCCAGATCGAAGTATTGTCTGGTGACCAGGAAGCCTATTATGATTATCTGGGCGCTGTAAACCGGCTGAAAGTCAAGGATTGCTTGTTGCTCGACACTGGTGGTGCCAGTTGCGAGCTGGTCCATGTGCGGGATGGCAAAGATGCCAGTCTGATCAGTGTTCCTTTTGGTGCAGTCAACCTGTCGGAACAGTTCCACCTGGACGATTTGGTGACGGCCGTCGATCTCTTTTCCGCACAAGTCTTTTTGCGTGAACGACTCCGCGATATTTGGTGGTTAAACGATGCCAAGCAATTGCCACTCGTCTTGCTAGGCGGTGCTAACCGAACTCTGGCTCGAATGAATCGCCAGCAACAAAAGATTCTGCACGTGGAAAATATCCACGGTTACCGATTGACTACGGGGCAAGTGATGCAGACGTTTGAGCGGTTACTCCGTGTGCCGTTGATGGAACGAAAACGTATTTCCGGTTTGGAAGCAGAGCGAGCCGACATTATTGTCGGTGGGATGCTGCCATTGGTTACATTACTGCAGATGCTGGACTCTGACCGAGTCATTTTCTCTGAAAGTGGTGTGCGCGAGGGCATTATTTCTGAGTACGTGAGTCAACACTAGGAGGTGTTTGCGATGGACAATCGTCCATTCTACAAGTTACCTTATGGAGTTCGGCGAGATCAGCTGGCTGCCCAGAGTCACTTAGCGGTGGCTCAGTTAGGAACGTTGGCCACTCACCGGCAGGCAACCGATGAAGATCTCATAGAGAATTACCTGACAACCTATGGTTTACCGGAGGGGGTTGCAGTTAATCTACGCGTCGATAGGCAAACGATTGCCGTACCGATGGTGACGGAGGAACCCTCTGTGATTGCTGCGGCGAGCAATGGTGGCCGGTTATTAACCAGCGATGTTGGTATCACGACGCAGGTCGGCCAACGTGAAGTGATGGGGCAGATTGTCTTCAGTCACGTGGCAGATCAGGAAGAGCTGGCAGCCTGGTTGAAGCATAGGACACCTCGTCTTTTAAAGGTGGCTGACGCTGCTCACCCATCATTATTGACACATGGCGGTGGGGCCCGTTCGATTCGGGTTCGTTGCTTACCACCAGATTGGGTCTCATTAGACCTGTTCATTGACGTTGGTGAAGCTATGGGGGCTAACTTGGTCAATACGTTGACTGAAGCCGTTGCGGCGGATATTAAAGCCAGCTGCGACGTAGATATTTTAATGAGTATTCTAAGTAATTATGCCACACACAGTTTAGCAACTGCCTCTTGTGTGGTGCCCGTTGCTCAATTGCGGACGAAAACCATGTCTGGTGCCGTGGTGGCACAACGTCTGGTGGCGGCGAGTGAGTACGCGCAAGTTGATCCGTACCGGGCAGTGACCCATAATAAGGGAATCATGAACGGCATCGACGCGGTCGTCTTAGCAATGGGCAATGATTGGCGAGCCGTCGAAAGTGGTGTTCACGCTTATGCCAGTCGCTCAGGTCAGTATCGTGGACTCAGTCGCTGGTGGCTCACGGATGGTGAGCTCCACGGCGAGTTAACGGTTCCGTTGGCGTTAGGATTTGTTGGGGGCGCTACTAAGGTATTTCCCCTCGTAGCCATCAACCAGCAAGTCGCTCACTTGACGAGTGCACGGCAGTTGATGGGAGTGACGGCGGCGGTTGGACTGGCTCAAAATGTGGCGGCTTTACGAGCGCTCGTAACCGATGGCATTCAACGAGGGCACATGGCTTTGCAACGAAAGTCATTGGCTCTGTCCGTTGGGACCACATCAGCCGAATTGCCAGCAGTTGTGGCACAATTACAAGCAATTAAACAACCGACCGCGGCTCAAGCCCAAGCAGCATTGGCGGCCGTGCGCCGGGCAAATTTAAAGAAATAGGTGGATTGAAACGCATGAAAGCACAAGATATTCAACTGAACGATGAGGTTCAAGGCTTATTGGACCAGGTCAACGCCCTGTACCCAGGGAAGGTTGAAGTCCAATTTATTGGTGAACTGCAAGCCGGTTTCGTCCGACATGATCAAGCCCAACAGATGCAAATGGGTAAGGACATTGCCATTCAGGTGGCTGACCTGACGGCACCAAACTATACGGCTTCCCATGAATTACTGCATCTTTTAATGATCTTATCTGGTTTCCCACAGGTCTTTTTCTCATTGACGACTGGTCAGGACCAGCTGGATGAGCAGCTGATGATCATGGGAACTGAACTCTACGATATTGTCAGTCACATTGTGGTGGTCAGTGAACAAAAGAAGCATCACTTGATTGATGACCATATTAAGGACCTATACTTAAACGGGGTCACAGCCACGATTAAACCAGAGCCAACCCCTGTGGACGATGAAATGACGTTGCGGACCTTGACGTTGTTAGATGCCTTGGTCTTCTTCGGTACGGATGATGATCAGTTGATGGCGCAGTTCAAGCGGGACTATCCAATTAGTTTTGAAGCAGCCCAAAAACTGTACGCAATCATTACCGCTAAGCCAATCGATTCGCCATTTACGTTACGGCGGAACGTGGTCAAACTATTCAAGGCCTTCGATGAACAATTGGAAGCTTGGCATTTACCAGCGCTGCACAACACGGAATTTACAACACTGACGAGCGTCTTGTCCAAGCGGCAACTTAGCTTGACCGTTAAGCAAATTTTTGAATTATATCATTCCGATATGCACGAGAAGACGACACAACGGCGGGGCTACGTCGGGTTTAACCGCGCAGACAATCAAAATGCGTTTGTGCTGCCCGCTCCAGCGCCCAAGAACGATACACCAGAATATTTTACGAAGATTTACAGCATGACGGTTGAAGAACTTTTCAAGGAATTAAAGATGCCTTATATTTTACGCTAAGGCTTTTTAAGAAAGGATGATGGGGATGGAAGCGCGCTTACAAGCAACCTTTGATGACGCAAAGCACATCGTATTCTTGACGGGTGCGGGCGTGTCGACGCCGTCTGGTATCCCAGATTACAGGTCGAAAAATGGCTTGTACACCGGACACCGTAACGCCGAGTATTATTTGAGTCACACCTGTTTAGTTCAGGAACCACAGGTCTTTTACGACTATGTGAAGCAAAACCTGTATTATCCGGATGCCAAACCCAACGTCATTCACCAGAAGCAAGCGGCATTGACCCAGCAGGATCGGGCCACCGTGATTACGCAAAATATTGATAACCTGTACAATGTGGCAAAAACGAAGCATTTGGTTGAGTTCCACGGCAACTTGTACAAGGTCTACTGCCAGATTTGTGGTGCCACGGTCGACTGGCAGGACTACCTGAAATCGCCGTACCATCAGGACGATGGCGGCTGGCTCCGGCCAGACGTGGTACTCTACGATGAGGGGTTGAACACGCTGAACGTTCAGCGGGCCGTGGCCGCTATGGGGCAAGCCGACCTGGTCGTGATTGTTGGGACCTCCATGCGGGTCTACCCATTTGCTGGATTGCTGGATTATCGCAGTGATGGTGCACGGGTCGTCGTGGTCAACCAGGAAAAACTAGATTTAGGATTCGATTACCAAATGGTCCAAGCTGATGCCACTGAATTTTTCAACAACTTACGAGTGTGAGGTCCTGCCGATGAACCATGAAGAAGTAATCAATCAACTGCGGCATCTGGTGCGACGTTTGCAGTGGTTAAACGTGATTCAGCTAATTCCAGATACACTCGTGATTTACGGGATTCTGCAGTTAGCTTTCAGTAGTCAGTTAGTGACCCTGTTCAATGCGAGCTTTGCTCGGCGGCAGGCGGTGATGGTGACCGTCATGTTTGCCCTAATTGATCTCTGTGTGACGGGGATTCGCTATAATGATCGACTGGCTGGTAAGCGTTTGATCAGTCAGCTTAGCGGTCGGTTAACGACCCCAGAGGCTGAATTGATCAAGCAATTTGAACGTTTCAAATAAGAAGGTGACAACGTGATAACGATTGGGTTGACGACGTGGACGGAACATCCGGCACTAATTGGTGGGGAAAACCGTCCGGTAACGTTATCTGAATATGCCAGTAATTTTCCGATGGTGGAGCTCGATACGCCCTTTTACGGAATTCCCCGGGAGAGTACTGTTGCCAAGTGGCAAGCGGCCGTTCCCGATGGGTTTCAGTACATTTTGAAAGCCAATCAGGTCATGACACACCATGATGACCGTAAGGAACCGGTGGATGAAATTGCGCGGAACATGGCGTTTGACGAGTTCCGTCAGGCAATTCGCCCATTAGTTCGAGCCCAGCAGCTGCAAACGGTGCTCTTTCAGTTTCCGCCGTACTTTAACCGTACGACGGCTAACATTCAGTATTTGCGTGACGTTCGAGTGCTGATGGGGGACTTACCAGTGGCCGTTGAGTTCCGTAGCCCCAGTTGGTTTGAGACCCCAGAGATGACGGCTGACGTCATGCAATATCTGCAGTCGCTACGACTTACCAACGTGATCACAGACGAACCGCACAACTTGAATAACGGAATTCCGCTGGTGGAAACCGTGACCACACCAGACTTAGCGGTGGTGCGTCTCCATGGTCGTAACGCTGAGGGCTGGTTCAATCAAGGCCAGAACTGGCGCAAGACGCGGACGCTTTACCGTTACCAGGAAGCGGAGCTCCAAGAGCTGGCGGCCCTGACCAAACGGTTAGCGGCATCGGCGCGGGCTGTTTGCGTGATCTTTAACAACAACTCCGGTCGGGACGCTGCGCCCAATGCCCAGCGGCTTCAGGAAATCTTGGGGCTGCATTGGCAAAATTTGGCGCCGCAACAACTGGATCTCTTTTAAGGGTCCTTAGGTAAACAATCAGGGAAGTACCTATCTGTTCGTGACGGACGGGGTGCTTTTTTTCATTTCACCGGTAAAATAGGCGAGGCTTCAGCAAAATTTAACGATGAAAAACCCCAAGTGAACGCTATGGCTCACCAGGGGTTTATGCTATACTGGATTAGAATTTACATTAAAATTTAACCCGAAAATAACGGAAAAATTAGAGCGAGGGAAGGCATTTTCTTTATGGCTGAAAAACCAACTTTTTACATTACGACGCCGATTTACTACCCATCAGGGCGGTTACATATCGGTAACTCCTATACGACGATTGCTTGTGACACGGTTGCCCGCTACAAGCGTAGCAATGGGTATGACGTCTTCTTCTTGACTGGGACCGACGAACACGGTTTGAAGATTGAGGATAAAGCACAATCACAGGGTCAAACACCCCAAAAATACGTGGATGGTATGGCCGAAGGTATCAAGAAGCTATGGAAAACGTTGGAAATTTCTAACGACAAGTTCATTCGGACGACGAATCAAGAACACGTGGCTGCCGTTCAAGAAATCTTTGAACGCCTGTTAAAGCAAGGTGACATTTACTTGGGTGAGTACGAAGGCTGGTACTCCGAAGATGATGAAGAATATTTCACCGAAACACAACTCGCTGAAGTTTACCATGATGACAACGGTAAAGTGATTGGTGGGAAGGCGCCTTCTGGTCACGAAGTTTCGCTGGTCAAGGAACAGTCCTACTTCTTCAAGATGAGTAAGTATGCCGACTGGTTGTTAGACTTCTATCACAGTCACCCACACTTCATCCAGCCAGAATCACGGATGACCGAAATGATCAACAACTTCATCAAGCCTGGTTTGGAAGACCTCGCCGTTTCTCGGACGACGTTTACCTGGGGGGTCCCCGTCAAGAGTAACCCGAAGCACGTGGTTTACGTGTGGATCGATGCCCTCTTGAACTATATCACTGCCCTGGGTTACACCAGTGACGATGAAGGCCTCTTTAAGAAATACTGGCCAGCCAACGTTCAAATGGTGGGGAAGGAAATCGTTCGTTTCCATTCCATTTACTGGCCAATCGTGTTACACGCGCTGGGGGTTGAAGCACCGGACGAATTATTTGCGCATGGCTGGTTATTGATGAAGGACGGTAAGATGTCCAAGTCTAAGGGAAACGTCATTTACCCCGAAACGTTGGTTGACCGTTACGGGTTGGACGCCTTGCGTTACTATCTGATGCGGGCCATGCCTTACGGAAATGATGGGACTTTCACTCCTGAAGACTTCGTTGACCGGTTGAATTACGACTTGGCCAATGACCTTGGAAACTTGTTGAACCGGACCGTAGCCATGATCAACAAGTACGAAGGCGGTAAGCTGCCTGAATACCACGTTGGTGTTACCAAATTTGATGCTGAATTAGAGCAAACGGCCGTGGACGTCATTGCGAACTACCACGACTTGATGGACAAGATGCACTTTGCTGATGCACTGTCAGAAATTTGGAAACTGGTTTCTCGCAGCAACAAGTACATTGACGAAACGGAACCTTGGCAGTTAGCCAAGGACGATAGTCAAAGTGAAGCTTTGGCCGCAGTAATGGCTCATTTGGCTGCTAGTTTGCGGGTTATTGCTACGTTGATCAGTCCCGTTATGACGCACGCACCAAAGGAAATCTTTGACCAATTAGGCTTAGATCCTGCTACTATGACGATGAGCGATTTAGCATTGGCTGACCTGCCGGCTGGCAAGCAAGTCGTTGCCAAGGGAACCCCAATCTTCCCACGAATCGACGTACAAGAAGAAGTCGACTTTATTCAGGGTCAAATGACGAAGTCTGAAAAGACTAAAGGCCGGGCCGCTATGGCTGCCAAGGCTCAGGCACAGCAAGCAGCTGCTAAGAGCGAGGCAGAGGACACGGAATTAACTTTGGAAAAGCCGGAAATTCGTTTCGACAAATTTGAAAAAGTTGAACTTCGTGTAGCTCAGATCAAAGCGGTTGACCACGTTTCAGGTGCCGACAAATTGTTGAAGTTCCAACTAGATGCTGGAGACCAAGGCAACCGGCAAATTCTTTCTGGAATTGCCGAATGGTATCCAGAACCAGAAGCACTAGTCGGTAAGAAGGTCGTCATCGTGGCCAACTTGAAGCCACGGAAAATGCGTGGCGAAGTGAGTCAGGGGATGTTGTTGTCTGCTGAACACGACGGTAAGGTTCAATTGCTGACGTTACCAGACAGTTTGGTCAACGGATCCTCCGTTAGCTAGATTGATTTGAATGATAATTAAAAATTGAGGCGTGGGCGGCGGACCATTATGGAGACGCTTGCCCGCGCTTTTCTTTATTTGGGAAGTTTTTAAAATTGGCCGCCGGCTAAGATGGTTGTCAATTTTCCAAAACAAATAGCGGGGACGGTATTATTTGTTTATGGTGGTTGTTATAATCAATAGGGAGTAATGAATGCGTCAATTGGCTGCAGTGGTAGACAATGTGCTTAAACCAGGTTATTCTCGTACAGGGCTAATGAACGTTAGAATTGATCGGGCATTGTGGCTATTTGTAGGTATCTAGCAGTTCTGATTAAGCAAGGTTCACCAAACTAAAGCCACGGCCCCTGACTGCCGTGGGCGGCACAAAAAAACTAATTTAAAACAAACAAATAATTCAAGGAGGGACCAAGATGAAAATATTTGATTCACATACGCACCTGAACAGTGAAGAATTCATCAATGACGTACCCCGTTACCTTAAACAAGCGGCGGATTTGGGAGTCGTTAAGTTGACGAACATTGGCTCCAACGCGAAGTTGAATGCTGATGCCATCAAGCTGGCGCACCAGTACCCACAAATGTACGCGGCAGTCGGTTGGCACCCTGAAGATTCGAAAAATTATGATGCAGCGGCTGAAAAACTGTTGGAACAACAGTTGGCTGATGAACGGGTGGTGGCCTTAGGTGAGATTGGCCTGGACTATCACTGGGACAGTTCGCCACAGGACGTGCAACGCAAGGTATTTGCCCGTCAGATTGCAATTGCCAAAGAGGTTGGTAAACCTATTGCGGTACACAATCGGGATGCGTTTGAAGATACCTATCAAATTATTAAAGATGCTGATATTAGTGAAATCGGTGGAGTCATGCACAGTTTTAACGGTGATCCAGAATGGTTGAAGAAGTTCCTCGACTTGGGTATGCACATTTCTTATTCTGGTGTGGCCAGCTTTAAGAACGCCCATGAGGTCCACGATTCCGTACGGGCTACGCCACTTGATGTCATGATGGTGGAGACCGATGCGCCGTACCTGACCCCAGAACCACACCGTGGCGAACAAAATGAACCAGGGTTTACCCGTTATACGGTTGAGGCGATTGCCAAGGAACGTGAGACGACGCCAGAAAAAATTGCCGCGGCCACGTTTAAAAACGCAGAGGAGTTTTACAAAACGAATGAAAAAGATTAAAGAGGTCCTCGTGGTTGAGGGCAAGGATGATACCAAACAAATTAATCGGGCGGTTAACGCTGATACCATTGAGACGCGGGGATCGGCCATTGATGATGATACGCTGGCCTTAATTGCGAAGTTAGCAGATCAGCGGGGCGTCATCATTTTCACCGACCCAGATTTTTCCGGAGAAAAGATTCGAAAAATTGTGGCGGAAGCAGTTCCCAACGCTAAGCACGCTTTTTTGCCGAAAGCTGAGGGTCGCCCAGATAAGGCCGGTGGGTCTTTAGGGGTTGAACATGCTAGTCCGGCCGCTATCCGTGCAGCCTTGGATCACGTTTATACCGAGACCACGGCGGCTCCTACGTTGATTACGCACGAGGATTTGATGGCGGCGGGGTTGATTGGTGGTCCCGGCGCCAAAGAACGTCGGGAACAATTGGGAGAAATCTTACAGATTGGTTATGTTAATGGCAAGCAATTGGCGAAGCGTCTCCGAATGTTTGGTATTCAACCCGAGGACTTTGCGACTGCTCTGAAGCAGGTTCGTGCAAAGGAGGATAAGTATGAAGAATAGTGTACCTGAAATTGGTTCTCCGGCCCGGACAAAGGCCATCCTGACGCGCTATCACTTGGTAGCTAAGAAGAGTCTGGGACAAAACTTTCTCTCAGATTTAAACATTTTGCGAAACATCGTGGTAGCGGGTGACGTCTCCAAACAAGACAACGTCATCGAAATTGGCCCCGGAATTGGTGCGCTGACGGAACAAATCGCTAAGCAAGCCAGAAGAGTCGTGGCTTTTGAAATCGATGAAAACCTATTGCCTGTCTTGGATGAAACTTTAATGGATTACGACAACGTGAAAATCATCAATCAAGATATTCTGAAAGCCAACTTGCCAGAGGTGGTGAAGGCAGAGTTTGAACCTGGCCATCCTTTGAAGTTGGTGGCCAACCTGCCGTACTACATTACAACGCCAATCCTGATGGGGGTTCTACAAAGTACGGTACCGTTTGACGCTATCGTAGTCATGATGCAAGCGGAAGTGGCCGATCGCTTAGTTGCCGAACCAGGAACTAAGGCCTACGGGTCATTGTCTGTCATTATGCAATATCGGGCTCACGTTGAAGTGGCTTTCTCCGTTCCACGGACGGCTTTCATTCCACAGCCGAACGTTGATTCCGCAATTATTCGGTTGACGCCGCGTGAGACCTTACCAGTTGAACCGTACAAAGATAGTGCGCTGTTCAAGTTTGTTAAGGGTTGCTTTGCTCATCGGCGGAAATCGCTGTGGAACAATCTTCAAGGCATCTTTGGAAAGCAGCCAGAGGTTCGTGAACGGATTGAAAAGGTTCTGAATGAAGTCGGAATCTCGCGGCAACTACGGCCCGAACGGCTAACACTGATTAATTTCATTGAATTAACCAATGCATTCCACAATGATGGATTGATGTAACCCTTACCAACTGCTGATTCTTGCGGTTTGTAAGTGGTTGTGGTATAATTTGCAATTTCTGTGAAACCCTGGTATAATTGTTTCACAGAGGTGAAATGCATGCCAACAAGTTTAGCGAACATTAAGAACAAACTGGACGATCGCATCGGCGAAAAGTTGATGGTGATCGCGCAGGCCGGGCGTAAGAAGACGACAGAGCGGCATGGAATTCTTCGGGAAACCTATCCAGCTGTCTTCGTTGTGGATTTAGACCAAAACGAAAACTCTTTTGAACGGGTTTCATATAGTTACACTGATATCTTAACTAAAAACATCGAAGTAGACTTTGATGAATAAATAATTGGGCCGATTGGCCTTTTTATTTTACCCAAAAATCGATAACTTTTTCGCTGAGGACTAGCAGTGAAGAGCTCGCTGTGGAGACTGAAACGAGCCACAATCTGGCCTCGTTCCTCGACTAGCGGTCGCAGAAAAACACTGAGTCCTACACTGTAAGCTGGATAATTCATCGGTAAACACCGGTGACACAGTCAGTTCCCCTCTGCCAACATTCGATTACATCGAGGAATGATGCTTGGTGGTTTCCGGGGGACTGAGATTCAGTTTAGATTGTTTCAGGCCACATAAATGCTAGGAACCATCTGTTCTACTCGCCAACAAAATTAGGGCGACTTACCCGGTAAATCAGAGAATCCTTTTTATTTTACGGGTAAGCATAGTATAATAAGCTTAATTAAATTCACGAGAAGGTAGACGCGGGTCTATCTGGAATTCAGGTGAGCTCATGCAACTGATTGAAAAGGCGCCAGCCAAGATCAACCTCGGCCTCGACACTCCCTTTCATCACCAGGATGGGGCGGAAGAGTGGAACATGGTCATGACGTCCGTGGACTTGGCGGACTACGTAGAAATTCAAACGTTAACGAAGCATCGACGCATTCGAGTGGCTTCGGATAGTGGCTTTTTGCCGAATGATCAACGAAATTTGGCCTTTCAAGCGGCGCATTTACTACAGACTAAATTTAATATCGCGGAGGGCGTCAATATCCGAATCACCAAAAACATCCCTGTGGCCGCCGGACTAGGTGGTGGTTCTTCAGATGCAGCTGCCGTTTTACGAGGATTGAATGAGTTGTGGCAGCTGCATCTAAGTTGGCAGGAATTAGCCGAACTGGGTTTAAATATTGATTCGGATGTGCCCTATTGTGTGTACGGCCGGACAGCACACGTTCGTGGTCGGGGAGAGCGGATTACGCCGCTTTCTAAATTACCGGCATCTTGGGTCGTATTAGCCAAACCTAAGGTCAGCGTTTCAACGCCCAGTATTCTTCAGCAGATTCGTTATGATCGATTGGAGCATCCGGATATTGAAGGCCTGTTGCGAGCTGTGCGGGATCAAGACATCAACGCGATGTGTGATCGGATGGGTAACGCATTGGAGCCTCTGACGGCTCATCGTTATCCCGAGATTACGCAGCTGAAGCAGCAAATGTTGAAGTTTGGTGCGGATGCTGCTCAGATGAGTGGGACGGGTCCCACGGTCTTTGGCCTGTGTGGGAAGCAGTCCCGGGCACAGCGAGTTTTTAATGGCATGAAGGGTTTCTGTCGAGAGGTGTATCTCGTTCGACCGTTACCCTAGGAAGGTGGATGGTTACGATTCAGTCAGCTGATGATATTTTTCAAGCGATTCAGGCAGATCCAATGAACCAAACGTTCACGGCGCAGGGAATCTTGCCGCTGTATCACATTGATCCACACGCAGAGATTTTATTGATTAGCCAAGCGCCCAGCCGGCAAGCTCAAGCCTCCATGACCTTTTGGGATGATGCTAGTGGGAATCGATTGCGTGATTGGATGGGCGTCACGAAGGATGAATTCTACAATTCAGGAAAGGTGGCCGTGTTACCGCTGGACTTTTATTATCCGGGAAAACATCTGCATGGTGGGGACTTACCACCACGAAAAGGGTTCGCGGAGAAGTGGCATGCCCCGTTGCTGGCATTAATGCCGGACATCAGGTTGACTTTGTTGATTGGGCAGTACGCGCAGAAAGCGTATTTATCCAAACGGGAGAAGACGCTAACGGCGACGGTGGCCCATTACCAGGATTATCTACCAACGTATTTTCCACTGGTCCATCCGTCACCCCTGAATTATGGTTGGATGCATCAACATCCTTGGTTTGTAGATAATGTGGTCCCAGAGCTTCAAGTACGGGTGCATACGATTATAGGCTAAGCACATAAATTATTGTTAAGACAAACAAGTGGGCCGCTCAGTTGATGGGCGACTTTTTTAGTGACGTTTTTATAAGAATTGTGATAGTTAAATCGTTGATTTAGCGGCGTTCTTAGCATGATTTAATTTGTAAGACGGTATGGTTGCACTAGTTTCAGTAAAGCGGCATTCTAAAGTTTGTGAGGTGAGAAGATTGGGAGAAGAGACATCATGGGTGGCCGTGGATCCTAAGCTGGTAGCGGAAGCGTGTGAAGCGCTCCGTCACGCGGAACTTAGTCAGAGTGAACTGATTCAGTTGTTGTATCAGGCTGCTAAGAATCATGAAAAAGTTGAATTAGATTAGAAAATTACAATTGGCAATCAAATGAACTAAGGACGGTCGGTCATTTCGGTGGGGTGGCCGGCTTTTATATTGCTATTTGCCCCAGATAACGCGCTGACGGTCTAAAAACCAGGTGGACTACTAGCAGGGAAGAAAAGCGTAAAAGAGGCCGTGGATTGTATTTAGGTGGCTTAGGACGCTACGACCATTTTATCCAGGTTTTCAAGAATTTTAAGATTATTTTTGGAAATAGTGGTAACGCTTACGCTTTTTGGGTACAGTGAAGGTAACTAGAAATGAAATGGGGTAGTGAACGATGAAGACTTGGCAAAAATTTGCGACTGGCGCTGGGGTGCTGGTAGCTGCTGGTGCTGTCGGTGTATTAGGTGGTGCCGCTATCGTCTATCAGATGGCGACAAAGTCCTTTTCACGTGGGCGGTTAAAGGCGAAGGAGCGTGCGATTGCGGAAAATTCTGCGGCAGATAACGCTTGGTATTTACGTCAACATCCAATTGAATGGACACAAACGAGTCTGGATGGTCTCCTCTTGCGGGGGAGCTTTATTGAGGCTGATGAGCCGACGACTAAAGTGGCGATTCTTGCCCATGGCTTGGGCCATGCGCGTGAGCAGATGATTCCCTACGCTCGCGTCTTTCATGAATGGGGGTATGCTGTCCTAATGCCGGATGCCCGCGCTCATGGTGATAGTGAAGGTAATACGATTGGTTATGGTTGGCCGGACCGAATCGATTATCAGGGCTGGATTCAAAAAGTCTTGACGCAGTGTGGTCAGGATACGCAAATTGTCCTGATGGGAATTTCAATGGGAGCTGCTACAGTCATGGCAACAGCTGGTGAAGACTTGCCTAACAACGTTAAAGCGATCATCGCAGACTCTGGATATGCTTCTGTTATGGCTGAAGCCCGGTTCCGGCTGCATCATAAATATCATTTGCCAGCAACGCCAACGTTATCATTGGCTGATCAATATTCCCGATTTGCTGACTATCGTTTGGCAGATGGCGATATTGCTGGCCAGTTAAAGAAGAGCAATTTACCAATTTTACTGATTCAGGGGGCCAACGATCAGACGGTGCCGGTTGAAAACCTCAACATCTTGTACCAAGCTGCCGCCGGACCTAAGCAGAAGTACCGGGACCCTGTAGCTGCCCACATCGCGACGCGCAGCCAAGACCCCGTTTTGTATGATCAAATGGTGGCAGATTTTCTAAAACCTTACGTTGATTAAGAAATACACAAGGCCTGTTGACAAGTTTTCAATCTCTGGTAAAATAACTAAACGGTAATCATTACTGTTTACATAAATTTTAGATGAAGTGAGATGACGGACGTTGAGCAGGCAGATGAAGCAGTATCGGTTTTTCACCGTAATTGGCTTGCTGGCGGTGATTCTAACGTTGACGGGGTGTGCTAAGGACACTCAACCACAGCACACCAGTCAGATTCAAGTTGTTGCTACACTTGGCTTTTACGGTGAAGCTGCTAAGGCTATCTTGGGTGATCGCGGACAAGTGACCACCGTCATCAACAGTCCCAGTATTGATGCCGAGAGCTATCAACCCGACATTAGCACTGCGAAGAAGGTAGCTAAAGCTAACGTAGTGATTGAGAATGGTTTGGGCTACGATAGTTGGATGGATAAAGTCGTAGCGGCTAATCAGAATTCTGGAACCAAGACCCTCAATATTGGGCAACTGATGGGCAAAACGACTGGGGCTAATCCACACTTATGGACGGATCCTCAGACGATGCGGTTGGTGACCCATCAGCTAGTTAAGCAATTCAGTAAAGTGGACCCGCAGCACGCGAAGGCGTTTCAGCAGCGGGGGCTAGCCTATGAAAAGCAATTGGCCATTCTGCCACAAGTTGCTCGGCGGATCGCGCAACGAGCGAAGGGACATCAGGTAGCCGTCAGTGAGCCAGTCTTTGATTTGGCGTTAAAGGCCATGGGTTATGAGGTCAGTGATAATCACTTCGCCCAGGCCATTGAGGAGGATAGTGACCCCACACCAACGGACATTACCCAGCTACAAAAGCAGATTAAGCAGCACGACATTGCGTTCTTTGTTGAGAATACGCAAAATTCAAGTAAGAACGTGACGGCGATGGTTAAACTGGCACGGAAACACCACATTCCTGTGGTTAAAGTCACGGAAACTATGCCAGCCAAGCAAACTTATCGTGCATGGATGTTACAACAGTATCGCCAAGTCCAACGGATTCAGGAGGAGAGTCGCTTATGAAGGAGACACCCATTTTAAAACTTGAACATCTCGGGGTGACCTTCCCCAACCATCCGGTTTTTACGGATTTGAACCTCACCATCAATCAGGGAGAATTTTGGAGTATCGTTGGTAAAAACGGCGTTGGTAAAACAACACTGATGCGGACGATTTTACATCAGTTGCGGCCAACCCATGGGCGCGTGAGCTATTGGCCGAATGCTGGCGACGTTCGTATTGGCTACGTACCTCAATTTCGGAATATCGATGCGGACTATCCGCTTACTATTCGCGACTTTGTGGGTTTAAACCTAACTGGCTGGAAATGGCCATGGCTTTCCCGCAAAGAAAAAGCAGCTGTGCAACAAATTCTCGGTGAAACGGGCTTAGAGAAGATCGCCAACCGACCAATTGGTCAGGCCTCCGGTGGTGAACGCCAGAAAGCCTACCTGGCGCAAGCACTGGTTGAGGCGCCTAACCTGTTGATCTTGGATGAATCGACGGCCAGTCTGGACCCTGTAACGAAGACCGAGTTGTTAGACTTGGTTCAGGAATTGAACACAAAACTACAATTGACGGTCCTATTCGTGACCCATGATATTCCAATGGCACGTAAGTATAGTTCACAGTACTTGATGTTGACACCGGATGGTACGGAGCAGGGGCAGATCGCTGGTTTGACACAACAGAAGGTTTGGGAGGGCGAAAATGTTTAGTTATGAATTTATGCGCAACGCCTTCGCGGCTGGAACCATTATTGCCATCATTTGTGGCATCATGGGTGTGTTTGTCATTGCCCGTAATATGTCGTTTTTGACACATACGCTGTCTGAAATTGGTTTTTCCGGAGCGGCGTTCGGGGTCTTCGCCGGTTGGGCACCTCTGAACGGGATGTTGCTGTTTACGGTCGTTAGTTCGGTGATTGTGGGCCAGCTAAGTGCCCGCAGTGAACGTCGTGAGGCAGCAACGAGTGCCATCTCAGCGTTGTTCATTGGTCTGGGGATTCTATTCCTTTCGTTAGCCAATAAGAACGCTAGCTATGCGACTAGCATTCTTTTTGGTAGCGTGATTGGAATCAGTGCTGGTGATGTCCAACAAATGCTGTGGCTGTCGTTATTCGTGCTGTTAGTCATCTTTGTAATCTACCGGTTCCTGAAATTTGATTCATTTGATCATACCGGGGCACGAGTCAAGGGATTATGGACCAACGCTTTGTCGATCACTTTCTTGGTGTTGTTGGCGTTGAGCGTCAGCGTGGCGGCTCAAATCGTGGGGTCCCTGTTGATCTTTATTCTATTGACCCTACCTGCTGCGACCGCCAAGTACTTTGCCCATACTGTGGGTGGAATGATGGTGCTGGCAATTGCACTGGCCTTGGTCGGTGTTTGGGCCGGTTTGACATTGAGTTACGTGACAAATTATCCTGTCTCGTTCTTCATTGCAGCCATTGAAGCTATTTTCTACTTCATTGCGTTGGGGTGGCAGAAATTACAGACAGCTGAGTAAACTTAATTTAACCAATAGGTCGGCGGTGACTAGTCAGTTTGAATGGCGGTCACCGTTTTTTGTTTGCTGCGAGCGCTGCCAGTTAGGCAGAAAGTCGCCACTATTGGCAATTAAGTGGCTACTGGGAGATTACTATTCAGATGGTGGTTTTAGCTTGCTCACAAACGGAGAAAGCTGGGTCGTCAGTGGTTCGCATTTAGTCGCTGTAAATCTTTCCAGAATAATTATATTTGTGAAAAGCAAGAGAATCAGCCGGTGCGAAGCTTTTTTCTTCGCATTGGCTTCTTGATTTTCCATAAGATTTTTCAATTCTCACGGAAATGTAACGAAAAACCCGAACAATTATGCTAAAATTGGCCTTACGATTAACTCTAAAATAATATGTTGAGGTGAAGAAGTTGAAAGTCAGAAGAAGTGACCGGTTAGTTGACATGACCCGGTATTTATTGGAACGGCCGCATCAATTGGTTTCGTTGACGTTCTTTGCAGCGCGCTATGAATCGGCCAAGTCTTCAATCAGTGAAGACTTGACCATTCTGAAGCGGACCTTCCAGGCTCGGGGAACTGGTTTGCTTGAGACGGTTCCTGGGGCTGCTGGTGGCGCACGGTTCATTCCGTACGTATTGCGCGAGGAAGCACAGCAGTTCGTTGACGACATGATTTCTGAATTGTCCGAAGCGGATCGTTACCTGCCAGGTGGTTACGTGTATATGTCCGATATTCTCGGACGGCCCGCAGCATTGCGTCAGATTGGACGGATTCTAGCCACTCAGTACCTGAATCAAAACGTTGATGTGGTTGTGACCGTTGCGACCAAAGGAATTCCTTTGGCCCAAAGTGTGGCGAACTACTTGAACGTTCCGTTCGTGATTGTCCGGCATGATTCACAAATTACTGAAGGGTCGACCGTCAGTGTGAACTACGTATCTGGTTCAACCAAGCGGATTGAACGCATGGCACTCTCTAAGCGGAGCGTGAAGCCAGGTTCACGGGTCTTAATCGTGGACGACTACATGAAAGGCGGCGGGACCGTTGGGGGTCTGCGTTCGTTGGTTGATGAATTTGATTCTCAACTGGCTGGGGTTGCCGTATTCGCTGAAGGTGATTTTGACGGTCAACGGACTGTCAGCAAATACACCTCGCTCTTGAAGATTCAGACCAAGGACGAACAAATCCGCGTCTCTCCAGGTAATTACCTGACGCAGATTTTTGGCGATGAAAATAATCAATTAAACTAGGAGATATCGGAATGAGTACGAGAAATACCATTATCCTCGCTGCCGGTAAGGGCACCCGGATGAAGTCTAAGCTGTACAAAGTGTTACATCAGGTTTGTGGTAAGGCCATGGTCGACCACGTGTTGAGCCAGGTTGAACAGACTAAGATGGATAAGATTGTGACGGTCGTTGGTTACGGTGCTGAAGAAGTAAAGTCAACGCTGGGTGACCGGACACAGTACGCCTTACAAGCTGAACAACTAGGAACGGGCCACGCGGTCTTGCAGACGGAACCTATGTTAAAGGACGAAGAGGGAACGACCCTGATCGTCAGTGGGGATACGCCATTATTCCGAGCTGAAACGTTTGAAGATTTATTTGCTTATCACGAAGCGAAGCACGCCGCAGCAACGATTTTGACGTCGATGGCACCAGATCCTACTGGCTATGGTCGAATCGTGCGGAACAACATTGGTATTGTCGAAAAAATCGTGGAACAAAAGGATGCCAGTTCCGAAGAACAAGAAATTCATGAAATTAACACTGGGGTCTACGTGTTCGATAACCAAAAGTTATTCAAGGCGTTGCACGAAACATCCAACGACAATGCTCAGGGGGAATATTACCTGACTGATGTTATTGAGATCTTGAAGAGCAAGGGTGACATCGTTGCGGCTTACCAAATGGCTGATTTCGACGAATCCATGGGGGTCAACGACCGAGTCGCACTGTCCGCCGCTACACGCATTATGCGTAACCGGATCAACGAACAGCACATGCGTAACGGTGTAACGCTGGTTGATCCCGCCACGACTTACATTGAGGCGGATGTGAAGATTGGTTCCGACACCATCATCGAACCTGGCGTCCTGCTAAAGGGTGACACGGTTATCGGTGATGACTGTTACATCGGTTCTCACTCAGAGTTACGTAATGCCAAATTAGCTGACCACGTCACGGTGACGTCATCCCTATTGGAAGACTCCGATATGGCAAGTGGCAGTAATATTGGCCCTAACAGTCATTTACGACCAGAATCACACATCGGGCCTAAGGTTCATCTTGGAAATTTTGTGGAAGTTAAGAAAGCCACGATTGGCGAAGGAACCAAGGTGGGGCATTTGACCTACGTGGGGAACGCCAAGTTGGGGAAGAACATCAACGTTGGGTGTGGTGTGGTCTTCGTTAATTACGACGGCAAGAACAAGCACGAAACGGTGGTGGGGGATGACGCCTTCATTGGCTCAAACTCTAACTTAGTGGCGCCACTGAATGTGGCGGACCATAGTTTTATCGCAGCGGGTTCGACGATTACTGATGCTGTTAATCAATATGACATGGCAATCGCACGGGAACGCCAGACCAACAAGCCTAATTATTATCAGAAACTACCATATCGTGGTGAAGATTAAGGCTAAGGTCTTGTGTTTCGCGACCCGTTAGCATAAAATTGTTGTAGTAAATTCAGGCAGCTTACTTGCTATTGGAGGAAATTATGGCTACGCAATATTTTGACCCTAAATTAAAGATCTTTGCGTTGAATTCCAACAAACCGTTGGCGGAAAAAATCGCTAACGAAGTTGGGGTTGAATTAGGGAAAACTTCGGTGGACCGGTTTAGTGACGGTGAAATTCGGATTAACATTGAACAAAGTGTCCGGGGCAGTCACGTTTATGTCATTCAATCAACGTCGGCACCCGTCAACGACAATTTGATGGAACTGTTGATTATGATTGATGCCCTGCGGCGGGCGAGTGCGGCCACCATCAACGTGGTCATTCCGTACTACGGCTACGCACGGCAAGACCGGAAAGCCCGGTCTCGTGAACCGATTACGGCGAAGTTAGTCGCCAACATGTTACAAACAGCTGGTGTGACACGGGTTTTGGCCCTCGACTTGCACGCTGCACAGATCCAAGGATTCTTCGATGTTCCCGTTGACCACTTGATGGGTGCGCCTTTGCTGGCGGATTACTTCTTGAGCAATGGTTTAGCAGAAGACGCCGTTGTTGTTTCACCCGACCATGGTGGGGTGACGCGGGCACGGGCCTTAGCTGAATTCTTGAAGGCCCCAATTGCCATTATCGACAAGCGGCGGCCAAGAGCCAACGTGGCGGAAATCATGAACATCATTGGGGATGTAAAAGGCAAACGTTGTATCATGATCGATGATATGATTGATACGGCCGGTACCATCACTTTAGGTTCCCGGGCGTTGATGGAAGCTGGCGCCACGGAAGTTTATGCTAGTTGTACCCACCCCGTGTTGTCTGGCCCCGCCATCGAACGAATCAAGGACTCGCCAATTAAGAAATTAGTGGTCACTGATTCAATTCAACTGACGGCAGATAAGCAAATTGATAAGATTGAACAAATCTCAGTTGGTCCACTGATTGGTCAAGCCATCAAGCGGATTAACGAAAACCGGCCAGTCAGCCCATTGTTCAAGAACCGTTTCCGGAGTCACGAACAATAAAACGACAGGAAAAACTTGAGCAGCGCTGGGCGTTGACTTGAGTTTTTTTTATAAATTTTAGAGTGTAGAATGAGGCGGTTAGTCGGTGAGTATTAACGGGGTTAAGCGGAGCTGACTGCCTCATTCTGCATGTATCGGCAACGTAGCAAGTTAGTCATCATCAAGTTGCCCAAATGAGATTCTGTAAAGGACTGTGATTCAATGAAAAACTGGAAAAGAGCTACAACGGGGACCGTTGCGGCGGGACTGTTAATTGCGTTGATTATGAAAGTCTTAGGTCAATCATTTATGTTGATTGGCAACCTGCTTTTTATGTTGGGACTAGCTTTCTTGGTCTTCGGGGCTCTCTGTGTGTTGGCGAAGGGTCACCTCTTTACGGGGTGGCGACATCGTCGGAAAAAGGGCCAAGATCCGTTGCCCGGCGAAAAAATAGGTGTGCGGCACGTGGCTAGTGTCAAAAACTCTCCCATTGTGGTGAACCCTTTGGCCCGGTTTGGTTTAGTGACCGGCATCTGCTACATTATTTTAGGAATCGTATTTACAATTTAGACTTACCTGAATCTGGCGACGGACCGTTGAAAAATAGCGTCGCTTTTTATTTTGACAAAAATTTTCAATGAATGGCGTGAAGCCTGTCAGTTTTTACGTAGTTTATGAGTAGTGACGTCGTTGAGCGTTAGTACCTACGGATATGTTTTTCCTAATTACAATCATATCTGTCACTAAGAAGCACGAAACATCGGTGACATTCTGCTAAAGGTGAACCGTCTAATTAGCTTAGACGTTTTGTCCACTGACGCATACTTTGCTCACTCATCTACAGTGAACCTAACGAGCGTTGGTATTATATAATTACCAATAACAGAACCTGGCGGTGCCTTTAACCAAATGGGTAACTGCTTAGCAATGAAGTCAATTCGTTTTAGTCGACACCGCAAAGACTGGTCCGGATTCACGAAGGGAGTTGGGAGTTCAGTGTAGAATTAAGTTCCCTACCGGAAAAAAACAATCCAACTTAAAAGTGGTGAGAGGACCGCTATCTTGGATATGAATCGCAAAATTACACCGTCTAATCCCTTGATATAGCAGATTGTCCGGATCTATCTGTCTTAGCCTAGCCATCGGACATTGTCTTAAATCGTCTCCAATTTATGGTAGACTCAAGTAAGAGGAGTGAATGCTATGAAATTAAGAAGGGGACTAGGTATTGTTTTGGGTGTCGCACTTGGCACTGTGTTATGTCTGCTATCTTTCCAACCAGCTCAAGCTGCGACAAAGTACACTGTAGTTTCAGAAAATTGGCGCATTGTCACACCAATTTGTTTTCGGGCCAAGTACCCTAATAAAAAGGTTGCCCTTTGGAATAAGAAGCACACTAAAAGATACGGTTATTTGACCGATCGTCCCAACGCGACGTTCTCACGTACTTCAATTGCGGTTCTTAAACACGGCAATACAAAAGCCGTCTATTATTATGTAAGTGCTGATGGCACCAAGAAGCATCCTAAAGAAACGCTTGGCTATGTTTGGCGTGGATACTTAACCAAAGGATTAGCAATGGATCAGCTCAAGCGGCGTTATGTTCCAATAGAACTATTTTATAACAACACAGACTATGCCAATTACATTAAATACTCTAAATCACAAAGAATTAGGGAGTGTCAAATTTTTTGTGTAAATGGAAGTCCTCTCCCATTAGCTAGTTTCTAATACATGGATTCTAACGTGTCCTGAATTTGCTTAAAACCTCGATGCGTTCGCTCAAAATTTTGGCCGTTGTAGTCACGAATAACTGTGACCAGAACTCGTTCTAGCGCTGGTTCATTTGGAAATTGTTCTTTCTTCTTTGTCTGTCGTTTTAGCTTCTTGTTGAACGATTCAATGAGATTTGTGCTGTAGATGCTACTGCGTATCGCAGCTGGAAACGTGAAACAGGTCAAGAGATGAAGATTATCTTCTAGCTTGTTCGTTACTTTTGGATACGTCTTTTGCCACTTGTCTATGAAGTCAGCTAAGGCTTGTTTTGCGTCGTCCATGGTAGCTGCTTGATGGATCAGTTTGAAGTCGTTAAGAACCTCTTGTCGGTCCTTAGAACGTGTTTAGAATCTTTTCAAGAGTATTCGCAGGAAGGCTAAGCTAATCATCATCTTACTGGTGTTCAGCTTTCGCTCACAATTGCGCCAGAGGCGCCGATATTTTCCTAGCCAGCTAAAACTGCGTTCGATAACCCAGCGTTGCGGGGTCACTTGACCGTGCCTAAGGTCACTCTGTTTAGCAATAATGACTTCAGCGTTAATCATTGCCTGAACTGATTGAGCAAAGTTGTTACCAGTATAACCACCATCGGCCATTACTCGTTGAACCAGGTCAAACTGTGATTTGTTTAACGCCAGTAGCGCATTGGCGCCATCACGCTCAGAAACATTGGCGGTTGTCACATGGACTGCCATCGGCAGCCCATTGATATCTACAGCAAGATGGCGCTTAATCCCACTCACCTTTTTACCACCATCGTAGCCGCTACTTTCAGCAGGATCGGTATTCTTGACACTTTGAGCATCTAGAATGACGAACGATGTATAAACTGAACGCTTCTGAGCCAACCGATGTTGGCTGACAATTTTTTTAAAACCTTATCCAGAGGAGTGATACCAGCAGGAGATGGCGTTTTAGTCCAAAGTAACCAGTAATAATAGACGGTTTCCCATTTAGGAAAATCGCTGGGTAAATCGCGCCAAACGCACCCATTTTTCAAGGTATAAAGCAGGGCACAAAAGATATCATATAAATCAACCTTTCTTGGCTTAGTCCGCTTACGTATGCCTTCTAGATCTGTCCGGATTAGTTCAAATTGTTCACGAGAGATGTCGCTACTATAATGGTGTGCAAAGCTTTTCATGGATTAAAAACTCCTGTTTTTGATCTAATTTAACTAAAATCAAATCGAATGTCAAAGTATCCAAACACGTTCTTAGTTCGAACGTGAGCTTCAATGTTCCGACTGACGTGGATCAGGCACTGCTGGAGCTTAGCCTTAGGGAAGTGGTCACCAATTGTGTTGGTAAGGCCGACTAAGCCATCGGCCACGAATAAGAGGACTTCCTTTACACCACGCTGCTGGATGTCCACGAGAAGCTCTTCCCAAACGGTACTGGATTCAGTTGGAGCGACTTGGTATGCTAGGACCTCTTTCATTCCATTTGGTCGAATGCCAATGGCGATATGCACGGCTTCTTTAGCCACTGAGTCCCGGCGAAGTGGTAAGTATGTTGCGTCCACATAAATGACTGCGTATCGGCTCGCTAGAGGACGCGTTTTGAAGGCGTTGACCTGTTGGTCAACGACCTTCGTGAGGTTCGAAACCGTTTGTGATGTGTAATGAGCCCCATACATTTTCTCAATCAAATCCGCAATCTCACTAGTGGTAATCCCTTTTTCGTAGAGCTGGACAACAGTAGCCTCTAAGCCATCCGTTTGTCGTTGATAGCTCGGGATAGTTTTCGTATTAAAAATACCATTTCGATCGCGTGGAATCTCCAAATTTAATTCTCCATACTTAGTCTTAAAGGTCCGCAGATAATGCCCATTGCGTGAATTGCCGCTGTTAAAACCTTGGCGATCATAAGGCTCATAACCGAGGAACGACGAAAGTTCCTCGTGCATTAAATCATTGATGGCCGTTTCCAAATGTTGCCGAAAAACTTCATCTAAATCTTGCTTTTGTGCTAGTGCTGCCATAATTTCTTTGTTAAACTGAGTCATGGGGAAAGCCTCCTATGTCCTATGAAGTGAGTGTGGTTGCTAACTATCATAAGGGAGAGGCTTTCCCTTTTCAATTGCTTATTTTTCTATTTACACATAATTATTTAAACACCCAAGAATTACTAAAGCTTTAGTCAAAGCATTGCCCAATATGAAGTTAAACTTAGATTTAACTAATATTGCTGCTTATAAAGTTGCGGAAACTATGTCCGATGAAGACCCGGCGATTTCCGGTATTAAATCTAGCTCTCTAAAGACAAAAAACTACACGCATATTACATATTTCCCTAAAGTTACTGCTTATTTAAAGCAGAGCAATAATGTCGCAACTGCTACCCGAGTTAAAAAAGTTAAGCGTATCCTAGCAAAAGACTACGGATTAACAACTGCAAAGCTAAAACGTTTGAAGAACTATCAAATTGGGCTGAATATTGCCGAAAATACAACTGGCAATAAGGTTAAAGATAATGCTCCCCTTACCGTTAAGTTCTATGCTTTTGCTATTGCCCAGAGAGTGAAGTAATTACCCAATGGTTATAGCCAGAAAATAATTAATACATCAAAGAATGGGTCTGGGGTCAAACTCTAAAATCTGAAGTAGTAAGTGGTGTTAATTGCCGGTTCGTGGTAATTAACACCACTTTTCTTTAACAAAAATCTTGATGACGTTATCATATCGGGGGTTTACCGCCAATCATAGACGGTTAGCTATTAGGTACTTACCGTTGAACTAAATTGGCGACAAAAAAATCGAGGTACCAACCAACGGGCACCCCGAAACTAGGTTTGCTTCATGTCAATTTGCCTCATCCGGTCCAAATTTTAGATGACCTGGTCATCTAATTCGCCGATTTGTTCAATCATGGTTTCTAACTCACTGTGTGAGAGGGTGGAACGAGTCAGTGCTTCAGCCATTTCATCGGTCAGTCCTGAGAGGGCGGCGTAGAAATGCTGATTGTCGATGAACTGGGTGTGTTTACCCGTGATAAAGCGTAAGGTATCCGCGCAACAGGTGGCGCTTACATTTTCCGAACGCAACTGTAAGATGTGTTTGATCTCTGCGAGGGGGAGGCCCGCCCGCTTCAAACTATGAATAATTCGGTAAGTCGCAAGGTCACTTACTGTGTATTGGCGGTAGTTACGGGCGGTTCTTACGGGGACTAGCAAGCCAGCCTTCTCGTAAAACCGCAGCGTATCTCGACTACACCCCACCTTAGCCGCAAATTCAGTCATGTTCATAATCAATCATCTCCTCTGATTGCCGTTAGGATAACACGCTCGCCCACTAAAGGTTTAAATAACGCGGTTAAATCCCAAATTTTAACCGAGGTTCGTTTGGTTTATAAAAAAATCGACTTATCTGCTTGGCGGGTAAGTCGATAACACTTGTAATGTTTTGGGTAATCAAAGCATTGGTAATTTCCTATAAAGCAAGCTAAAAAATACTATCCAAAGTCACGCCGAGTTTAGTCGGATTCGTCACTTGGGGATAGTATTTTCAATGACTTAGTAAGGTGATTTAGTCTAATGCGTACTTATGAATGGCCGCGGCTACACCATCTTCGGCGTTGGTCAATGTGACCGCTTGAGCGGCTTCTTTGACTTCGTCGATGGCGTTACCCATGGCGACACCTAGGCCGGCGTATTTAATCATGGTCAAGTCGTTCCCTTGATCGCCTAAGGCCATGACGTCAGCCGGCGTCAGGCCCAGCTTGGTGACCAGCTCGTGGAGGGTATTTCCCTTGCTGGCGTTCTTGTTCATGATCTCCACGAAGTAGGGCTCACTTTGCACGACGTAGAACCGGTCCTTCAAATCCTGTGGAATCAACGGCACGATGCGGTCGATTTCTTTCGGGTCACCCACGAACATGGCTTTAGAAATGGTCAAGTCGCGGCTCATTTCGCTAGGTTCACGGTACCGAATCAACATCTTGACCAGATAACTTTCACCAATCGTGTAGGCACTGATGTTTTTGTTGGTGGTGTAGATATAGTCGGGTGTTTCAATCTGGAAATTAATTTGGAGTTTCCGGGCAGCAGCTTCTAAATCAACATAGTTATCGTAGCTTAGTGAGTGGTACGTCAATACGTTGCCAGAGACAGTTTGAGCCACTGAGCCGTTGAGCGTAATGGCATACTGTTCGTCGCCACTAATGCCTAGAGCGTCTAGGTAGGGTTGAACCCCAGCCAGGGGCCGGCCGGTACAGAGGACGACTTTGATGCCTTGCTTGAGGGCGGCTTGAACGGCAGTCACCGTTGCGGGAGCCAGTTCGTTCTTTTCGTTCAGCAGGGTACCGTCGATGTCGATTGCAATTAATTTGATGGTCATCTGGTTAAATCTCCTTGGGTTGAATGAGTTGGTTGTTTTGAATATAACTCCCGAATTCGTCGTAGATTGGTTGGAAAATTTCGGGTGCGTCGTCACCAGGATTCAACATTTCCTTCGGGAAAAAGAAGCGTTGATCCCCGCTGAATTTACCGCGAATAGCGTTGACCAAGTCGGATACCGTCGAAAGTTCGAGCAATGTGCCATCTGGTTCTTGCAGCTCAATCTGGGTCAACGGATACGTCATTTTCGGATCGTAGGCGTCATCGTATGGCAAGTCATAGCTATTATCCGTAGCAGTATAGTAGTCGGTGTTAAAGCCAACGGAGCGAATCATTTCCTGAAGTTGGGGCAACAGGGATTGGGTTTCAGCGGTGTATTCCGCACTCTTTAGCGGTTTGCGATCGAGAAAGCGGTGCGCGAGGTCGGCCAAAATTTCGTCCGGTGACTGGCGCCAATGGATGAAGTAGGTCGTGAGTACGCCGTCGTCCAAGTTCAAGTAGTCTTGGAGGTTGAACTGGTGATTGAAGAACGGTAAGAGGAGGTGAGGGATGAAACTTTCGTCACTTTCCCCGGCCTGATAAAGTTCGTTAGCTCGTCCCAGCAGGTGGTCTAAGATGACTTCCATGGCCCGCGATACCGGGTGGAAGTAGACTTGTTGATACATTTGGAATCGACTGACGATGTAGTCTTCCACCGCATGCATACCGTTCATGGCAAAGGCGATTCCGTCCTTGTAGGGCCGCATGACTCGCAGAATCCGGGTGAGATCGAACGTTCCATATTGTGTGCCAGTATAGTAGGCGTCACGTAGGAGGTAGTCCATTCGATCGGCGTCGATTTGACTGGAAATCATTTGCACGACCTGTGGATTCGGGTACGTTTTTTGAATCACACTGGCGACTTCGGCTGGAAAGGTTGGACTTACCTGCCGTAAGACTTGGTTAACCTCGGTTTCGGGGGAAGTCAGAATCTCAACGGTGATGGCTTCGTGGTCGGTGTGAAAGATGTGTTCGAAGGTGTGCGAGTATGGTCCGTGACCGATATCGTGGAGCAGGGCAGCGCACAGCGCAGTCAAGCGTTCGTTATCGTCCCAACCACCATCGCCCGGCGTCTTGGTCGGGTAGTTACGTTGGAAATTATCACAGATTTGGCGAGTAATTTCGTAGACCCCGAGCGAGTGGGTGAAGCGGGAATGTTCCGCCCCATGGAAAATCAGCGAAGCCGTACCGAGTTGCTTGATCCGGCGAAGCCGCTGGAACTCCCGGGTGTTGATGAGGTCTAGAATAATTTGATGTTGCACGTAAATGTAATTGTGAACGGGGTCCCGGAAAACTTTCTCACGGGGCAACCGCGTTTCGGCGTATGTCACACTGATTCCTCCTTAACTTTTTATGGGGTCAACCGGGGTTGCCGGCGGGCCATCTGAACGGTCGCATGTTCTAGGGAATTTGCAAAATCAGAAGTTGCCATAGCGGCAGTCAACGATTCGTGACCAACCGTGATTCCTGAATTGGTTAATGCCTTGATAAATCGCGTTTCAGCATCGGCTAAGCTGATAGACTGGTGTAAAAGGTCAGTGGTGGTGGTCATGACGGCCGGGTCCACGTCAGGGAAATCCCATACATTTTCTTCGCCTGCTAGGCCAGCTTGATAAAAGTCCCTTACCAGGTGACCACGGGCGGCTTGATTGCCATTTACGCCCAGATACAACATCGTCACTAACGCATGTGGACTACGTCGTTGGGCAATTCCAGCAATTTTAAGGCCATTGACGCTAAGGTCGAAGTCACCCGGACAGTAGGAATTAGTGATTTCATAGTGTTTCAAGGCTAGTTCCGGCCAAGCAGCGGCTACGAGAGCCATCATTTGGCTGTACGCAGCGTCCACACTGAGTGGGGGTGTAGTGAGTGGGGCAAATAGGGAAACGTTGAGGACGCCACCATCGCTAACGACAGCTAGACCACCGGAGTTCCGCAGAACCGCATCGTAGCCATGCCCCTGAACAGCTCTAATTGCGTCTCTAAGGTGGGGTAGCCGTTTGTCCTTCAGTCCCATGATTACGGTGGGCTGCATCGTCCAGAAGTGCAGAATGGGCGTCTGAAGCTGTGGTACGAGGTCCAGTAGAGCATTGGTGTAACCAAACGCCTGATTTTTTTGATTGGCCGGGATCGGCGTTGTCACGGTCTGAATTTTGTCTGTGGGGAGGTTAAAGGGAACCATCAAACCCGCCTTCTTTCGTACAATATCTTCAGTGTCCCATTATACTAGAAAACGTTTGCTACGTCATGGTCTGGACCATTCTTACTAAATACATAGGAATCACAAGCTCCGTCACGGCTGACAGAAACTCCGCAGCTTAGAATAAGGTCGAGCTTGAGGATTTGGTGGTTTTTCCAAGGCTTCAAGTTGTGCCCACCACGTTCCAGCTCCCAGAGAAGTGCCCGGTAAGGGGAAATTATACCTGTTGAGAAACGCATAAATAGTATGTTTTCATAGTTAAATGAACTATAATTAGAACAGACAATTCACGGAAAGGAAGTGTGCAAATGGATCAGTTATCAACGGGGGTGCCCGTCATGATTCACTTGGAAACGCACATTAAACAAAACGACGACGTTTCCGACTACCGCTTGGATGTGGATGGTCAGCTGGTTCAGATGGGGACTAACCTCTACCTGCGCTACCTGGAACCAAATAATGAGACCGGGGAACAGACACCAGTCACCATGAAATTCACGCCCGAGGGTGATGTGCATTTGACCCGTAATGCTGAAGCAGAGTTACGACTCCACTTTGTGAGCGGGAAGCGAGTTACAGCCCGGTACAACACACCTTATGGCATTATGCCGATTGAAACCGTTACGCCATTTTTGGAGACGAGTTTCAAGGAACGGCCGTTCAGCGGTAACGTTAAAATTGATTACCTCCTGTATGCGGGAGAAGAATTGGTTGGTAACTACAAGATTCGATTGCAATTTACGGCATAAACGAGTATCATATTTCGTAGACTGTGGAAAGGACGTGCACCAGTTTGGAATTAAAAGTCTTTGAGGGCCAGAATAAAAAGGAATTATCAATGATCGAAGTTGCTCACGCCATTTTGTCTCAGCACGGCGACGTGATGGGGTTTGCCGACTTAGCTAACGCCGTCCAATCATACTTGGGCGACAGCGACGAAGAGATTCGTGACCGGCTGTCCCAATTCTATACGGATTTAAATGTCGATGGTAGTTTCATTTCTCTGGGTGATAACCTTTGGGGACTGCGAACTTGGTATCCGTTTGAATCCATCGATGAGGCAACGGTTCACGCTGAAGAAGACGAAGATCAACCTAAGCGTAAGAAGCGTAAGAAGGTTAACGCCTTCTTAGCTGACACGACCGATGACGATGATGTGATCGACTACGATGATGATGATCCCGAAGACGACGACAACAGCACTTATGCTGATGACGACGATGACGATGATGACACCACCAGCGGCTCAACGCCAGACCTGGGCAAGCTCCAGACTGGATTGGGTATCGACGACGATGACGAAGAAGACGGTTCGGAAGATATTCCGGACGGTATCGAAGACCAACTTTCCCAAATGGAAACGCCGGACGACGATGACGACGAAAGTCTCGACTTCTCCGCTGACGATGACGAAGCCGATGATGATAATGAAGATGACGACGATCAACAGAAATAAATTTTCTAAGTTCGCTTGACCTCCTCCCCAAAAGCAGGTATCATATTTTTTGGGCTCCTTGCTACTTGTTAGTGAGGACAACTGGACGGTAAGCTCCCTATTCGCTAGGAATAGGGAGCTTTTTTTATGGTTTTCCAACCGACCCTAAATAATCTTACAAGGAGTTTGCACATGACCAAATATATTTTTGTGACTGGCGGCGTGGTTTCATCACTAGGTAAGGGGATTGTTGCCGCTTCCCTAGGACGGCTTTTAAAGAACCGTGGTTTAAACGTAACCATTCAGAAATTCGATCCGTACATTAACGTGGATCCCGGTACGATGAATCCTTATCAACATGGGGAAGTCTTCGTGACCGACGATGGGACCGAAACGGATTTGGACTTGGGTCATTACGAACGTTTCATTGACAACAATCTGAACAAATATTCCAACGTGACGACTGGTAAGATTTACTCTGAAGTTTTGGAGAAGGAACGTCGCGGTGACTACCTGGGAGCAACTGTGCAAGTGATCCCTCATATCACCGGGATGATTAAAGAAAAGATTATGCGAGCCGGCAAGACGTTGGGCGCAGACTTTGTGATTACCGAAATTGGTGGGACCGTTGGTGATATTGAATCACAGCCGTTCCTAGAAGCAATTCGTCAGATGAAGTCCGAAGTTGGTGACGAAAATGTGGTTTACATTCACACGACTTTGGTACCAACCCTGCACGCCGCACACGAAATGAAGACGAAGCCAACGCAACATTCTGTGCGTGAACTACGGAGTATCGGAATTCAACCCAATATTTTGGTAGTCCGGACGGAAGCTCATATTACGGATGACATGCGTCGTAAGATTGCCCTGTTCTGTGACGTACAACCTTCAGCGGTTATTGAATCGATGGATGTCCCAACAATTTACTCAATTCCATTATTGTTACAGAAACAAGGTTTAGACCAAATCGTCTTAGATCACTTCAAGGTGGAAGCACCCAAGGCTGACATGACGAAGTGGGCGGCAATGGTGGACCACATGCAAAACCTGACACGGACCATCAAGATTGCGTTAGTGGGTAAGTACGTTGGCTTACATGATGCGTACATTTCCGTGGCGGAAGCTTTACAACATGCCGGTTACCCGGTTGACGCCAACATTGACTTACAGATGATTGACGCTGAAAAGATTACGAAAGATACGGTCGCTGATATCTTAGGCGACGTTGATGGTGTCGTGGTTCCTGGTGGTTTCGGCGACCGCGGAATTGAGGGCATGATTACTGCCATCAAGTACGTGCGGGAACAAGACATTCCTTATCTGGGAATTTGCTTGGGGATGCAGATGGCCAGCATTGAATTTGCTCGCGACGTTCTGGGTTACAAGGACGCCAACTCAACGGAAATGGACCCTGAGACTAGCCACAAGATCATTGACCTGATGGCTGACCAGACGGACGTCCATGAAATGGGGGGAACCCAACGTTTGGGCTTATACCCTTGCAAGTTGAAGCCAGGTTCCAAGGCCGCTGCAGCTTACGATAACCAGGCGATGGTGGAAGAACGTCACCGTCACCGTTATGAATTCAACAACCAATACCGCGACGAAATGATTGCCAAGGGATTGGTCTTCTCTGGGACTTCTCCTGACGACCATTTGGTTGAAGTCATTGAATTACCAGAAAAGAAGTTCTTTGTGGCAGCCCAATACCATCCGGAATTCTTATCACGGCCAGAGCGGCCAGAAGGCTTGTTCCGTGACTTCATTGCCGCTGCTAGCAAGGAAGTTAAGGACTAAGTTTTAAATGACTTAATTATGAAATTGAGGAAGCCCCGCCACCAAGCGTTGATAAAACGCTTGGTGGTGGGGCTTCTTTTTGTCTGTAGTTCAGATATATTAATTTAAATTTGTAAACTTTACTTTATCAGGCAAGCTCAGTAGAAATACTAATTTAGAATTTGGTGGTCCATGATGGCTGACTTGTAAAATAGTTGTGACCATGATCTAGGTTGAAAAACGTCAATCTAAAGCCGGAGGCTGGTGGGGGGGCACGCAGTGTCGATGTCGTTAGTCGGGGTATTTTCCCGGCTTACGACATGGGCCGCACTGGGAAACCCACGGGTTGGGTGGGGTTCCCAGTCGCCCTGAAGACTCGTGCTTTTTTCGAGGCTTCAGGGGTTGCCCCACAGCGTGCCCCCCCCCACCAGCCGCAGGCGGCCAGTGCCAACACTAGTTATTTTTCAACAATACTAGCTACAGCGGCTTCGATGGCGGGAATCAGGGGACTTTGTGCATCGATGCCGGTTTCATCGAACCGGGCCTGCCACCAGCTCCGACGAATAGTTTGTACCTGGTCAACCACGGTTTCACCCGTGGCGGTCAGTGAGAGCAACTGGGCTTTACCGGCCCCGGCGGTCTTAGTCAGGTAGGTTAAGTTTTGGAGTTTATTGACCTCTCTAGTGGTCAATCCCTTGTCGATGACCAGTGATTTGGCCACCTGGTTCTGATTAATACCGGGCTGTTCGTGAATCGTGAGCAACACGCAGGCTGCGGTTGGGTTCAGCCCCAGTTCGGCGAACGCTTCCCGTGTATCTTTATAATATTTACGGTGCAGGATGGAAATGTCCTGAGCCAGGTAGCCTAAGTCTTTCATGTGAAACTCCTTTCGAAATGATGTGTTGACAAAACAACACAACCTGATTATCATAGTTCTATGTTGACTTGTCAACACGAACGGATTTTTAATTTAATTAGGGACTGTCTGAAAACTAAAAATTCAGGTATAATCTGAGGAAAAACGAATCGAGGCATTCCGATGACAACACCTAAACGATACGAACTGGAAGATGCTCAGTGGGACCGAATCAAAGGATACTTCCCACCATACCGGACTGGCCGTCCATCAAGCCTAGACAACCGTACCGCCCTCAATGCTATCCTCTGGCTCATGCGCAGCGGGGCTCCTTGGCGTGATCTACCTGAACGCTATGGCTCTTGGAAAACGGTGTATAGCCGCTTCCGAGCCTGGGTAAGTTCAGGCTTGTTCGAACAGGTTTTTCTCGAATTGATTGAAGATCCCGACATGGAAAACTTGAGCTTAGATTCAACGATCGTTCGAGCGCATCAAAAGGCCACTGGGGTAAAAAAAACGCCGAATGTATGGTCGAAAATCAAGCTATTGGACTAAGTCGAGGTGGCCGAACGACCAAGATTCACGCACTCGTTGACGGATTAGGGAATCCCTTGGGTTTTCGCCTAACAGGTGGTCAAGTACATGATAGCCAAGTTGCCAGTGAGTTGCTGGAAGGCTTCGATATTTCTCAATCAAATATTATCGCGGATAAAGCCTATGGCACCGCGAAACTTCGCCAGTATATTGAAGATAAAGCAGGCGTCTATACCATTCCGCCAAAGGAAAATACCAAAGACAAGTGGACCTGTGATTACCACGTTTATTGTGAGCGCCATTTGATTGAGAACTTCTTCAATCAGTTGAAGAACTTTCGTAGGATTGCAACGCGTTATGATAAGCTCGCTCATGTTTATCTGGCTACGGTCTACATTGCCTCAATTTGCATCTTACTTAAGTAGTTTTCAGACGGACCCTAGTAGAATAGAAGAAATTATAAAAAAGTGAGGTAATCTTCATGACAGACACGAAGACGGGCGCGCAAGCCCTAATCCAAAGCATGATCAATCAAGGAATCAAGTACGTTTTTGGGATTCCAGGTGCGAAGGTCGATCAATTGTTTGAGGGACTCCAGTATAGCAAAGATCCACGGACTCCTAAACTAGTTGTCACCCGTCACGAACAAAACGCCGCACTGATTGCTGCGGGAATTGGTCGTTTGACCGGCAAGCCTGGTGTGGTGGCCACTACCTCTGGTCCGGGTGTCTCCAACCTGACGACTAGTTTGATTACGGCGACGGCCGAAGGGGATCCCGTTATCGCCCTAGGTGGCCAGGTGCCGCAAGATGATTTAGCTCGATTGACTCATCAAAGTATTCCCAGCAAGGAATTGATGGATGCGGCCACGAAGTCTAGTGTGGAAGTTCAAAACGCTGACAGCCTGTCTGAAACGTTTGCCAATGCCTATCAGACGGCCGTTGCCCCAAAGGCGGGTGCAACCTTCGTGTCACTCCCGCAAAACGTGTTAGATGATGCAGTGACCCGTCCAGAAATTGGCGCGGTACCAGTGGTTAATCAGGGGGTTGCTGATGAAGCTACCGTAGCTAGTATCGTGACTAAGATTCAGGCCGCAAAGTTGCCGGTTATCTTGGCTGGGATGCGTGCTTCAGCCAACGATGTGACGGCAGCCATTCGGGACTTACTGAGACGGGTAGATTTACCAGTTGTTGAGACGTTCCAGGGAGCCGGCGTGGTGTCGCGTGATCTGGTTGCCAACTACTTTGGACGAGTCGGTTTATTTCGGAATCAAGTGGGAGACAACTTGCTGAAACGTAGTGACCTAGTGATTACTGTGGGCTACGATCCCGTGGAATATGAAGCGCGGATCTGGAATACCGACCGGACTGGTGAAGTCATCAGTTTGGATAGCGTGGTGCCAGAGATCACAACCGATTACCAGCCAGAAATGGTGGTGCACGCTGACGTTGCCAAGACCCTCGATGCCATTGCGACTAAGCTGCCTAGTGATTGGAAGTTGGCACCGGAAGTTCAGACTGAACTGACCGAACTTTGGCAAAAATTCACTGATCAGACGGAAGTACCAGCAGCAGACGACGCCCATGGCATCCATCCGTTAGCCAT
The DNA here is from genome assembly GCF_964065165.1 of Levilactobacillus yonginensis. Taxonomy (NCBI): domain Bacteria; kingdom Bacillati; phylum Bacillota; class Bacilli; order Lactobacillales; family Lactobacillaceae; genus Levilactobacillus; species Levilactobacillus yonginensis. The sequence continues at coordinate 1,145,350 of NZ_OZ061549.1, read as the reverse complement.
TATCAAGGCATTACAGGCCGCTGTGGATGATGACACCACGGTCACCGCTGACGTCGGTAGCTTTTATATTTGGCTGGCCCGATATTTCCGAAGCTATCAACCCCGGCATTTACTCTTCAGTAACGGTATGCAGACGTTAGGGGTGGCGTTACCGTGGGCCATTGCGGCCGCGCTTGAACGACCGGGTCAACTCGTCGTCTCCGTTGCGGGTGACGGTGGCTTCCTCTTTTCTGGTCAGGAATTAGAAACGGCCGTTCGCTTGAAGATACCTATTGTACAACTCATTTGGGATGATGGACACTATGACATGGTGCGGTTCCAGGAAATCGCGAAGTACGGTCACGATGCCGGCGTTGATTTCGGTCCCGTTGATTACGTAAAATACGCTGAGAGTTTTGGTGCCAAGGGCGTGCGCGTTGACCATGCCGCTGATTTAGTGGGTACGCTGGCTAAGGCGATGCACACTGACGGACCAATCGTGATTCAGATTCCGGTTGACTACCGTGATAATCTTAAATTGAAGTCCTTACTTTTGAAAGATGTTTTAAACTAAAGGAGCATGCGGAATGGATACGACAAAATTATTTCAACATGGGACGTTAGCCCTGTTGGTCCCGGGCCTTTTGACCGGAACCCTTACGATGAAGGAATTACTTCAACACGGGGACACTGGCATTGGAACTGGTGAAGGCCTGGATGGTGAGTTGATTATTTTAGAGGGTCAACCCTATCAGGTCAATAGTCGTGGCGAGGTGAAGGTCGTCGGTGACGACTTTACATTGCCATTTGCAAACAGTCACTTTGCCGACTACCAACCCCTAATGACGGTGGAAAATGCCAGCAAAACCGCGTTTAATCAACAGATCCTAGCGCTAAGCAAGCTGGATAATGCGTTCTTCTCGGTCAAGGCAACGGGAACCTTTACCAACGTGAAGACCCGGGCCGTGGCAAAGTCGAGCCAGCCTTATCAGTCCTTGGCAGAAACTGCTAAGAACCAGAGTGTTTTCACTCGGGATAGCGTTCAGGGAACTTTGATCGGCTACTATTCACCGCAGTTATTTGATGGCATTGCCGTCGGCGGTTTTCATCACCACTTCCTGGCAGATGATCGGAGCTTTGGTGGCCACTTGCTGGACTTTGAAACGGTGACTGGCGAGGTCAATGTTCAACCGTTCAGTACGTTGGAACAGCACTTACCGATTGATGATCCGGACTACCGCGCTCACGACTTTGCTGAAGATAATATCAAGGAAGACGTCCATCAAGCTGAAGGGTAAACCAATAATCATTAATTCAAACAGTGTCGCATTATTTCTCAGGATTACTGGGCATTAATGCGACACTTTTTTAGGATAAAATGGCACTACGTTTTTTGCAGTCGTGGGTGTATGCTTACAGTGTAAGCGGTGGCTATTTTTGATTAATGGCACAGTACATAATGACAGTTGGTAGATAGACCTTGTTCATCGTGTTATTGGGGCAGACAGGCCGTTTTTATTTTGCCAAAATATAAAGGAGAATGACAATGAAAACCAAGGTCAGATTAGTGGGGTTAGCATTGCTAGCCATGGTGGTCGTGAGCGGTTGCCATGCTAAACAGAATGCTAGCCAGTCGGAAACGAAGCTGGCTGATCAGCCCCAACCGTCCAAGTTGACGACGGCATTGAAGCCAGCTAGCCAAAAAGCGGCGGAGGATGCCGGTACGCAGAGTAATCACCAAGTGACCTATTCGCGGTTTTACTATCACCAAAACCACTGGCGGTGGGCGTTGACTACCAGGGGCAAGACGATTGTTAAGGGAATCGTAACGAAGAGCCAGAAGAAAGATTCTGACCAGAGGCTGACGATTAAGCGGAATAATGGTCAGAAGATGGCGTTGACCTTGTCGTGGCTGGATGGTGGGCTGCAATCTTACAGTCTTAAAAGCAGCACGCCTCAATTAAGTCGAAACTTTATTATTGGTGATGATGGAACGGCCTGGAAGAAGGGCGTTCCTTCAGAATTAAAAGGGACTTGGGAGACTGGTATTTATGATGCCAAGCGATTGAAGTTAGGCGGGAAGCTGAACGGTCGCAGTTCCTCGGTAGATAAACAGGCGCCTAAAGAAAAGACCTATTTTTATATTCTCGAGACGACTCTCGATGGCTTGAATAATAGTTATGATCAGCAAGGGAATAAGGTCGGTGATGGTGCTGGTTGGGGTGCCAATTCGAATGTGTCTTACAAAAAGTTGACTGGTGGGGATTACCTGCTGAAGTCATACTGGACTGGTCGAAAAGTAGCCCCAGATGTTTATCGAGTCAACCTGACTGGTAAGCGGTTGAAATTGATTGATACGTTGGGTGATACTCCGGTAATGACCCGAAAATCAACCAAGGATACGCCAGTAGTGGACGGTGAATCTAGTAGCTCTAGTGACAACGGTACTGACAACTCCAGATCCTCCACCACCGCTACGAGTGGCAGTGTGGATACTAGTAACTTAACAACGGCTCAGGTGAATGATTGGATTTGGACGAATATGTTAAAGGATGATCTTAAGGGCAATCCAGATAAATTTGCACAGAGCGACTATTTATTTTTACAAGATATGAATAAAAAAGGCAATTTAGATATTGAGGTTCATGAAAACCATTCAACCAGACGGATGCAAGAGGCTGGTGCATCTCCCGATGTCTCTCCCAGAGTGGCATCTTACGAAATTAATGCTAAGGGAGAATTGATGAAACAAGATATAGTTACAGGGAAATACAAAGTCGTTTCAACGCAATACGGCGAATAATTTTCAAGGATTAAGCTGACCGGCCAATAGGCTAGTTGTTACCAGCCAGCCTAATAAACAGAAAAAAACGACCTCCCCAACTAAGCGGGGAGGTCGTTTTAAGTGGATTTAGAAATTATTCAGAACGTAAGGCAGTTGCCGCGTCCTTCTTGGCCGCCATCCGTGCGGGGATGTGACCGCCTAACATCGTCAGGACGGTACTGATGATAATCAGGATAATACCGTGGACGGGGTTCAGGTGGGCCACGTTACTCAAGTCAGTGATACTCTTCAGCACCACGTTGATTGGGAACGTCAGTAACCAGGCAATGACGACACCCAGTGCACCAGAGCCAACACCCAGGATAAAGGTTTCAGCATCGAAGACGCGGGTAATGTCTTTCTTCCGGGCCCCTAATGCTTTCAGAATCCCAATTTCCTTGGTCCGTTCAAGCACGGACGTGTAGGTGATGATGGCAATCATAATCATACTGGTTACCAGTGAGATGCCGGCAAAGGCGACCAATACGTAGGTGATGGCATCCATCAACCCACCAGTCAGACTGGAAACGGTCCCGGCCATATCGGTGTAAATCACCTTGTCAGATTTGCTCTTACCTTGGTTGTACTTGTCGAGGTACTTCAACACCTTGTCTTTGTTCTTAAAGGTGTTGGGGTAGATCAGAATGCTAGCAGGTGTGGTGGAACCACCTAAGTAGCTGACCAACGATTTCTTCGTGGTCTTATCCACGCTTTGGCCTGTAATGACGTTGTCGCTGGCCTTCTTTTGAGCCTTAACAATCTTGGAACCTTTATTTGCTTGAATGATGTTTTGCGTTAACTTATCGCTGTACGCGATACCGGCAGCCAGAACGTTTTCAGAGGACTTAGATTTGACCTTTACGATACCGGCAACCTTCAACGTCATGTTGTGATTGTTGTTGTACAAGGTGTTTGTCGCCTTGTTTGGCACGTAGTTGCCAGTGGGGAGGCTTTGGTAGTAATCGTTGTTGTTGACGACCTTGATCTTAGTGCCCACGATATTACCGTAGCTAAACTTCTGGTTGTCTTTGGCAGTGTAACCCAGGTTCTTTAATGCGTTGATGTTGGTTGAGCCGTCGCGGTCAACGATTAAGATAATGTCGTTGGCACTCTTAGGATACGAACCAGAAACCAACTTGTAGTGTTTCTTCAAGAAGTTGGTGCCACCATCATTGGCACTGGGGTAGACGGAACCACCGACACCAGTGTTAGCTGCCATGGCTGATTGCATGGCACTAGGGCCGTTAGAGTTACTGTTATCGACGTTGGAGAAGGAGACCGTCTTGGCTTTACCGTCCACTTGACGCAACAAGTTCATCCCTGTCGAGTAAGTGTACGTCACATTCTTGCTCAAATTCTTATCGAGTTTTTTAACGTAGTTTAAGTAACCCTTGGTAAGCTTGTTGGTGTGAGTAGCCTTGTCCTGTTGGCTAACTTTAGCCGTCACGCGTTTAGCGTTGTTCGTCTTCACTTTGTCGTTGGCTTGGGTACCGGTGGTGCTGGTAGCAGTCTGTGAAATTGTGACCGGGAATTGGGCCAAGGTGTTGGCCTGAGTCTTGTTGATCTGCGTCTGGAATCCGTTGGACAGGGCCAAGACGACGGCAATACCGATGATGCCGATACTGGAGGCGAAGGCTGTCAAAGCAGTTCGCCCCTTCTTGGTCCGGATGTTATTGAAGGAAAGTTTCAAAGCCGTCCAGAAGGTCATCCGCGTTTTCTTCAACTTAAACTGTTCGGCATCTGCGTGTTCGCTGTAGGGGTTCGAGTCGTTTTGAATCTTACCATCGGCGAATTCGATGATCCGGTCAGCGTATTGCCGAGCCAAGTCGGGGTTATGCGTCACCATGATAACCAGCCGTTCAGCGGAAAGTTCCTTGATCAGCTGCATGATTTCGTTGCTGGTCTCAGTATACAGGGCACCAGTTGGTTCGTCACAGAGCAGAATTTCTGGCTCGTTGGCAATCGCCCGGGCAATGGCGACCCGTTGTAGTTGACCACCAGAAAGTTGGTTCGGCTTCTTGTTGATGTGTTCGGTTAGGCCAACGCGGTCCAGAGCCTTAAGCGCCTTTTCCTTCTTTTCTTGGTTGGAGACCCCACTCAGAGTCATCCCCATTTCAACGTTGTCGAGAATACTTAAGTGACTGATGATGTTATAGCTTTGGAAGATGAAACCAACGGAATTGTTCCGGTAAGCGTCCCAATCGGAGGCGGAGAAGTCTTTGGTAGACTTACCTTCGATGGCAAGGTCACCAGAATCATAAATGTCTAAGCCACCAATACCATTTAGCATGGTTGTCTTCCCGGAACCACTAGGGCCCAGAATGGCCACAAATTCTTGGGAACGGAAGGCCACGGAAACGTCATCTAGAGCCTTCGTGACGGAATCGCCCACGTGGTAGTACTTTTTGATATGTTTGAGTTCCAGCATTTGAAATAATCCTTCCAATTTTTGATTTTGGCTGTTGTTGCTTCGGTTTTTCTGATAAAATAGCATTATTGCAACACCGTGTCTTATATCATAAAAACAAATGGTCGACAGAACAAGCGTCAATGTTGACGGAAGTGTTGTAAACGCAACAGTTTTTATGAACATGTTGTTTTGATACTTACGCACGCCAGGTTTTGCGGTCCTTACCATACCATAGAAATAGTGGTGACAGCACGTAATATCTCTCGTGGTCGGGCGGGTGTGTGGCAAAATTAGGAGTGAAGATCTATGGTTGGTGTGAAAAATAATCGGCGCGCCCAGTATACGCAGGGGATCATTCAGCAAACGGTTCTGTCATTACTGGAAAGTAAACCGATTAACGCCATCTCGGTGACGGAGGTTTGCGCGCAGGCCGATGTGAATCGCACAACGTTCTATCGATACTATACGGACATCTACGATTGCGTTGCGAGCATCGAGAAGGACTTTGTATCGGCATTGAACCCGCTAGAGGGGGCAACGCCAACGCAGGCGTTAGAGCACCTATTAATGGCGTTCTATGAAGACAAAAAGTTAAGCAATTTGGTATTTGTTGAAGGCAAAACCAAACTATTGGAGCGGATGCAGGAACTAATGCGGCAAAATGGCCCGGAACCGCCACTGATTGACGATTACCAGGGCACCTACATTGGCGCCGGTTTGCAAAGTATCCTAAAAAAATGGGTCAAAGCTGGGATGCCTGAGACACCCCAGCAACTGACCCAAATTATTATTGACACCATTCTAGCCAGGGACCTAGATGACCTACGAGACCAGGTCTTGTAGTCGCTGAATATTACATTTTGCGTGAAATGCTGGGAAACAGTTGTCTTTTTGCCTGGTATTATTTATCATGGTATCTGACTGTATGGAATTATATGGAAGATAAATTTAAGTGAGGAACACATCACAATGAAGAAAATGATTATTCATGGCGGCCAGCGCCTTTCTGGAGAAGTGACGATTGGCGGCGCCAAAAATAGCACAGTAGCATTAATTCCGGCAGCGATTCTAGCTGATACTCCAGTGCGTTTTGATATGGTACCGGATATCCTCGATGTGCATAACTTAATGCTTATTTTAAAATCAATGAATGTGCAATCAACCTTTGAAGATGGGGTCCTCACCATTGACCCGACGGAAATCGTCGAAGCACCGTTACCCAGCAAGGCTATCAAGAGCTTGCGTGCGTCGTATTATTTTATGGGGTCCTTGTTGGGGCGGTTCCAACGGGCCACGCTGAGTTTTCCTGGCGGCGACAACATTGGGCCACGGCCAATTGACCAACACATCAAGGCGTTCAAGGCCTTGGGTGCTCAGGTTGATGAGCACGACGGAACGGTCCGTATCACTACAGGACCAGAAGGCCTGCATGGTGCGCGGATCTTCTTGGATATGGTTTCGGTTGGTGCAACGATCAACTCGATTTTGGCTGCAGTTAAAGCAGTTGGGACGACGGTGATTGAAAACGCCGCGAAGGAACCGGAAATCATTGATATCGCTACTTTCCTGAACAACATGGGGGCGCACGTTCGTGGTGCCGGTACTGACGTGATTCGGATCGAAGGCGTTCCAACGTTACGGGCGATGAACACTCATACCATTATTCCCGACCGAATCGAAGCGGGGACATACTTGTCCATGGCGGCGGCCGTTGGGGATGGTGTGGTGTTAAAGAATGTGATTCCAGAACACTTAGAGGCCTTTACCGCTAAGATGATTGAAATGGGCGTCCCTTTGGAGATCAACGAAGACAGTATTTATGTACCGCGGTCCGAGGAGTTGCAGCCCATTCAGGTCAAGACGATGCCATTTCCTGGCTTTGCCACGGATTTACAGCAACCGTTGACGCCGCTGTTATTTAAGGCAGACGGGAGTAGTGTGGTTATTGATACCATCTATCCTAAGCGCATTAAGCATATCGCTGAGTTACGGAAGATGGGGGCCCACATTCGTTCGGAAGAGGGCACCATCATCATCGATCCGAGCGACGAATTAGTGGGCAGCCAAGTTCAGGCTGGCGAGATTCGGGCTGGGGCGTCGCTGGTAATTGCCGGTTTGATGGCTGAAGGTGACACCGAAATCAGTCAGGCGGATAATATTCTGCGCGGTTATGATCGAATTGTCGAAAAATTAACGGCGCTAAACGCCGATGTAGAAATCGTTGATGATAGCTTGGTTGAAAACGGCCAAGATTAAGCATTGCCGCGATTATAATTTCATGGTATAATTCAACGGTTGACGATTAAATCAATCTCTGGTCCAGTAGATGGATCAGGGCAAAGGAGCGAAATACATTATGAAGCAAGGAATTCATCCAGATTACCACGAAGTTGTGTTCCAAGACTCAAGTACTGGTTTCCAGTTCTTGTCTGGTTCAACTGCAACTTCTGACGAAACGGTTGAATGGGAAGACGGTAACACGTACCCATTGATCCGTGTCGAAATTACTTCTGATTCCCACCCATTCTACACTGGTAAGCAAAAGTTTACTACGGCCGATGGTGCTGTGGACCGTTTCAACAAGAAGTACGGTTTGTCCAACGACTAATTATAAAATTTATGATTTGTCTTGCCGGCGACAGTTCAACTGTTGCCGGTTTTTTTGTAGGGTGAATCTGCTAAACGTTAGAGAGATAGTCTATTTATTATTTAGGAGATGGCAAGATGTATCGTAAAGCGATAGCTGCGTTATTATTAGTCGGCAGCTTGGGATTGGGTGGCCTGGTTAGTGGTAATACCCAGGCGCAAGCGGCTAGGTGGCACAAGGGGACACCTAGGATTGCCCGGGGTCATTGGCACGACAAGGATGTGATGAGGGGCCGTATGGGTGAGACCATGTACATCAGTAAGAAACTATTTGTTTTAGACGATAATGATCCGCACCTCACTCACTTGAAATACAAGAGAATGGGGAATCGCCGGTATAAATTCCGTGGTTATGAATTTGAAGCGGGGAAATATCAATCGACAGTGACGATGCACTTTATCAATAAACACCATGTGACTTTTAAGCGATTTGGGCATCGCTCCACCCTTTATAAATAGAGCTGACGGAGAGTCGTTCTTCCATATTAAGGAGGGGCGGCTCTTTGACATTAGGTATTCTTGGAGTAGCCCCCCCAGGTAGCCGGCTAAGTTCCAACGAATAAACTCGTTCTCGGTGTATTCGGCTTTGTTTTAGTCAGTAAAGGGCGTAAAATACAAAAGCGAAGAGACCGAATTATTTGGGGAATGGAGTATGTAATTATGGCAGATAATAACAAGCAAGCACCCAAAAAACAAAAGAAGAGTCGGTGGCGGTGGTTCTGGTCGACGCTCTTTGTCCTGTTGATTGTGGTGTCCCTGGGCTTGATTTTCAATGAGCAGATCAAAAACTGGTTGATTTCTTCCTATCAACCGAAGATTACGCAGAAGTCCGTTAAGAAAAACGAGAAGAAAAAGGCGTCGTTTGATTTCAGTAAGGTCAAGTCACTGGATTTCTCAACTGTGGCTAACGCACGGTGGAACACGGCTGATATTCACGTGGTTGGGGAGATCTTGATGCCCCAGTCTAAGATTCATTTGCCAATTGCCCGGGGAGTTAGCAACGAGGTTCTCGCGTTAACAGCGGGGACTATGCGGCCGGACCAAAAGATGGGTGAGGGGAATTATCCGCTGGCTGGGCACCACATGAGCTCACAGACGATTCTGTTTAGCCCGTTGTATTGGAAGACCCGGGTCGGGCAGACAATCTACTTAACGAACGCTAAGAAGGTTTTCGTGTACAAGGTGAGTGTGCGGAAATTTATTCCAGCGACCGACGTGAAAGTGGTTGATCAGACTAAGAAGAAGCTAGTAACTCTGATTACCTGTGATGCAACTGGAGCTAATCGATTGATGATTCGCGGAACTTACGTCAAGCAGATGGCGTACAAGAATGCACCAGTTTCCGTACAAAAAGGCTTCCATAGCGGCTTTAACAATAAATAGTTTTATAAAACCGACGTTTTCTTAGAGCATTCTAAGAAAACGTCATTTTTTTTACATTTTTTTGCCTTTTTTTGGAATAAAAAAAGCGGGATTGTTTTCATGGTCTAAGGCCATAAGCCCCAAGGGTTTATAGTACATAGGATATACATTAGACATGTTGTATAAGAACCCAATTACCCTATGATGTACCGGGTGCTTTTTAAAATATTCACAAGAGTTTTTGCGGGCTGATTGCGTTTTTAATAGCGAAAATGTACGCAAAAACGCTGATATAACAGTGTTTAATCTAAAAAATATAAATACGCATGAACTGAGGTACGATGCGGGTTGGTCGGGGCTAGTTCTTGTTTTCACCACAGATTATAGATTGTGGACAAGTTAATTGGGTCGTGATAGTATATGGCCTGTAATCAGATGAGATTCGATTCGCCTTGCAAGACAGGTCCATTGGAAATGGTAATGAGTTGCTTGGAAAGACACGGACGTGAGGATGGGAACAGCGATGCGTTTTCAAAAACTAGGATTGCTGATACTGAGCCTGCTTACCGTCGGTTGGGGAATTCCAACAACTGCTCGAGCTGCTGACCAATCGTCAGGGGATGTACAACAGTCGCATTACTCGGTCACTTTAACGCCACCTACGACACCAACGATCACGACACCTAGTGGTTCGGTTAGTGGGGGACATGACGGCGATCTAGTGAGCGGCGGTGGCGCTGACGATGGTAACCCCGGGACAACTTCGAAGCCCGTCAACACGAGTACTTCGGGTGGTCAGGGGGCTACCGCGAGTCCGGCGACGGGCAGCAGCCCAACCAACCAGACTTCGAAGGGCCGCTTACCTCAGACTTCTGAGGCGTGGTTCGGCTTAGGTACGATGGCCGGTATCATATTGTTGCTTACGGTTTGGATAGGATTTTTGACGAGTAGACGGAAAAAGACAAAAAGTTGAGGGAGACTATAATGATGATGACTAAGAAAACTTTACAATTACTTGCTACTACTGCACTGCTTGCTGGGTTAGGCTTTAACACTGTTACTGCTAGTGCGGCTACGGTGAACCCAGCTGAAAAAGATGCCACTTCAGTTAAGGCACAGACTGACGCTAGTGTTAGCTTAACTGGTGGTGGCGATGAAGGTGGTAACGCTGCTGGTGGTATTCACTTGATTAGTGCTCCTAGCGTTGCCTTCTCCGGTACCTTAACTGGGGAACAGCAAACCCTGAACGATGTAACTTTCACTAATGTGGTATTTGGGGAGCAGTCAAAGACTCCTAAAGAAGCCGCAGATGGTACTTTAGTTGTTGGAAACCAAGGTTATGAAACTGGTTGGAACGTTCAAGTATCCGCCGATGCGTTTAATCTCAATAACCCAGCGGCTAAGGACGTTAATGTTACAAAGGACTCAAAGGTTCTGGCAGCTTCCCAACTGGTACTAGATGCTTCAAAAGTTAGTGCTAAGGATAGCAACAACCAAAGTGCTTCACCTCTTGGTAACAAGGTAACTTTGAACTCTGACGGTACTACGGGTAACTTGCCAATTTTCCAAGCTTCTGCTGGTAAGGGTATCGGGACTTGGATTTCTCAATTCAACAAGGAAACCAGCTCATTTGTAATTGCTGCAGGTAACAAAGCTGGTAACTATACTTCTAAATTGACTTGGACGTTAGCTAACACGCCTGACACGACTGGTGCAAGTACACAAACGCCATCCACTCCAGAACCAGCGCAACCAGGACAACCATCAACTGATAAATAACACACGCTAATCCGTTGCTATAAGCAAAGGAGGGCTGCGTAGTGACCAACAAAATAACTAAAATAGTGGCCTCATTTGCTTTGGCCTTCAGCCTTAGCGTGGGGTTACTACAAAGCCCAGCATCAGCCGATACGTATGGAACAACTGCTTCAACGAACCTGAAGCCCGGAGATACTAGTGGATCGGTGAAACCCGTCGATCCGGAAACACCGGAGAAACCCTTTCCCGGCGATCCAGGAGATTCAGGTAACGGGGGAACTGGTTCAACCGGCTCGCTTACGTTGGACTACGTTCCGAACCTAACTTTCAAGCAAGATTCTGTGACGGGTCAAGTGATCAACACGACCGCCGAGAATTCCAGAGCCTTTGTTCAGGTCAGTGACCGGCGTTATAATGGCGCCGGTTGGAAACTGTACCTGACGGTGGGGTCCCTGACTGGTCAAAATGATCACCATCAGGTGACTCACGGCGACTTAGCTCTGGGTCAGTCAACCTTCAAGCCAAAGGCAGCAGGAACTGTCAGCGGGGCACCAACCGCAACTGTTGGTGCGAAGCAAGACATGACGATGAATGTGGCGGAAATTGTGGCGCATGCCGCACCGGACCACGGGTTAGGGACGTGGATGATGCGCATCAACGCAAATTCAAGTTTACCGGCGCGTCTGTTCGTCAATGCCGGCGAGGTAACCCAACAGCAACTTTACACGGGAATATTGACCTGGCAGTTAACAGACACACCTTAAAAATGACGAGTTTTAAAGAATGCGGTGGCGACAGCTACCGCATTCTTTGTTACAATGAAACAAAAAAGAGAGTGGATATGGGAGGCCGAATTAATCATGAAAAAATGGTTACGGTTATTGGTAACATTTGGGGCGTTACTGTTAGCGTTCGGGTGGTTTCAGCAATCCGCACGCGCAGAAAGTGTCGGGTACACGGTTGGGGCCGTGCTACCAAAAAATCAGGACGACAAAAAGGTGACTTACTTTGCTTTACGGGTTAAACCCAATCAAAAGCAGAAGTTAGCCATTGTAATCAGTAATACGGGGAGTAAGAAAAAGACGTACCAGGTTGGTGTCAATCAGGCCGTTACCAACAGTAATGGGGTCGTTGATTACAGCATGGCGAGTCCCAAGCTGGATTCTTCTTTAAAGGTGGGAATCAAGGATTTATTCGGAAACAAAACGCAGCGGGTCACCGTGCCAGCTAAGAGCAAGCAAAAAGTTTACGTTTCTTACAAGATGCCTGCTAAGCGACTGGATGGGATGATTTTAGGTGGTATTTACGTCAAGCAGCTTACGGCTAATGAAGCTGCCAGCAATAAGAAGGGGGTTAGCATCAAGAACGCCTTTGCCTACGTCATTGGTCTGCGATTGCGGGAGAGTGATGTGGACGTTGCACCGGACATGAAGCTGCTTTCAGTCGAGAACGGCCAGTCAAACAAGTACAATCAGGTGGAGGCTAACTTGCAGAACCCTCGTCCAGGTCTGATGAGCAATTTGAAGGTCAAGACGAAGATTACCAAGCAGGGCGAAAGCAAAACCATTTTAAGTAATGAAAAGTCTTCCATGGCCATGGCACCAAATAGTAACTTCAATTACGCCATTCCATGGGGTGACAAGCAGTTGAAGGCTGGTACCTATACGTTAACGCTGGATGCATATGCGCAAGGTGGGTATCACTGGCACTTCGTGAAGGACTTCAAGCTGACCCAAAAGAAGATTGGGCAACTACAAAACAAGTTTAATACACCGGCGCCTAAGAAGAACTACTTCTGGTGGTTCGTTGCCGGTGGGGCAATCATTATTCTGTTATTGTTGGTCATTATCTACTTGTTGTTGAAGAACAAGAAACGTGATGACGATGATGATAAGGTAAGCAAAGGCTAATAAGATTAACGGTAATGCTCGGTATCTAGTCAAGATACCGGGCATTTTTTGGCGATTTATCAAAAATTAATCGATGAATTTTTTCACAAATAATGTATATTAATTAACAGTATTAGCAATAATAGATAATTCGAGATTACTAGTATTCGGCTCAACCTTCCAAAGTAAGCCCGGAACCACGGGAATGGTGCAGTTAATTGATGGTAAAACTAAATATTCAAAAAACGGTTGTTTACTAATGAATTTAGGTTAATGTGTGGAAGGTGAAAGGCTTGAATTTTGTAAGGAGACCACATATACTTATACTGATTAATAAGAGAAGTAGTACAGGGATGTTGGCTTTTTGGCAATTTGACTAGGATTGTCAAGCAGTGGTGAACGCAATCGCGTGTACAGAGATGCCATGATAAGTCGACTGTACAACTAAAGGTAAAGTTAAGTGCCCGCTAGGTGTTACGGTAAGTAGCGAGTAGAGAGTGTGGCTCATCGGCAGAACTAGGTTGTCGACGAGCTTTTCACGTCTAAAGGGGAGGAATTAGTTGAAAGTCAAAGCAATTTTACTAGGGATGATTGCCTTAACGGCGAGCCTGTTAGGGTGCCATTTATTAACGGCGCAGGCAGATACGGATTCAGTTACGGTGAATGCACCGGCAGGAATCACAGTCGGTAGTTATTTCTCGCCCGGAACGATTGCCAATAATGCTGCCAAACTGATGGATACAGGGCATGGGTTAAAACAAGCCGTCAAGCTAACGAATCGGCGGGTCGGGACTGAATTGGGAACAATTTGGACCAGCGATGAAGCGGCGATGAATTTGAATGAAAATGAAAAAGCCTCGATGTGGCTTTACTTGGGTAATGGAAATTCTTCCGCTGCGGATGGAATTGCTTTTGTTATGCAAAATGATGATCGAAAAACCGGGGCCAGTTCAACTAATGCGGCCGGCCAACCACTTAATGGTCAGACCCTAGGTGTTTGGGGTGGTGACGCACGGACAGACTTTACCAAGACGGTTGATACGCAGGCAATTGCGGACAGTGCAATTCAAAAGAGCTGGGCGCTAGAATTTGATACCTTTGTGAACGGGACTTCATCTGATTTGAGAAGTGGTAGTGCGGATAACGATTTTGATGCCGACATCGCAGGCGGGTATCCACATATCGGGTCTAACTATCCTGGGGACAAGAACAGTTACGCACAGGGAACCCTTAGCAATGGTAAATACTATGCGAAGCTCAATCACTTAGGGGTTTTGAAAAAGAGTTACAGTTATCTTTCAGATGGTTTTTGGCATCACTTAACCTTGAATTGGAACAAGGATGCTAAGACCATGACTTATACGTTTGGTGATAAGGATCCGTCGACTGGCGAACCGATTGCGACCGTTGCCAATGGCGGGACGGCACAAACCGCGACCGTTCCGATTGATCCTAGCAAATTAGGCGTTGGTAGCGATGGCCACGTTCGGTGGGGCTTCACTGGCTCAACCGGGATTGCCAAGAACGCGGAAGAAAATGCGGTCGTCTTTGAGCAAGTTCCTGGGCTGGTCAATGCCAGTGCGACGGCTGATATTACCGATAATTCTCAAGATGACAAAGTGATGACTTCTACATCAACTGACAAGATTTATGCTGGTGACCGGTTATCCGTGAAATACCATTTGAGATATGATGGAGGCCGTGAACCTTGGAAAAATGTTCAGGCGAGGTTGCGGTTACCAGCCAACGTGGCGTTTAATGATACGGCGACAATTAATTACGCGGATGGTTATCAGCAACGGATTACTGGTTTAGATAATAGCAATATTTCTGGTCAAACCGTTAACGTTGCGTTAGCCACTGACCACAATTTATCGGGTAGCAACCAGACGGCCACGGTTACCTTGAAGGGAAAAGGGATGCTCGCAAGTGGTGTGACCGCGGCGACATCTAAGTCAACGCTGAGTAATTTTGATGGCTCTAACGCTTTGACCGATGCCAGCTTGAACGCCTTTAACGTGACGCAACCAGCTGCGGGGGCCATGAGTATGGTGCTGACCAGTGGTCAAGTTGGTATTGGTGGCACGACGAGTAGTGAAACTATGACTGGTGCTAAGAACGTGACGGTCACTGGGAAGGTCAACTATGTGAGTGGGAACGCCAGTAAGAATAGCGACATCACCTTACATCCCACGTTGAATGGTGAGGACCTGACTCCGGTAACCTTAAAAGACAGTGATCTGGCGGGGCAGTTTAGCTATACGATTCCGGCCGCCTCACTTATTTCTGGGCTAAAAGACGGTAATCAACTAATTATGTATGCGCGCGATCAGTCCGGGCGGTCGACCAATGATACGGTCTATACGGTCAACGTGAAGGAAGGGACGATTAAGCTTGACGTTCCTACTGAATCGTCTTTCAATGGTGATGATCCGCAAAAATTGACCGGAAAGTCGATGACTTTTGCGCCGGACAGTAATCTTCACGTGAGCGTCAACGACACCATGGGGACGGGTGACCAATGGACACTAACGGCCTCGGCAGATCCGATGGTAGCAGAGCTGCAAGGGAATCCAATCAATGGTGACCTAACGTACGTTGATCAGAATGGCCAGCAGAACAGCCTATTAGCGGGGGCCGTGACGATTATGAAACATACGACGACGTCAGACAACGATGTGGTTGATGTTATGCAGGACTGGAACAAAAGTCAGGGGCTCCTGCTGAAAACGAATCCTGGGTTAACCATCGGTACGTATAAGACGACCGTTCACTGGACGCTGCAAAATACGATGGCGACTAGTTAAAGAAAGCTATTGATATTCAGTGTGAAGCTATCCGAGTAATTGGGTAGCTTTTTTTATTGTCTAAGATGGAAATGAAGCGAATTTATGCTAGATAACTGTGAGAAATTTTAAAAGTTAAAACGATTATAAATGCTGTTATATCAGTACTTTTGACACATTTGAGCGATGAGCGTGGTATACTGGATGAAAGTGGTCAGGGGTGTTAGTATTATATAGGTAGAACTATATAAAAATAGTTATAATCACTCGGAAAGTGTAAAAAATCGTTAATTGCTCCTGATAGGGAAGGAGCCACCAGAATGATGGTTAAAGGAGTTATGATAGGTTTCACTAGTCTCTTGGTTGCTAGTTTTTACCTATTTGTTGTAACCGCCCAGGCACGGACACCGTTGGATTTAAAACACGGGCTAGCGACGACGCCGCAAGGAATTACCTTACCTAAGGTATTCGAAGCTGGCCAATCGCCTTGGAATCATGCCACTGTCGTTCACTCGCAGAATCAGCGAACGCCAACAACTCAGGTGGTCCAACTCACAGACGATGCGGGGCAAGTGGGGGCGATTTGGTCTAAAAAGGATTTTCGGTTCAATCTAAACCATCGGCAGACTGTATCGATGTGGTTGTATTTTGGTGATGGGGGAAGCTTCCGAGCGGATCGAAACGTTGCCGGGGATGGCATGGCCTTTGTTCTGCAAAATGGTGGGGGCGTTCAGGCGGCACCTAAGTATCCTGGGAAAATCTTTGGTGAATCCTTAGGGGTGTGGGGAATTGATAATTTGAATGATTATTTTTCTTCTGCTAAGGATGTTGCTGAGACAGCTATTCAGCATAGTTGGGCGTTAGAATTTGATACCTTTTTGAATAAGACAGCTGACTTAAACAGCGGGGGAAAGGGCGACGCATTTGATCTCGACAGTGATAGTCATAATTTAAAGACGCCGCATATTGCTTCTAATTATCCGGGGGAAGCCAGTAGTTACGTTCCTAAAGACAATTACAGCTTAGTTCGCTTTGCCCAATCCTATGCCCTCTTACATAATGGTGTTCTCGCGGGCGATGACTTTAACTTTCTTTCTAACGCTAAGTGGCATCACCTGACCCTGACGTATGAACCAACAACACCGGATTCTTCTGAAGCTAGTATGACGTATTCTTTCAATGATCGGGATCCGGTCACTGGTGTAACAGCTCGATCTGGCATGACAGCGACCGTTCCCATCGACCGAAATATCATCGATCCAGCTCATACGGGTCAGGCTTGGTGGGGCTTTACGGGTTCAACGGGTAGTATGGAAGAAAACAACTTAGTCGTATTTGATGAGATTCCAGATTTGGTTGACAGTGAGGCGCAAGCAGACTTGCGGGTGCAATTAGCAGGATCAGCCGGTAAGATGATTCCTGTGCAGGCGGGGGATACCTTGGCTACTGGCAACAAAGTGAGTCTATCCTATCAGTTACGATATCTCAATGGTAGCCGCTCGTGGCACAATATTGAGGCTCAACTTCGCTTGCCCCAACGGCTGCGTTTCAACACAATGAAGATTCATTATCCTGATGGGACAGAAACAGACCTGACCGGAACAGACCTGACACAATCATTGATTCGGCAGAAGATTGAGACACTCTCTGATAACCGTAATCAAGCGACCATTGAGTTGACGGGCGTCGTGAAGGATTCGACGGGACCCGTCCCGTCAACCACCAGTGAATTTAAAGGGGACGAAGCTGTTGCGTCCACATCAACACCAGAGTTTCGCGTGCAAGGAAGCAATAGTATGATCTTGCATTTAACGTCGACGGCTAACCTTACCGTGGATAACAGCCAGTCGATTTCATTGCCAGGGATGGTTGATCTCTCCAAGACGCAATATCAGAGTGGCGATGTGAAAATCAGAGGAGAGCTGAACGGCGATGTCCAGTTACCGGAGCAAAGACTAGTAGCTTCTGACGCACGAGGAGCTTTTAACTACAAGATTCCGGCCAACACGTTACGTAAAGGGCAAAACTCGCTAAAATTGACAGCAGTTGACCCGGATGAGGCATTTTCTAACACAGTCACAACTTATTTGACGGCGACTAACGAGCCGCAAGCTACTGGTGCTCTGGGATTTGCCAACCTAGCTGGCCAAGCTGATTTCTCCGGTAAACTAACGGGAAACCGGCAAGCACTACCCAATCATTCGACACTGGATCTGCAGATTGAAGATTCACGTTCAGCCGGTCATGGGTGGGATTTAAAAGCTAGACTGAATCAGCCATTGACCAATGTAGTGACTAAGCAACCGCTACTTGGCGACCTGTATTACGCAACGACCTGGGGAAATCGTGAGGAGCTCTCGCGCACAGATCAAATCGTTGCGCACGGTGAGACTGATGGGAGTGATCAGGTAATCGATGTGACCGCTAAATGGCAACAACTGTATGGGCTATTTCTGCAAGTGAATGCGGGAGCGCAACAGGGCATTTATTCGGGGAGTATTACCTGGACGCTTGCGGACACACCGCGCACCTAATTTTGCAAAGATTTTGTGACAAAGGGGCCGAGACATATTATCTCGGCCCGAAGTATCTTGTGGGGACTATTTGAAGATTAACTACTATGCCTAGGACAACGAGATAGTTTGACATCTTATAATAGACTACTTAACGCTTGGTGCTAGTTGCTTAAGATTTGAACAAAAACAGCTCCCACCATGGTGGGAGCTGTTTGGCAAAGAAAAACTCACCCCGGCTTAAGTGAATCGATGGTGATGAAATCAATTTGAGCTTTGGATAGCGTTGTGGATGGAATGAATCAATCAACTTTAAGAAGCTTTGATAATAACGCTGAATTTGGATAGTTCTCATTTACCAAGCTACTTACAAATAAGAGAGGATTAGTACGCGTGAACTATGTATTTGATGTTGATGGAACGCTTAGCTTTGATGGAACCAGTATTGAACCAGATATTATTGCCTGCATAAAAAGGCTAGAAAGAATGGGTAATCAAATAATTTTTGCATCGGCACGTCCAATAAGAGATCTAATACCAATCATTCCAGAATTCCAGCATAATATGTTAATTGGTGGGAACGGTGCAATAGTTTCCGTAGCAGATACTATAACGGTTATGTCTCCGATTTCTGAAAACGATTTTAACTATTTAAAGCGGCTAATAAAAAAATATGATTTGGAACACGTGGTGGATGGAGATTGGCATTATTCAGCACAAGTTTCTTCTGAAAATGCCATTATTAGGCAACTTGATCCAGATAGACTAGCAAAAAATGTTCCGATTGAAAAAATTTTAACTCCTATAAAAGCCATTCTTCTAGGAATGAATAATAAGCAAATGTCACAGATTACCAAGATGATAAGGTTAAATACCGATTTAGAACTGGTAGAACATATTGGTGAAGGAAATCTGGACATGACTTCAAAAGGTATCAATAAAAGCAGCACATTAAGCTTGCTAGGTATCAATCAATACATTGCCTTTGGTAATGATCTGAATGATTTAAAAATGCTATCTGGTGCTATAAAAAGTTTTTGGGTTAAAAGTAAGCCTGATTTGTTAGCACAAGCGTCAACTTTCGATTACATTTTAGAACCAAATCAAGTATCATCAGTAATTCAAGCCTTATGTATTTAGTAATTTAACGCGTAGTGCTAGTCATGTAACATTTAGCAGAGCGAATTTCAAATCAGATCAAATAGTCCGCAAAAAGCCCGCATTTGCAGTAGCTTCTAAGGTGACTAAACCAGAAAGAAGAACCGTAAATGCGAGGCCTCTTTAAAACTATTTCCGACTTTAATTTAAAGATTATCCAGAAATTCATTATAGGATACCCGTTTACCAACGTTTGCCAGAATAAATTTGCTTCTGTCAAAATTACCAATAGCTAAAAGTCAGTGATATCACTATTATTGCCTGCATGCTGGTATGAATAGACTTACGAGATCTATCAGAAATACACTTCCACCAAACCTTAACAGCAGGAATTATGGCTTCAGAACGTCGCTTACTTAGTCAGTTCATCGAGCCAAGCAGGTAATGCCGCTGCCAATTCCTGATAAGTCAGTTCAAACTTATGGGTGTACCAGGGGTCGTCAATGGCTTCACCAGTGCGACCGGGGAGAATATCCAGGCAGAGCTGAACCTTGGCTGCGTCGGTCGCTGAGGGAGCCATTCGTTGGAGATTAGTCACGTTGGCGTGGTCCATCGTAATGATGGTATCTGCCCAGTCAAAGTCCGTGGCCGTAATGGGGCGGGAGCGATGGTGACTAGCATCTAGTCCATGAGCGCGCATAGCTTTGAGGGCCCCAGGATGGGGATGATGACCTTCTTCTTCGGGGCTGGTGGCGACGGATATCACCTCAAATTGGTCGGAGAGGTGGCGCTGTTCCAAAAGATCGTTGAAGATGGCCTCCGCCATTGGCGAACGGCAGATGTTACCGAGACAGACAAACAGAACGTGTTGCATGGGGGAACCTCCTAATTTAATGTTAAAGTCAGGCAAAGCTACTGGCCTCACAATTTTTCATTTGTTATGATGAGTTTACCAGAATCCATTGGAGGAGTGATAGAGAATGGTTGCAATAATTTTAATTATCGTGCTGGTCATCCTGGTGGCGTGGTACATTGGTGCCTACAACGGGTTGATTCGAACACGGACGCACGTTCAAGAATCTTGGAGTCAGATTGACGTTCAGCTGAAGCGACGGAATGACCTGATTCCTAATTTAGTTTCAACGACGAAAGGGTATGCTAACTACGAGCAGTCCACCCTAAAAAAGGTGATTGCTCTACGAAATCAATTGACTGAAGTTCCCGCTGATGATCATCAACAAACTATGGAAGTTTCTAATCAATTATCTACGACGTTACGGTCACTGTTTGCCTTGTCTGAAAATTATCCGGACTTAAAGGCCAACGCACAATTTAGCAAATTAATGGAAGAATTGACGAATACTGAAAACAAAATTGCCTACTCACGGCAGTTGTATAACAGTTCGGTGGCCAATCTGACCATGAAGATTCAGTCCTTTCCAAGTAACATCGTCGCCAAGATCCATCATTTCCAAGAGAGCGACTACTTGCAAGTCCCTGAAGAAGAAAAGACGACGCCGAAGGTTGATTTTGATGACTTTGGCCAAGATAAGTAGGCGATACTATGCTGTATGATCAAATTGCCATGAATAAGCGCCGGACCGGCTATGTGATGTTTGGATTTGGCGTATTAGTGCTCGCCATTGGTGCGGCATTAGGCGACCTATTTTGGGCGAACTGGGAGTTGGGAATTTTGTTGGCAGCTGTGGTTACTGGGGTTTACATGCTAATTATGATTAGTCAGTCGACTAACGTGATTATGAGTATGAACCACGCCAAGGAAATTACTGATGAAAATCAGGCGCCGGAGCTGTGGCACTTGGTAGAAGACATGGCGATGGTAGGTCAAGTACCCATGCCGCGAGTGTTCATTATTGATGACGCCAGTCCTAACGCTTTTGCGACGGGAAATAACCCCGAACACGCAGCGGTTGCGGTGACGACTGGTATTCTAGAACGGTTGAATCGTGAAGAGATGGAAGGGGTTATTGGCCACGAAATTTCTCACGTCCGTAACTATGATATCCGCCTACAAACGATTGCTTTAGCGTTATCGGCAGCTATTGGTCTGCTGGTTAATTTTGCCAGCAACTGGCTCTGGTGGGGTGGTGCGCGGCGGCGAGATGATCGTGATTCTGGTGGCAATGCCATCGGCTTGGTCATCTCAATTGTGCTGATCATCTTGGCACCGCTTGCTGCTAGCATTGCTCAGATGGCCTTGTCCCGGAACCGAGAATACCTAGCTGATGCCTCTAGCGTTGAACTGACTCGGAACCCGCAAGGTCTAATCAGTGCGTTACAGAAAATCGACGATAGTGCACCTATGAAGGCGGCTGATGCCAATAGTGCGGCGCTTTACATCAGTGATCCTTTTAAAGGAAAGAAAAATTTTGCTGATTTATTTGCCACGCATCCACCAATGGCCGATCGGATTGAACGACTCGAAAAAATGTAAAAATTTATGGACAGTTGGAGGCGGTTTCGTAGTACAATTAAACATGATTGATACTAGGGGAAAGAGTGTTGGCGTATGCGCGGAAATTTCATTTATTTAAGTCTAGAACCCGTGACGAATATGATTTATTCGTTGGGCATATCACCAGCTGATTTTTTAAATGGCGTTCCGGCCATCCCAAATCAGTTGCTTTTGCTGAATGAAGAATCCGGTAATGATGTGGAAATTAATCCGCACACCCGGTTACAGACGGTCACGGGCCAGGCGCAAGTTCGGCGTTACCTACTAGGTAAGCACGAGCATGCGGTGAAATGGTTAGACTACACGCATAGTGACGACCTCGATTTTCTTTTACCAGGTGAATTAGCGGAACTCCTTTATCTGGCCCATATGGAAACGCACATTCGCACACCGTTTTATGCTAAATTACAGAACGCGTATGCATTTCTAACGTTAAGGGATGGGTTCTACAAAATCTATTATCGGAATTTAGCGGATTTTGATCATGTGTTAGAAGTTAGTATTAAGCGGCATTTACGCGCGATGCACAACAACCGATGGGTGTTTGCCCGGCCGTTGGCGATTAGCGACCTGCCTCATGAAATTGTGTTACAGCTAACACAAGGACTGATGGATGGTATGATTGTTGCGTTTGATCAATTGGTTGAACGTCACCGGGTTTACGTGATTCCGGTGCGGGCAATCACTCATCCAGAGCGACAGAATACCTGGTATTCTCAAGAAGAGGTCTATGCGGATTCACGAGAAGTTGCGAGTTTACGTTACGATTTAACTACCGGTGAGTGGGCGTTGAGCATTCACGACAACCAGGTCTTTAGTGACGTAGCTGATTCCATTTAGAAAGTTTGTCAACCACTGTTGGGTCCTTGCCCTCAGTGGTTTTTATTTGCGTTTTAAGTTAGGTGAGCGTAATTCATGGTATAATGAAAAACAGATTTTATTGCGATTAGAACTGTTTGGCTGACTTACCGAACAGAAATCAATTTGACAACGGGACGGTCCCAGTGACCATTCCGCCAATTAGGAGTAGAAAACATGAAGATGCAGCTTGCTGAAATTGCTCATGCAGTTGGAGCAATCAATGATTTCGAACAATGGCGTAGTGTCAGTGTGACCAGCGTGGCTTTTGACAGTCGACACCTCCAGCCAGGGGGCCTCTTTATCCCATTGACTGGTGAACAGGACGGCCATCAATTTATTCAATCAGCCATTGACCACGGGGCAGTTGCCACGTTATGGGCCCGCGACATGGCTAGTGCTCCCGCTGATTTTCCCGTTCTCCAAGTGGCGGATTCTCTGAAGGCTTTACAGGACCTGGCTCAGTATTATTTATCTAAGATCAATCCGCGAGTGGTTGCCATTACTGGTAGTAACGGTAAGACTACCACGAAAGACATGATTGCTGCAGTGCTGGCCACGCAGTTCAATGTGACCAAGACCCATGCTAACTTCAATAATGAGATTGGTGTCCCCATGACAGTTCTGTCCATGGAACCCAATACCGAAATGTTAGTGGTTGAGATGGGCATGGACCGGCCGGGTCAGCTTGACTTTCTGAGTCACTTAGTCATGCCAGATTTGGCAGTGATTACCATGATTGGTGAAGCCCACATCGAATTCTTTGGGACGCGGGACAAGATTGCGGATGCTAAGATGGAGATTACCCACAGTCTTAGTGACGATGGGATTTTCGTCTATGATGGGGATGAACCATTACTGCGTGAACGTTCAACGGTTTTGGTTCAACGGCAAGTAACTTTTGGTCAAGAGGGAACCGACGATCTTTTTGCTACCGACGTTCAAGCGACGTCCACGTCAACGAGCTTTGTGACCAATCAGTGGCCCAAAGTGACCTTTACGATTCCCATGATTGGTGCCTACAATGTGAACAACGCCCTTGCAGCGCTTTCAGTGGCTTCCGTTTACCGGATTCGTCCCGAGAGTGCGCAGAAGGCGTTAGCCACGGTCAACCTGACTGAGAACCGAGCTGAATGGCTGGAGAGTAGTACTGGAACAGCTATCCTGAGTGATGTTTACAACTCCAATCCAACGGCTGTCAAAGAAGTCTTAGCTGCCTTCTCACAGACGCCAGTTGCCGGTAAGCGCTACGTGGTGTTAGGAGATATGTTGGAGTTGGGCGATCAGGCTAGTGCAATGCACGCTGGCCTTGCTACGTCAATTGACCCAGCGGCCATTGCTGGCGTCTACTTGGTTGGTCCGCTGATGGAGTCACTGGCTAAAGCATTGGCAGATCGTTATCCAAGCTTGCCAGTAGCCCATTATGCTGCGGATGAGCTGACAACGCTTACAACTGATTTACAGGCGAAATTAACCCCTGCTGATCAGATTTTATTAAAGGCATCCCATGGTATTCATTTGGAGCAAGTGTTGGCCGCACTGCGGGATTCCACTGAAAACTAAAGTGAAAATGAAGCAACTTCCACGAGTGTTGGGAGTTGCTTATTTTGTTTCAGCGTTGTATGATGGCTTAGTTGTATTTAAGAAACGAAATTACCCCGTTCTAGCCAATCATCATCCGCACCAAGGAAAACGGATTTTTTCCAAGTATTTTGAGGCACTAGGGCGACGTATCCATTAGGAGGAAAATATTTTTGAAGTTTAACGAACTAGGTCTTTCTGAAGACCTACTGAAAGCAGTTACCACAGCAGGTTATGAAGAAGCGACCCCAATTCAAGCCGAGACAATCCCAATGGTCTTAGCTGGTCAAGATGTTATCGGCCAAGCTCAGACTGGTACTGGGAAGACTGCGGCCTTCGCTTTACCAATCTTGGAAAAGATTGATAAAAGCAACGAAAACGTGCAAGCGTTGGTTGTTTCCCCAACACGGGAACTGGCTATCCAAACCCAAGAAGAAATTTATAAATTAGGCCGTAACGAACGGGCAAATGTCCAAGTCGTTTACGGTGGGGCAGATATTCGTCGTCAAATCAAATCCTTAAAGAACCACCCGCAAGTGGTTGTTGGGACCCCGGGTCGGTTATTGGATCATATTCGCCGACACACGCTGAAGCTGGACCATGTTCAAATGTTGGTCTTAGATGAAGCTGATGAAATGTTAAACATGGGATTCTTGGATGATATTGAAGACATCATCAAGCAATTGCCAGAAGAACGTCAAACGATGCTCTTCTCAGCAACGATGCCACCCGAAATTAAGCGGGTTGGTGTTCAGTTCATGCAAGACCCTAAGCACGTGAAGATTAAGGCTAAGGAATTAACGACCGACTTGATCGATCAATTCTACGTTCGTTCACGTGACTTTGAAAAGTTTGATGTGATGACGCGGTTCTTTGACGTTCAATCACCAGATTTGACCATCGTCTTCACACGGACGAAGCGTCGGGTTGATGAAATCTCTAGTGGGCTGCAAGCTCGTGGCTATAACGCTGCAGGGATTCATGGGGACTTGACGCAGAAGCGTCGGACACAAATCATGAACGAATTCCGTCATGGTCAATTAGACATCTTAGTTGCAACCGACGTGGCTGCTCGTGGGATTGATATCAATGACGTGACGCACGTTTATAACTACGATATTCCACAAGATCCAGATAGTTACGTTCACCGTGTTGGCCGTACTGGTCGTGCCGGGAAGCATGGGGTTTCCATGACTTTCGTAACGCCAAATGAAATGGACTACTTGCGTGAAATCGAAAAGTTGACGAAGGTGCGGATGCTTCCTTTGAAGCCACCTTCGGATGAAGAAGCCTTGGTTAGCCAATTGGGCGCTGCTAAAAAAGCAGTTGACGAATTGGTCAGCAAGACGGATACCGAAAAGTTCGCTAAGACGGCCGAGAGCCTCTTGAACGAATACGATGCTGAAGACTTGGTTGCGGCGCTCTTAAACGACCTAACCAAGGATAACAGCAACCAAGTACCCGTTAAGATCACGCCAGAACGGCCATTGCCTAAGCGTGGGGGCAAACGTCATGGCGGTGGTGGCTACCATCACGGTGGCGGTAACCATCGTCGCAATGGCAATGGTGGCGGCGGTTACCGTGGCCATCGGAGCAATGACTCACGTGGCGGCGGTCACGGTGGATCACGTGGCGGTCATGATTCTTCTCGGAGTCATGATTCACGTAATCATGGTGGCGACAACCGGAACCGTCGGAGTAACGGCGGTAACAGTGGTCGGCGTAACGAAGGTGGCAGCCGCGGCTTCACCATTCGTAAGAAAGACTAGTTTTATCTAAAATTGATTAGAAGTGAGCTCCTACCGGCGGCAACCGGTAGGGGCTTTTTCTTTGTGCCAGATTATTGAAAAAATTTTTTCTAGTCTGGAACGCCGGTAAATCGCGGATCGTCAAACAGATTTATACTATAAATCTATATTAGTTAAAAATATTAGTTGCGTTTGGTGACTGGCCATGGTATTATTTGCTTATCGAATTGATACGAAGGATCTTATGGCAATCGACTATGGAGGATAAATCATTATGGCAAACCACTTTGACTTACACGCAGCACTGACGCTCGCCACGAAGCCAGGTCCTTTTGTGACAATGACCTTACCCATTACAGGGATTCCGAATACCGACCGAACGCAATTTAATAGTTTGCTGAAACAGGCACGGTCTCAATTAACCGAGTTAGCACCTGACAGAGTGTGGTCTGCGTATGAACCGGCCTTTGCTCCGTTTACCCACGGTGCGTTAACCAACGGGAGTGCCATGGGTCTTCTAATTATGGCCGGGCCAACGACAAGCTACCATTATTGGGTGCACAGTCCGGTAATGCCGACCTTGGCGGTAACTTATCAGCCGAACGTGCTTCCAATTTTACAGGCACAAGATCAAGCGAGTGATTATGATCTGCTCTTACTTGGTCGTGAAGCCTTTGAACTGGCTCAGGTTAGGAACAGCCGCGCCGAGCTGGTTAATTTACCTATCGAGGCTCCCACGACTATGGCGCAAGCACTAGGTGAGGAAGTTCGTGACCGGGGTCGTTGGCAGCGATCGGCTGGTGTTGGGACTCATTACAGTGGCACCGGTTCATTGGACACTGCTAAAGCCGCCGACCAGCGAAACTATTTCCAGCAGGTTGATGCTTATGTGACCCAGCATTATTCAAATGTTGCTCAGGTTCCCCTGATCTTAGTGGCTGGTGCCAGTGAGCAAGGAAATTTCCGTAAGCTTTCCCAAAACGCTTACCTGGAGTCCATTGTGCGGGTAACGCAGGTGCCAAACTTGGCGGCTGCTAATCAAACACTCGCTGCCTTAACGGTTGGTGTGAACCGCCAACGTTATGAACAGGCCGCCCAGATTCGTCAAGATGCCTTTGCTAAGGCCCGGCAAAATGAACAAATTGTCATGGATCTCGGCCGGTTAGCCACGGCGGCCGTTCAAGGCCAGCTGACGCAACTCTGGATTCGAACGGATGCCTTTCAACCGGGCCATTTGAATGAACAGGGTGAAGTGCTGACGGTGACGGCTCTAAGCCGGCAGAACAATCTCTACAATGATTTGGCACTCTTGGTTAGTCAGCTTGGTGGTGAGGTTCACCTGTTACCAGCTGAGATGATGCCAACGAGTCAACCTGTAGCTGCACAACTCCGGCTCCGCGAGGCTGTGATGCATTAATCTAGTGACAAGGGAGAGTGCGGATCGCGAGCCCACTCTCCCTTTTTGACTAAATTGGGTGGGATTACGACTACCTGAAAGCTGACCCGCTTCTTAACATTAGTTTACAATTACGCTTAACTGGGTAACTTGTTGCGGTAATCACGCTTTGCTGTGATAAAATACAGTCTGGACAAAATAAAGAGAGGTGATGATAGTGATCTACGGAATTGGCATCGATATCACTGATTTGGCTCGGGTCAACGCGGTTGTGGCTAAGCATCCGCGATTCCTAGATAAGGTTCTGACTCCCAATGAGTTGACCGACTATGGTCAGCTAAGTGGGCAACGAGCCGTTGAATTCATCGCCGGACGGTGGTCGGCCAAAGAGTCATACAGCAAAGCTTTGGGGACTGGTATTGGCAGGACCGTAGGATTTCAAGATATCGAGATTCGTGACGACCAGACCGGCCGTCCAAGCGTAATCCGTCATCCCTTCGGGGGCAACGCCTTTGTGTCAATCTCACATACGGCGACGATGGTCATGACGGAGGTAATTTTAGAAAGAGGGTAAGGTTCATGGTAGTAGTAGGGGGGCACCGGCCAACACAGCTGGTAATTGATCGTCAGGCCTTGCGGGCCAATATTCACACGGAAGTTGATCGTTTAGCCACGGGTTGTGACTTATTCATGGTCGTGAAAGCCAACGGCTACGGTCATGGGGCCGTACAGGTCGCTCAGGCGGCAAAGGAAGCCGGTGCCACGGGATTTTGCGTGGCAATATTGGATGAAGCTTTAGAACTCAGGGCAGCCGGATTTGATGAACCTATTCTGGTTTTGGGGGTCACGGAGCCAGCTGACGCACCGGTCATGGTCGAACAGAATATCTCCGTTGCCGTAGCTGATTTGGAATGGCTTGAATTGGCGATGCGGTCACTGTCGTTATTTGAAACGGTGCAACCATTGTCTGTTCATCTAGCGTTAGACACGGGAATGGGTCGAATTGGTTTTCAGACCAAGGTCGAGGTCGAAGGAGTCGTTGATTTTCTCCGACAACATCCGGCACAGTTCAATTTCGAAGGGATTTTTACCCACTTCTCCACGGCGGATGATCCCAATGACGATTATTTTCAGAAGCAAGTGGCTAAATGGCACGATTTAACGGACTGGTTACCGCAAAAGCCACGGTATGTGCACGTCTCCAACTCGGCAACGAGCCTGTGGCATGACGCTTGCAATGGCAACATGGTGCGCTTCGGAGCGGCAGGCTACGGGTTGAATCCGTCGGGAACGGCTATTGCTGAACCGTATCCGCTGCAACCGGCGATGAGCCTGACCAGTGAATTAATGCAAGCCCGGTTGGTGCCAGCGGGCTCATCAGTCAGTTATGGGGCAACTTACACTTTACCGGAGGATGAATGGATCGGAACGGTGTCCATTGGGTATGCCGATGGCTACCCACGACGGATGCAAGGGTTTGACGTCCTAGTTGACGGTCAGCGCTGTGAAATTGTTGGTCGTGTTTGCATGGATCAATTGATGGTGCGGCTGCCACACCGGTATCCTCGGCGAACTAAGGTCACGTTGATCGGCCAAGATGGTCACGAACGGATTACACTGCAAGACATCGCGGACTACTGTGACACGATTCATTATGAAATTGCCTGTGGTTTCACCACACGGGTACCGCGGGTCTATCGTCATTAATTTATCGTGTTATGTGTCCAGAGATGGTGTTTCGTGGTAAACTGTATGAGACGAAGTGAATTTACTTGAGGAGGGCAATTCATGGCTCAATCGCAGCAATTAGAACGACCACGGTTACGAGGACACATTTCCCGCAGACAACGTCATCAGGCGCTGATTCCATTGCGGGCAGCAGCTTCACGTAAGCTGGCTTTGATTGTTGGGTATCAGGCAATGGCTTTGATCAACCGAGATATTGCTCGCGTCTTCACACCGTGTGAAGAGGAAGCAGAGCGTCGGTTAACAAACTTTCGTAGAACAAAGTATTAAAAAATTAATCAGATAAGGGGATGGCGGCCCATGGCCCGTGTTGAAGTTAAACGCGGTGACGTTTTCTTCGCCGACCTATCACCAGTCGTTGGTTCGGAACAGGGGGGCATGCGCCCCGTTTTGATCATCCAGAACAACGTGGGAAATCACTATAGTCCAACCGTTATCGTGGCGGCAATCACCGCTCGAATCGAGAAGCCTAAAATGCCGACGCATGTCGGCATTTCCGCTGACCGGACCGGAATCGAGCGGGATTCCGTCATTTTGCTTGAGCAAATTCGGACAATCGATAAGCAACGGTTGCGGGACCAGGTGACTCATTTGGACGAAAAAACCATGGCAGCGGTCGATGCTGCATTGGCAACCAGCATTGGCTTGGTGGACAAGGCGCGTAAAAGAAAGGGTAAAAAGTAACACCTACATAGTTTCACGGTGACTGGCACCAAAAAGTGGTCACGACTTCGTAATGGAGTCGTGACCACTTTTTTTGGTGAATTATTTAATTCTCGTGACGTAAATCTTCAATTTCTGGGACATGAAATTCTTTACGTTCCAATGCTTTAACAATTCGATCAAGCTTCTCTTCATCCACTTCGGCTGGGAGAGTGAACATGGTCCGATGAACCAGTTCGCCTTCCTGTGCGTCCAAACTGATGACACTAGCAATCGACGTGTACTTGGTAATGACCTTCGCCATTCCAGCGAGGTCGCCTCGTTCACCGGCGGAAACTACGGTTAAAACGTAACTCCCAATGTTAACGTTCCAGGATTGAGACAGCATGTCCATCAACCGGGTATGTGTCAAAATTCCATAGAAGGCATTTTTGTCGTCTAAAACGGCAATGTAGGGCAAGTCCTTGATTGAGAAGAAAACGTTGAAGAAAGCCGCGTTAACGGAAATAAACTTGGTGGCATTCTTCAGTAACGATGTCACCGGGAGCTGCATATCGCCGCCTCGGGACTTATGGCGATAGATGTGCATTTTATAGATGTTACCCCGAAAAATCTGCCCGGTTTCATCCAGGATGGGAACACACCGATAGCCCGAGTCTTCCAAGACCTTTAAGGCTTGTTCCAGGGTGACGTCCTCGCGAACCGTAACCAAGCGTTCTTTCGGTTTCACTAGGGATTTAAGCAGCATAGCAGATGACCTCCTAAAATTAGAAACTTCTAATAATCTCTCCTAATAATACCATAGTTGGCCTAACTCCGACCAGCTATTTTCAGAGAATTTGGCGGGAAACTCGCAGAAACCGTGGAGATGGTAGTCACCCTAAGATTCAAATCAGGTCGACGACTGGTTAACTGATAATTCCCCACAAAAGTGGGATTGACCGACTGCCGGGGTGTTAATGACAACTCGCTAATTGCTGATCGTTGGTCCAATTTTGGACAAGAAAAAAGTTGTGAGTCACCGAAACGGGGACGCACAACTTTTTTAAAATTAAATTAGAAGATGACAACGGGAGTGCCCACTTTAACGTTGTTAAAGACTTCGCCAACCTTCGAAGGTGGCGTGTTGACACAACCGTGTGATCCATGAGATTTGTACCAGGTGCCACCATACTGTGGTTGCCAAGGAGAATCGTGAATCCCGACACCGGTGTCATCGACTGGCATCCAGTATTTAACTGGTGAGGCGTAGCTTGAGCCGTTATCGTTTTGCCCACGTAACGTGGCGTTACGTTGCTTGCTCCAAACGACCCACACCCCAGCTGGCGTGTGATGTGCGGTCGTTGGTAAACCAGTAACAACATCGGTCGAAACGACGACTTTTCCGTTTTTGTAGACCCACATGTGTTGGTTGGTCTTATCAACTTCAACGTAGGAGTTACCAATGTCGGTACCGTTGCTGTGATAGCCGCTTCCTTGAATAGCAGGGGTCCGGGACATGCCCTTAGCAGCTAAAACAACCTTACTTAAGGCAGGTGTTTCCTTCTTAACTTTAATACTCCACCCGTATAAACCTGCAGGAACCTTGACTGTACCACGTTTGGTAGATTTAAAGGTCCGCGTCTTGTTGACAGTGCCGTATTTCTTACTTAACTTAGTCAGGTAAGCTTTGATAGCAGTATCATTGGTCGATAATTTCCCAGCCTTGAACGTTAACCAACTAGCCAACGTTTCAGCAGGAATCGTAACCTTATGATTACTTAGCTTATAGACGTAATTCTGTTTGGTAATGGTCTGAGCCTTAGACTTTGCTGCCTTAAAGGTCGCGGAAGTCGACGTCACGGCTGGCTTAATGTAGTCACCGGAAACGTTGACGGTCGTCTCGCCCTTCTCAATGGCCTGCGAAATCGAAGTGGCCAATTTATTGGTGTCGAGTTGATTCCCGGCCTGTTCCTTAGTCACTGCAAATTCACCATTTGCGTAAGTGAAGGAAGCATCCTTGGCAGCGGTCCGTGTCTTGTTTGCCTTGGCAGCAATAGACTTTGCTAGGGTTCGAACGCTTTCTTGATTTTCCGTACTGGCATTCAGCTGAATGCTGTCTGCCGTAGCGGTCGTCAAATGAACGGGCCAACTCCAAACATTTTGCTTGGAGATCAATTGCTTCAACGCTGATGGGGAAGTCACTTTTAAGTCAACTTCGTTGGTTTTGAAAGTGGTGACGGTTTGACTACCGTCCTTTACCGTCAGTTGTTGATTCTTCAGAGCAGCTTTAAGCTTCGTTGCCGCCTGTTGGGCCGTGTTACCGCCAACGTTGACGCCGGCGATCTCGGTATCCTTAAAAAAGACGTTTGCTGAAGAGTAATGTAATGCTTGTCCAACGTAGATTGCGCCGACCGCCACACAGGCGGTAACCAGGCCAATCACGAGGGCTTTTCGTTTTTTCATAAAGTGTGACCTCCTAATATAGCCAATGGAGGAAAAGTCGTCATGCTTAACTATCACCAATTAGCATAACTCTAGCTTACTTCAAAGTTCCTTAAAAGACAATGTGAATGCGCTAATGAAAACGTTTACGAAACAAATTGTGATCAGTTTTGATTGGCTATCCGGCTTGATTTGCTTGGATTGACGGGCCCGAGTAGGGGGGAACCGAAAAAAGGTTGGGCAAAATCCTTTTGGACTCGTCAAAATATTTTAAAGAATCTTAGTTTAATGACGACACAAAAAAATGCCACGCCATGACGGCGTGACACTTTTAATCATTTAATTAAGATTCAAGGGCAGCTAAGCCATCCTTGGTAACTTTCTTCAAAGTTTCAGCTGAAGACTTCATAGCAGCTAATTCCTTGTCTGAAAGTGGCACTTCAATCACGCTAGCTAAACCTTGAGCGTTGATAACGGCTGGTGTACCAATGAAGATATCATCCAGACCATATTCACCGTTCAAAGCAGCACCGATAGGCAAGACAGCGTTTTCATCACGCAAGATTGCCTTCGTGATACGCATCAAGCAGGTAGCAACACCGTAGAAAGTTGCGCCCTTACGGTTGATGATTTCGTAGGCTTTGTTACGAGTTTGATCTTCGATCTTGTCCAAGTCATCTTGCGTAATGCCTTTTTCTTCAGCAAACTTCAAGAATGGCTTTGAACCAACAGTGGCTGCACTGTAAGCAGCAAATTCGGAGTCACCATGTTCACCCATGATGTAGGCATCCACGTTCCGTGGGTCAACGTTAAGCTTCTTAGCCAGCGCAACACGCAGACGAGAAGTATCCAGAGAAGTCCCTGAACCGATAACCTTTTCCTTTGGGAAACCTGAGAACTTCCAGGTAGCGTAAGTTAAAACGTCAACTGGGTTAGCTGCAACCACGAAGATGCCGTCGAAACCTGAGTCGACAACTGGCTTAACGATTGAAGACAAGATCTTCAAGTTCTTGTTAACCAGGTCCAAACGAGTTTCACCGGGTTTTTGTGGAGCACCGGCAGTGATTACAACAACGTCAGCGTCGCTGCAGTCAGAGTAGTCACCTGAGTAGACTTTCTTTGGTGCGGTAAAGACTTGTGCATCTTCAAGGTCTAATGCGTCCCCTTCGGTCCGTTCCTTGATAACATCCACAATTACGAATTCTTCGGCTAAACCTTGGTTCATCATTGAGTAGGCGTATGAGGAACCAACGGCACCGTCACCGACTAAAACAACTTTTTGATGATTCTTATTAGTCAAAATATTCATCTCCTATAAGTATTTAACACTTCAAGGGTCACGTTCATTACCCGCTAACAAGTATAACATGAGAACGCTGTATCGACTACGGGGGAGCCTCTTTATTTAATAAAAAAAACGGTTACTGGCAAACGCTTCCTATAAGAGTCAGGATGAGTGAACTTCACAAGCGACTATGCTATACTCAATAATGTTGATTTGAAATACGTAGATAAACTGAGTTGCTGAACGGGGCTAAGCGTCCGTCCAGCTATTTTGCTTCCAGCTCAGATGACCTAATTTTTGAGGAGAACAGTATAAGATGAAAATGATTGTTGGTTTAGGAAACATTGGTCCCCAGTACGATGGCACACGGCACAATACGGGCTTCATGGTAGTTGATGCGTTTGCTAAGGAACACGGTATTGACTTGACGACCCGCAAAATGGACGCGAAGTACGGCACCGGCATCGTGAACGGTGAAAAAGTCTTGGTCGTGAAACCAACAACGTTCATGAATGAATCCGGTCGGGCTGTCCACCCGTTGATGCAATACTTTAAGATTGATTTAGACGACATTATGGTTGTTCACGATGACATGGACCTACCAGTGGGTCGAATCCGGTTGCGGAATCACGGGTCAGCCGGTGGGCATAACGGCATCAAGAGCATCATTGCTCACGTTTCGGATCAAAAATTCAAACGGTTACGGGTGGGGATTGAACACCCCCAACAACATTCTGTGGTGGACTACGTTTTAGGAAAGTTCACTAAAGACCAAGCGCTGCTCTTTAACCAGGCGACAGATCAGGCTGTCGCTGCACTTGATGATTGGTTAAGCGGCACCGAATTTACTCAGTTGATGAATCAGTACAACTAGAATAGGAAGTTATCACGTGAATTTAGAAGGATTTATGACGCAGACCGCGCAGTACGGCGCGATTCGCCAGGCCGTAGCTCCTGGTCAACGACAGTTGGTTACCGGGCTCAATGGGTCGGCTGAAACCTTGTTCATTGCCAGTCTTCTCCATGATCAGCAGCGGTCCATCGTTTACGTGACGGATACGCTGTATCACGCTGGTCAATTGATGGATGATCTGGCGAACCTACTAGAAGATGATGAGCTGTTTGAGTTTCCAGTTGAGGAACTTTTAGCAGCAGAAGTAGCCACCAGTTCGCCAGAATATCGGTCTGCTCGGATCGATGCACTGCGGGCTTTGCAAAGTGATCGGCCAGTAGTTGTTGTGACGGCATTATCCGGGCTGCGACGTTTCTTGCCAGGCCCTGATAATTTTGCCGGGGCGCGGTTTACGGTTAAGGTCGGTGCAGACTTCGATTTAGAAAAGCTGCAACAACGGTTGTTTGGTATGGGCTATGCCCACCAAAAATTGGTTGCTGCGCCCGGGGATTTTGCCGTGCGGGGGTCCATCGTAGACATCTATCCGTTAGCAGCGGATTATCCAGTTCGATTGGACTTTTTTGACACGGAAGTCGATTCTCTGCGGTACTTTGATCCGGCGACCCAGCGGAGCATTGAAAATGTTGATGCCGTAGAAGTATTACCAGCCACGGATTTCATTCTCACGGCCGATGAACGTGCGGCCGGCGCTGCAGCGTTGACCGCGGAGCTGAAGGTGCAGACTGCCAAGTTGGATGCAGAATCAGCGACAACGCTGACGGATCAGGTACAGCCACTTGTGGATGGCCTGAAAAAAGGGTCCGTTGATCCGCAATTGATGGAGTTTGCGGACTATTTATTCCCGGAACATCACCAGTTACTGAATTACTTACCAGCTAATGGGGTGGCCTTGTTCGGGGATTATTCGCGTCTACAGGATGCTGAACGTCAGTTACTCGAAGATGAGGCTAACTGGGCGACAGATAAATTGACCCATCACCAAATCTTTGCGCAACAGACCTTTGGCGGTGAGCTCCGGCCAATCGTCAAGAATGACGCTCACGCCCAAATTATGTTGGCTTTGTTCCAGAAGGGCATGGGGAGCATGCGATTCCACGCGGTCACCAACATTACGACGCGGGCTATGCAACAATTCTTTGGTCAGTTGCCAGTGATGAAAACTGAAATTGACCGGTGGCATAAACAAAAGCAGACAATTTTGCTATTGGTTCAGGATGAGGAACGATTGGCAAAGATTGAACAAACCCTGGATGATTTTGAAATTCAGGCCGTTTTGACCAAGTCCAGTAACGTTCAGCCAGCACTGACGCAATTGATTCCAGAACGCCTACGCACAGGATTTGAATTACCAGAAGCCAACCTGGTTGTCATCACTGAGGGCGAGATGTTCCAGAAGGTGACGAAGAAGCGGCCACGGCGTCAGACGATGGCGAACGCAGAACGGTTAAAGAGTTATACCGATCTGAAGCCAGGGGATTACGTTGTTCACGTCAATCACGGTATCGGGAAGTTTATTGGCGTGCAAACCTTGACGGTAGACGGTGTTCATCAGGATTATATGACCATCGATTACCAGGACAACGCCCAATTGTTTATCCCGGTTACTCAGTTGAATTTGATTCAAAAATACGTTTCTTCTGAAGATAAGAAACCTAAAATCAATAAGTTGGGCGGATCTGAATGGGCTAAGACTAAGCGTAAAGTTGCTGCTAAAATTGAAGATATTGCCGACGAATTGGTCGACCTCTATGCCAAACGGGCGGCTGAGAAGGGCTATGCCTTTCCGGTGGATGATAGTCTGCAGACGGATTTTGAGAATGATTTTCCGTATGCGGAAACGCCAGACCAGTTGCGGACGATTGACGAAGTTAAACATGATATGGAAAAAGGGCGGCCAATGGACCGCTTGTTGGTTGGCGACGTTGGATATGGAAAGACGGAAGTAGCGCTACGAGCAGCTTTTAAGGCTGTGGAGGCGGGCAAACAGGTCGCCTTTCTAGTGCCCACGACCATTTTGGCACAACAGCATTATGACACGATGGTCAACCGGTTTGAGGGCTATCCCATCAATGTCGAGATGTTTTCTCGGTTCCGGACGACGAAGCAGATTCATCAGTCCATTAAGGATTTAGAGACTGGTCAGTTGGACATCGTGGTTGGGACTCACCGTCTTTTATCACAAGATGTGAAGTTTAAGAACTTAGGACTGGTGCTGGTCGATGAAGAACAACGGTTTGGAGTCAAACATAAGGAACGGTTGAAGCAACTGAAGGCCAACGTGGACGTGTTAACGCTGACTGCGACCCCTATTCCCCGGACATTGCATATGTCTATGCTGGGAGTACGGGACCTATCAGTGATTGAAACGCCACCGGCTAACCGATTCCCAATCCAGACCTATGTGATGGAACAAAATGCGGGTGCCATTCAGGACGGTATTCGGCGGGAAATGCAACGGGGCGGTCAAGTCTTCTACCTACATAACCGGGTGGAGGACATTGAAAAGACTGTGAGTCAAGTGCAGGCGCTAGTACCCGAAGCGCGGGTCGGCTACATCCATGGTAAGATGACGGAAGCCCAGTTGGAAGGGGTGCTGTTTGACTTCCTTCGCGGGGATTACGACGTTCTGGTCACGACGACCATCATTGAAACTGGGATCGACATTCCGAACGCTAATACGTTGTTCGTTGAGAATGCCGACCGCATGGGTCTCTCCCAGCTGTATCAGCTGCGGGGACGAATCGGGCGAAGTAACCGGGTGGCCTATGCGTACTTCACGTATAAGCCCAATAAGGTGCTAACTGAGGTTAGTGAGAAGCGGTTAGAGGCCATTAAAGACTTCACTGAGTTGGGGTCTGGGTTTAAGATTGCGATGCGAGACTTATCTATTCGTGGTGCTGGAAACTTGTTGGGTAAACAACAACATGGGTTCATTAATTCCGTGGGATATGACTTGTATACGCAAATGCTAAGCGATGCGGTTGCCAAGAAACGAGGCAAGCAAACGCAACCAAAGACGGATGCAACTGTTGAACTGGGCGTTGAAGCTTACCTACCAAGCGACTACATTGAAGACGAACAACAAAAGATTGAAATGTATAAACGGATTCGCCAATTGGAAAGTGATGATGAAGTCGGTGAGATTCAGGCAGACCTCATCGACCGGTTTGGTGAGTATCCTGATGCCGTTAGTCAGTTATTGACGATTGGCCAGTTGAAGCTAGCTGCTGATTTAGCCTTGGTCGATAAGATTCGTCGTAAGGATGGCGATATCTTTGTAACGATTTCTAAGCGAGGAACCAATATTTTAGGTGGCGAGGATGTTTTCAAGGCCTTAGCTGCAACTGATTTAAAGGCTACCGTAGGCATCAACGACGATCGGTTACACATCAAATTGGTGATTCAGCCCAAGATGCAGACGGCGGACTGGTTGCCGCAGTTGCAACAGTTCATGGCTGCGTTACGGGATATCGTGGAAGTGACCACGAAGCCAAAAAACGATGACAAGTCTGCGGCTGAAGACTAAGGAGGCCAACCATGGGCAACCGCAATGTAAATACGACCTTGCAGGGTGCCCTGATTCTTTCGGTAGCGGCGTTTATTGCGAAGCTACTGAGTGCTGTGTACCGGGTCCCCTTTCAAAATATGGTCGGCAACACGGGATTTTATGTGTATCAACAGGTGTATCCCCTTTATGGCATTGGCATGACTTTTGCCTTGAGTGGGTTGCCCGTCTTTATTTCCAAGCTGATTGCGGAAGCTCCCGACCTTCCCAGTCAACAGCAAGTTGCCCGCCAGGTGACACGGTGGGTCTGGGGCCTAGCGATTGTTCTCTTTGGGGGATTGATGCTGGGAGCCTCGGCAATCGCTCGGGGCATGGGTGACGTTCAGCTGGCGCCGTTAATTCGGATGGTTTCATGGATGTTTCTTTTTATGCCCGCACTCTCAGTGGGGCGGGGATACCATCAGGGGCGGTTCAACATGTTGCCAACGGCGCGTTCACAAGTCATTGAGCAGTTGGTTCGGGTCATCGTGATTCTAGTGGCCGCTGGTTGGGCGGTTCATCACGATTGGTCGGTGTACCGGATGGGAACTTGGGCGTTGAGTGGTGGAACAGTGGCCGCAGTTGCAGCATTGCTCGTGCTCCCGCGGTGGCGGCAACGCAGTGGCGCCATCATGGACCGGGTTCCACACGTCGGCCGTCGTCTGCTGGTTGAGGGGGGCACCCTGTGTCTGCTTACGGCAATGATGGTCCTCCTACAACTTGTGGATTCCTTTACCGTCAAGAACGGTTTGGTGGCTGGGGGGATGAGTGACCTAGCTGCGAAGAGCCTCAAAGGGGTCTATGATCGGGCGCAGCCACTGGTTCAGTTAGGATTGGTGGTGGCGGTAGCATTTGCGACATCATTGCTGCCTGCGCTAGCTGAGGCCCAACAACGTGGTCGACCACAGGCATTTAAGCAGTTGACAACGACTATGATGCACATTGCCTTGGTAATTGCGTCGGCTGCTACGGCTGGACTGATTAGTCTAATGCCGTGGATTAACCGGCTTCTATTTGGGAATACGCAGGGGTCGGACATGTTGGCAGTCTATATGCTGAGTATTATCTTGGCCACGTTGATTCAGACGTATAACAGTGTCTTACAAAGTAAGAATGATTATCGGCTGACGGTTGTTGCCTTGATCAGCGGTTTAATTGTGAAAGCGGTCGGTAATCATTGGGTTGTGGCACACTTTGGTGGTAACGGTGCGAGCTGGTTGACGGTCCTGAGCTTAGGTGTGATGTTTGTAATCATCTGGTATGGTTCAGCACAGGAATTACGCTCAGGTATTTGGACGCAAGGCTTTATCCGCAAATTAATTGGTTGCACCATTCTAATGGTGGTAGGCGTTCAAGCAGTCGGAGTGTTCCTAGAACACATCTGGCCAGCAATGACAACTGAACGTTTAGCGGCTGGTGGGGCACTTCTCATCACGATTCCCGTGGGTGTTGGGATCTTCTTTAGTCTAGCTCTGAGCTGGCAGTTACTCACAGTACGGGAGTGGTTAGCCATTCCACACGCAAAAATAATTTTAAAATTATGGCAGAGACTTAGCCAACACGGAGGAAAATAGTATGCGATTAGATAAGTATTTAAAGGTTTCACGGATTATCAAGCGGCGTTCAGTCGCCAAGGAAATTGCCGACAAGGGTCGAATCATGATCAACGGGAAATTGGCCAAGTCCTCTAGTGAAGTTGCGCCTAAAGATGAGCTGGTTATTAAGTTTGGTAACAAAACGTTAACGGTCCAAGTAGATGAATTGTTGGAAACGACGAAGAAGGACGATGCTGAGCGGATGTATACCATCGTTAAAGAGGACTACGAGCAAGACTTTCGGCAAGATTAAGCGGTCTAATGTGACGAATATTTTACAATATGCTTAACTAGCTAGACGTCCAATTTGAAACTTGCTATACTCAAGTTAAACTATCTGGTAGAAAACTTGAGGAGTGAGTGGGATGGCTGACGTGAAACCGCAACCGGCGAAAATTGAACGTTTAGAAAATGATTATACCCGGCGGTTGGATAAGCAGGCCACCCAGCAACATCATCATCGGTGGCTGGGCAAACGTCGCGCACGACGAGCTACTCGGATTATCATTGTTTTCGCCGTCTTCATGACAATTTTAGGTATTCAGTGGGTCCGTACGAATGCAAGCCTGCATACGGTTAATCAGCAGGTTGCTACTAGTGAACGGCAACTGACTAAAACGAAGGCGACTAATCAGAAGCT
The DNA here is from genome assembly GCF_964065165.1 of Levilactobacillus yonginensis. NCBI lineage: Bacteria > Bacillati > Bacillota > Bacilli > Lactobacillales > Lactobacillaceae > Levilactobacillus > Levilactobacillus yonginensis. Next base: position 1,105,216 of record NZ_OZ061549.1, on the reverse strand, counting down.
TAAGTTACAGATCAAGCAACTTAATGACAAAGATTACTTGGGTCGTTTAATTCGGTCGAAGTACTATTACACCAAGTCCGGTGAGACAGTCTATAGTCTACCCGGTGATCACGCCACCGACGTGACCGCAAAATAGTGTTCGAGGAGACTGTGACGGCAGAGTCATGGCCTCCTTTTTAGTTGAACTTAGCTGCTGCGAGGTGGGTGGCCAAAACAATCTGCTTGATTCAATGGCGGGTGTCCCTGGTAGTACAAACTGACTAAATTTCTTGGCCTAACCGGCTGGACATTTTATTAGTTTACCCACCAAAGTAATGGGAGAATGGCTAGAAACACTGGTATCGCTGGAATGTTAATCTGACGCGGTTTGACTGATGTTCAAAAACGGTTGATTTGACTTTTCTTTTTGATTTTTCACGTTTGGGATTGTTAGAAGTTGTGTTATACTGAAAGCACTTATTTTAAGGAGGAACTTCTTGTTTATGGCAATCGAGGTTGGAGCTAAAGTTTCCGGAAAGGTCTCCGGAATCACGAACTTTGGCGCATTTGTTGATTTAGGTGACCACAAGACCGGGTTGGTTCACATTAGTGAAATTTCCGATGGGTTCGTGAAAGATATTCACGACGTTTTATCTGTCGGTGATGAAGTAACGGTTAAAGTATTGACCGTTGGGAATGACGGGAAAATTGGGCTGTCGATTCGTAAGGCAACTGATAAACCGGCATCAGAACGGCCACAGCATAGTCGCAGTGAACACCACGGTGAGCATTCTGAGCATCGCGGTGGTAATCACGATTTCCACGGCAATGGTGGTCGCGGCGGTGAAAGCCATGGTAACGCCCATGGTCGCCGCTTTGAAAATAACGGTTCCCGGCCACACCATAATTCGGCAAATGGTCGTTTCTCAGGCCATCACGCAGCCCAACATGAAGAGAGTTTCGACGACTTGATGTCAGGGTTCATGAAGCAGAGTGAGGACCGTCTGGCAACAATTAAACGCAACACCGAAGGTAAGCGCGGTGGCCGTGGTGGCCGTCGTAGTTAAATGTGTCTTCGATTAGGACCGCATTCGTGCGGCCCTTTTTCTTAATTAACGGAAAGGGTCGGTAGTGTGACGTTAGAGACGGATTTTCAGAATAATTGGCGTCAGCAGGGGTGGGCAACTTCCCGAGGACGTGGGTTAGTAGCTGTGTCGACCGGCGTCGATTCAATGGTGCTGCTTACCTTGCTGAGTCGATTGCCGCACGACCAACGACCACAATTAACTGTTGTTCACGTTAATCACGAACTACGGGCACAGAGTACAACGGAGGAAAAATTTTTGACCACCTGGTGTGCCGACCATCGGATACCATTAGTTACGAAGCATTGGCCGCGGGCTGAACACCCAGACCACGGTGTTGAAGCCGCCGCCAGGGACTTTCGCTACCAATTTTTTTCGCAGCAATTGCAGCAACAGTCAGCTGACTGGGTGGCGACAGCTCACCAAGCCGATGAGCAGGCAGAGACCATTCTGTTGAAATTGTTGCGTGGTGGTGAGTTGGCTCAGCTGGCAGGGATGGCCAATGAACGTTTCTTAGGAGGGGGTAAGGTGATTCACCCGTTGCTCCCGTTTAAGAAGACGGAACTGGTGGCTTTTGCTCGACGAATGGCGATTCCTTGGTATGAGGACGCCACCAACCAAGAACTTGTGGTCAGTCGTAATCGTGTTCGTCACCAGATTCTCCCACAATTACGGGGTGAAAATCCGCAGGTGATTGACCATTTAACAGCCTATGCCCGTCAATTGCGGGCAGTCATGGCTGTAGCCGATGAGGCCTTGGATACCAAGCTGACTGGCATCGTTGAGCCCGGCACGGGACAAGGAAACGTCACAAAGTTGTTGGCGCGTCCAGGCTCTGAACAGCGGTTGTTGCTGGCTCGGTTGATTAAGCAGTCGGCGCCGACAGTGACCACCGGTGAGTCACATCTCAACCAGTGTCTACAACTCTTGCGGAATTTGCAGCGACCGTCCGGTGTCGTTGATTTTAGCGGTGGCTGGGTGTTTCGTAAGAGCTATGATCGATTTGAGTTTACGCAACCTAAAAATTTACAGCAAAAATCCGTGGAACAATTTACTTTTATGGTAGACTTAAACCAATGGCGATCCGTTGGCAACGGCCGATTACTCGGCTTCTTTCCAGAGAGTTCGTCAATACAGACCCCACATGAGACGGTGGCATTACAGTCGAAGCAGTTTCCTTTGCAAGTTCGGCAATGGGTAGCTACCGATCAGTTGCGACTAGCTAGCGGCCACCATCAGAGTGTGCGGCGGGCGTTGATCAACGCCAAGGTTCCTCGTTCTGAACGAGCAGCCCAGTTGGTCTTGGTTACAGCTCAGGGGGAAGTTTTGACGGTACTTGGCGTGAAGTGGTCGGTTTGGCCATCACGGGCGCACACAAAAAACTATCATATTGTCTTGAAACACGAATAGGCGAAAGGGGAACAGCATGAACAACGATATTTTGAAGGTCCTTTATAGTGAGGAAGACATTGCTGCAGCTTGTAAACGACTTGGAACGCAACTCGCCGAGGATTATAAGGATAAGACGCCTTTGATCATCTGCGTGTTAAAGGGTGCAATTTTGTTTATGACCGATGTTATTCGTGACATGGACATCTATGCAACCATTGACTTTATTGATGTCTCCAGCTACAACGGAGGAACCGCATCATCCGGAACCATTCGTTTACTGAAGGACCTGGATACGGACGTTGCTGGTCGTGACATCTTGTTAGTTGAAGATATTATCGATACTGGTCGGACGTTGAAGTACCTGGAAGACCTGTTAAAGGACCGTCACGCCAACTCAATTAAGGTCTGCACGTTAATGGATAAACCCAGTGGACGAGTGGTTGAAGCGAAAGCGGATTATGTTGGGTTTAACGTTCCGAGTGAATTCGTAGTTGGGTACGGTTTGGACTATGAAGAAAAATATCGGAATCTCCCGTACGTGGGTGTTTTGAAGCCATCCGTTTATTCAGATAAATAATTAGTCAATGATAGTCAATTGTGATAACATCTTATTTAGTCAAAGGGCACAAGCCCTAAATTTTGTTCCTAATTTAAATGCTGGGAACTGTGAGTAAGGAGGCACGACATGAATAATCGACGAAATGGGCTGTTTCGGAATAGTCTATTTTACATTGTGATCTTCTTGTTGGTCATTGGTGTTGTTTACCTGTTTAATGGTAATAACAGCAGCTCACAATCCCAAGAAATCCAATCGAGTCAGTTCGAGAAGGACCTGAGTACGAACAAGATCAAGAAGTTCTCTATTCAACCTTCCGGGGGAGTTTACAAGATTACTGGTGAATATCGGAACGCCCAAAAGCGTTCTACTAATACCGGCTTTAGTCTTGGGGGCTCACAGAGTACCGCGGTGACCGGGTTTACGACCCAGGTCTTAACGAACAACTCGACGGTTTCCGAGATTGATAAGATCGCCAAGAACCATAATGTAAAGGTCAACACCAAAGCAGAAGAGTCAAGTGGCTTTTGGATTAACTTGTTAGTCTACGTAGCGCCACTGGTTATTTTCTTCTTCTTCTTCTACATGATGATGGGTCAAGCCGGCCAAGGCGGCGGCAATGGTCGGGTCATGAACTTTGGGAAGAGTAAGGCCAAACCAGCCGACAGCAAGGAGAACAAGGTTCGCTTTGCCGACGTTGCTGGTGAGGAGGAGGAAAAGCAAGAGCTGGTCGAAGTTGTCGAGTTCTTGAAGAATCCGCGTAAGTTCGTTTCATTAGGTGCCCGGATACCATCTGGTGTCTTATTGGAGGGTCCTCCTGGTACTGGTAAAACGTTGCTGGCGAAGGCCGTTGCTGGTGAAGCGGCGGTACCATTCTTCTCGATTTCTGGTTCAGATTTCGTGGAAATGTTCGTTGGTGTCGGGGCTAGCCGTGTCCGGGATCTGTTTGAACAGGCCAAGAAGGCCGCACCTTCTATCATCTTTATTGATGAAATTGATGCGGTTGGTCGTCAACGGGGTGCCGGCATGGGCGGTGGTCACGATGAACGTGAACAAACCTTGAACCAATTGTTGGTTGAAATGGATGGGTTTACTGGTAGTGAAGGTGTCATTGTGATGGCTGCTACTAACCGTTCTGATGTCTTAGACCCAGCTTTGCTACGGCCGGGACGATTTGACCGGAAGATTTTAGTTGGTCGACCAGATGTTAAAGGTCGGGAAGCTATCCTGAAGGTTCATTCTAAGAACAAGCCTTTAGCCAACGACGTCGACTTGAAGGAAATTTCTAAGCAGACGCCAGGGTTCGTGGGTGCCGACTTGGAAAACCTCTTAAACGAAGCGGCCTTATTGGCAGCTCGGCGGAATAAGACCCAGATTGACGCTTCTGACTTAGATGAAGCGGAAGACCGGGTTATCGCTGGACCTGCTAAAAAGGATCGGGTCATCAGCCCTGAGGAACGCAAGACGGTTGCTTATCATGAAGCTGGACATACAATTGTCGGCTTAGTGTTAAATGACGCGCGTGTGGTCCACAAGGTTACTATCGTTCCTCGTGGGCGTGCGGGTGGATATGCCATCATGCTCCCACGTGAAGATCAGATGTTGATGTCTAAAAAGGATGCCATGGAACAAATCGCTGGACTCATGGGTGGTCGGACTGCTGAAGAGTTAATCTTCCATTCTGAATCATCTGGTGCATCCAATGACTTTGAACAGGCAACGCAAATTGCCCGGTCCATGGTTACCCAATATGGGATGAGTGATGAGTTGGGTACCGTTGCATTGGAAAGTGCTGGCGGTCAGCCATTTGCTGGTGCAGGTTACCCTGGCCAACCTAGTTACTCTGAACACACTGCTAGCTTAATTGATAGTGAAGTTCGCCGAATCATCGGAGAAGCCCATACGACTGCCCGGAAGATTTTGGAAGAACATAAAGCAGAACACAAGATTATTGCGGATGCCTTGCTGAAGTACGAAACGCTGGACGAAAAGCAAATTCTCAGTCTGTTTAATACTGGGGAAATGCCTGAGAAGGATGGCAGTAGCGAATTTCCAAGTGAAAAGGCCGCAACTTTTGAAGAATCTAAGCGAGAACTAGAACGCCGTGAAGCTGAACGACAGGCCTCTACGGAAGCTAAGTTAGCTGAATCTGCCGCTACCACTGAATCTGATAGCAGTCAGGCCAGTGAAGCAACGAGTTCTGCAGCGGATGATCAAAAGCCGGACGACTCTGAATAATCGAAATGCGAAGGAAGTGGGGGATTCTCCTCACTTCCTTTTTGTGACTCAGCGGGGTTAGTCTTTGCAAATTTTCGGGTTTCTGGTAAGGTTAGGCATGATGAAATGTGAAAGGACGACAGTACACAAATGACAGATTATTTAGTAAAAAGTTTAATTGATGACGGGATGTTTCGGGCTTACGTAGTCGATGCAACGGACATGGTAGCTGAGGCTCAGCAACGGCATGATACTTGGAGTGCAGCAACGGCGGCTCTAGGGCGGACCATGATTGGTACAACTTTGTTAGCAACGTCGCTTATGAAGGGTGATGAGAAGCTGACGGTGAAGGTCGACGGTCATGGACCAGTGGGTGCTATCGTGGTGGATGGTAATGCCAATGGTGAAGTTAAGGGCTACCTGCAATATCCGCATACGAGCTTGGCATTGAATGAGAAGCACAAGATTGACGTGCGTAAGGCGGTTGGCGTAAACGGGATGCTGACGGTGACGAAGGATTTAGGCCTCAGTCAACCATACACAGGACAGGTCCCCTTGGTTTCTGGTGAGTTAGGGGAAGACTTTACTTACTACCTGGCTAAGTCTGAACAGATTCCTAGCTCCGTGGGGGTGTCTGTTTTCGTACAACCCAACAATACGGTTAAGGTTGCCGGTGGATTCATGATTCAAGTGATGCCGGGCGCAAGCGATGAGGCAATTGCGCGGTTGGAGGAACGCTTGAAGGAAGTGCCTATGGTTTCTGAATTGTTACTAGATGGTCAGACGCCAGAGGACATTTTGCAATTACTGTTCAAGGATGAGAAAATCAAGATTTTACAGAAAATGCCAGTTAGCTTCAAGTGTGATTGCTCTAAGGAGCGGTTTGCCAAGGCGTTAGCTTCAATTCAGCCCAAGGCTATTCGGGAAATGATTGATGAAGATCACGGTGCCGAAGCGGTTTGTCACTTTTGTGGGACAAAGTATGAATTTTCCGAAGATGACTTGAAGGATATCCTGGTTAAGGCACAGGCTGACTAGGAGGCAAACGTGATGGCATGGAAAATTGGAGACGTTACAATTCCTAATCGGGTAGTAGTTGCTCCTATGGCTGGAGTCACCAACGTGGCGTTTCGACTAATTTGCAAGGAATTTGGTGCTGGCTTGGTTGAATGCGAAATGATTTCTGGCCAGGGGATTCACTACCATAATCAGCGTACCCTCCATATGATGGCGGTTGATGAGCGAGAACACCCAATGAGTATTCAAATCTTTGGGGGAACTCAGGAAACTTTGGTACAAGCAGCTCAATTTGTGGATAAGCAGACGCCAGCTGATATTATTGACATTAATATGGGGTGTCCGGTGAATAAGGTCGTGAACACGGATGCTGGTGCTAAGTGGCTCCTGGATCCGGATAAGGTTCATGACATGGTTGCGGCGGTCGTCGCTGCGGTTGATAAACCAGTAACAGTGAAAATGCGAACTGGCTGGGATGATCGCCACGTTTACGCGGTGGAAAATGCCTTGGCTGCTGAGAGTGCCGGGGCGAGTGCAGTTGCTATGCATGGTCGAACACGTAAGCAAATGTATCAGGGTCAGGCTGACTGGGATGTGCTGGCAGATGTAGCGAAGCATTTAACCATTCCATTTATGGGTAATGGGGATGTTCGTACGCCAGAGGATGCTAAACGCATGTTAACTGAGGTTGGGGCTGATGCAGTTATGATTGGTCGTGCAGTCATGGGGAACCCTTGGCTGTTGAGACGGGTTAACCACTATTTGGATACGGGCGAATTGTTACCAGAGGCGACTCCTGAAGAAAAGATTGCCATTGCTAAGGAACATTTGCACCGGCTGTGTCGAGCTAAGGGTTCTGAAGAGGGGCCTCGTGACTTTCGGAATCAGGTGGCCTATTATCTTAAGGGAATTCCCCACGCAGCTAGGACTAAGGTTGCGTTGACGGATGCGACGGACGAAGAGGTCATGGTCACACTGTTAGATGGTTTTTTAGACAAAATGGCAGCGCGGCGTCAACGGACACCGGTTACTAGGTATACGGATGAGTGAATATTAAAGGTGGGAACGCGTCTTAGTTCCCACCTTTTTTGGTTATTTATCAATTAATTGAAATTTTATGCAAAAAGGCCTTGACCAGCGGTAGAATCGTTGGTATAGTTATAAACGTTGTCACGGCGACACAGAGAGTTGTGTTACTGATAAAAAAGAAATTCAAAAAGTTCTTGACGGCAATTGATAAGATATGTTATTCTTATAAACGTTGTCACGGAGCGCTTGTTCCTTTGATAACAAGGTAGACCTTTGAAAACTGAACATTGTTTCGACAAACCAAATATGTGTAGGGCGGTTTGATACTTGGTATCAAACCCAAACAATATTTGCGAAGTCAATTCGCTTTTAAAAATGTAACAACAATCGATGAGCTATTCAAGCACATCATCTATAAGATGAGAGTTTGATCCTGGCTCAGGACGAACGCTGGCGGCATGCCTAATACATGCAAGTCGAACGAGCTTCCGTTGATTGACGTGCTTGCACTGATTTCAACATTGAAGCGAGTGGCGAACTGGTGAGTAACACGTGGGAAATCTGCCCAGAAGCAGGGGATAACACTTGGAAACAGGTGCTAATACCGTATAACAACAAAAACCGCATGGTTTTTGTTTGAAAGATGGTTTCGGCTATCACTTCTGGATGATCCCGCGGCGTATTAGTTAGTTGGTGAGGTAAAGGCCCACCAAGACAATGATACGTAGCCGACCTGAGAGGGTAATCGGCCACATTGGGACTGAGACACGGCCCAAACTCCTACGGGAGGCAGCAGTAGGGAATCTTCCACAATGGACGAAAGTCTGATGGAGCAATGCCGCGTGAGTGAAGAAGGGTTTCGGCTCGTAAAACTCTGTTGTTAAAGAAGAACACTTCTGAGAGTAACTGTTCAGAAGTTGACGGTATTTAACCAGAAAGCCACGGCTAACTACGTGCCAGCAGCCGCGGTAATACGTAGGTGGCAAGCGTTGTCCGGATTTATTGGGCGTAAAGCGAGCGCAGGCGGTCTTTTAAGTCTGATGTGAAAGCCTTCGGCTTAACCGGAGAAGTGCATCGGAAACTGGGAGACTTGAGTGCAGAAGAGGACAGTGGAACTCCATGTGTAGCGGTGGAATGCGTAGATATATGGAAGAACACCAGTGGCGAAGGCGGCTGTCTAGTCTGTAACTGACGCTGAGGCTCGAAAGCATGGGTAGCGAACAGGATTAGATACCCTGGTAGTCCATGCCGTAAACGATGAGTGCTAGGTGTTGGAGGGTTTCCGCCCTTCAGTGCCGCAGCTAACGCATTAAGCACTCCGCCTGGGGAGTACGACCGCAAGGTTGAAACTCAAAGGAATTGACGGGGGCCCGCACAAGCGGTGGAGCATGTGGTTTAATTCGAAGCTACGCGAAGAACCTTACCAGGTCTTGACATACTATGCAAATCTTAGAGATAAGACGTTCCCTTCGGGGACATGGATACAGGTGGTGCATGGTTGTCGTCAGCTCGTGTCGTGAGATGTTGGGTTAAGTCCCGCAACGAGCGCAACCCTTATTATCAGTTGCCAGCATTAAGTTGGGCACTCTGGTGAGACTGCCGGTGACAAACCGGAGGAAGGTGGGGATGACGTCAAATCATCATGCCCCTTATGACCTGGGCTACACACGTGCTACAATGGACGGTACAACGAGTTGCGAAGTCGTGAGGCTAAGCTAATCTCTTAAAGCCGTTCTCAGTTCGGATTGTAGGCTGCAACTCGCCTACATGAAGTTGGAATCGCTAGTAATCGCGGATCAGCATGCCGCGGTGAATACGTTCCCGGGCCTTGTACACACCGCCCGTCACACCATGAGAGTTTGTAACACCCAAAGCCGGTGAGATAACCTTCGGGAGTCAGCCGTCTAAGGTGGGACAGATGATTAGGGTGAAGTCGTAACAAGGTAGCCGTAGGAGAACCTGCGGCTGGATCACCTCCTTTCTAAGGAATATACGGAGGCTACACATACTTTGGCGAAACAATGTTCAGTTTTGAGAGGCCTACCTCTCAACTAAATGATTTTGGGCGTATAGCTCAGCTGGTTTAGAGCGCACGCCTGATAAGCGTGAGGTCGATGGTTCGAGTCCATTTATGCCCATTGACCGTGAGGTCATCATTTTGGGGAATTAGCTCAGATGGGAGAGCACCTGCTTTGCAAGCAGGGGGTCAGCGGTTCGATCCCGCTATTCTCCATTGATGCGTAAGCATCAAGGAATTTGTTCTTTGAAAACTAGATATTATCAATTATTTTCTTATTAATTATTTTTATTAAAGATAATTAAACCGAGAACACCGCGTAATTTTGAGTTCTTTTAATTAGTTTATATCGCTAATACTCAATTAATCAGCGATTACGAAGTAATCGTTAGGTTAAGTTATGAAGGGCGCATGGTGGATGCCTTGGTACTAGGAGCCGATGAAGGACGGGACTAACACCGATATGCTTCGGGGAGCTGTACGTAAGCTTTGATCCGGAGATTTCCGAATGGGGAAACCCAGTAGTTTTAACCAACTATTACAACTTAGGGAATACATACTTAAGTTGAGGCAGACGTGGGGAACTGAAACATCTAAGTACCCACAGGAAGAGAAAGAAAAATCGATTCCCTAAGTAGCGGCGAGCGAACGGGGAACAGCCCAAACCAACGAGCTTGCTCGTTGGGGTTGTAGGACTGAACATTTGAGTTACCAAAGTCAATGATAATCGAAGTGTCTGGGAAGGCACGGCATAGAGGGTGATACCCCCGTAGATGAAATCGTTGACCCTCAGTTCAGGATCCTGAGTACGGCCACACACGTGAAACGTGGTCGGAATCCGGGAGGACCATCTCCCAAGGCTAAATACTCCCTAGTGACCGATAGTGAACCAGTACCGTGAGGGAAAGGTGAAAAGCACCGCGGAAGCGGAGTGAAATAGTTCCTGAAACCATGTGCCTACAATTAGTTAGAGCCCGTTAATGGGTGATAGCGTGCCTTTTGTAGAATGAACCGGCGAGTTACGTTAATTTGCAAGGTTAAGATGTAAAGATCGGAGCCGTAGCGAAAGCGAGTCTGAAATGGGCGTTGCAGTAAGTTGACGTAGACCCGAAACCAGGTGACCTATCCATGTCCAGGTTGAAGGTGCGGTAAAGCGCACTGGAGGACCGAACCCGTGTATGTTGAAAAATGCTGGGATGAGGTGTGGATAGCGGTGAAATTCCAAACGAACTTGGAGATAGCTGGTTCTCTCCGAAATAGCTTTAGGGTTAGCCTCGGAGTTAAGAATCGTGGAGGTAGAGCCACTGTTTGGACTAGGGGCCCGTCATGGGTTACTGAATTCAGATAAACTCCGAATGCCACTGATTTATATCCGGGAGTCAGACGATGAGTGATAAGATCCACCGTCGAAAGGGGAACAGCCCAGACCATCAATTAAGGTCCCTAAATACATGCTGAGTGGAAAAGGATGTGGAGTTGCACAGACAGCTAGGATGTTGGCTCAGAAGCAGCCACCATTTAAAGAGTGCGTAATAGCTCACTAGCCGAGTGATCCTGCGCCGAAAATTTACCGGGGCTAAGCATGTTACCGAAATTATGGATGCGACCAATAGGTCGCGTGATAGGAGAGCGTTCTAAGGGCAACGAAGCTAGACCGCAAGGACTAGTGGAGCGCTTAGAAGTGAGAATGCCGGTATGAGTAGCGAAAGATCAGTGAGAATCTGATCCACCGAATGACTAAGGTTTCCTGGGGAAGGCTCGTCCTCCCAGGGTTAGTCGGGACCTAAGCCGAGGCTGAGAAGCGTAGGCGATGGATAACAGGTTGATATTCCTGTACTAGTTAATCATGTTTGAACGATGGAGGGACGCAGTAGGCTACGGTATGCGCACGATTGGAAATGTGCGTTCAAGCGTCAAGTCTGGTGATGAGTCAAATGCTTATCGCTAAGGACAAGGCGTGACGAGGACCGAATTTTAGTAGGGAAGTGCCAGATGTCACACTGCCGAGAAAAGCTTCTAGTTAGTGATTAATTACCCGTACCGCAAACCGACACAGGTAGTCGAGGAGAGTATCCTAAGGTGAGCGAGTGAACTCTCGTTAAGGAACTCGGCAAAATGACCCCGTAACTTCGGGAGAAGGGGTGCTGCACGCAAGTGCAGCCGCAGTGAAAAGGCCCAGGCGACTGTTTATCAAAAACACAGGTTTCTGCAAAATCGTAAGATGACGTATAGGGGCTGACGCCTGCCCGGTGCTGGAAGGTTAAGTGGATGAGTTAGCTTCGGCGAAGCCCAGAAATGAAGCCCCAGTAAACGGCGGCCGTAACTATAACGGTCCTAAGGTAGCGAAATTCCTTGTCGGGTAAGTTCCGACCCGCACGAAAGGCGTAACGATCTGGGCACTGTCTCAACGAGAGACTCGGTGAAATTATATTACCTGTGAAGATGCAGGTTACCCGCGACAGGACGGAAAGACCCCATGGAGCTTTACTGTAGCTTGATATTGGGTGTTGACACAGCTTGTACAGGATAGGTCGGAGCCGTAGAACTCGGAACGCTAGTTTCGAGTGAGGCGCTGGTGGGATACGACCCTCGCTGTGTGAACACTCTAACCCGCACCACTAATCGTGGTGGGAGACAGTGTCAGGTAGGCAGTTTGACTGGGGCGGTCGCCTCCTAAAAAGTAACGGAGGCGCCCAAAGGTTCTCTCAGAATGGTTGGAAATCATTCGCTGAGTGTAAAGGCAGAAGAGAGCTTGACTGCGAGACAGACAGGTCGAGCAGGGACGAAAGTCGGGCTTAGTGATCCGGTGGTACCGTATGGAAGGGCCATCGCTCAACGGATAAAAGCTACCCTGGGGATAACAGGCTTATCTCCCCCAAGAGTCCACATCGACGGGGAGGTTTGGCACCTCGATGTCGGCTCATCGCATCCTGGGGCTGTAGTCGGTCCCAAGGGTTGGGCTGTTCGCCCATTAAAGCGGTACGCGAGCTGGGTTCAGAACGTCGTGAGACAGTTCGGTCCCTATCCGTCGCGGGCGTAGGAAATTTGAGAGGAGCTGTCCTTAGTACGAGAGGACCGGGATGGACATACCTCTGGTGTACCAGTTGTGCCGCCAGGCGCATCGCTGGGTAGCTATGTATGGATGAGATAAACGCTGAAAGCATCTAAGTGTGAAACTCGCCTCAAGATGAGATTTCCCATTCCTATATGGAAGTAAGACCCCTGAGAGATGATCAGGTAGATAGGCTGGAAGTAGCAGCGCCGTGAGGCGTGGAGCGGACCAGTACTAATCGGTCGAGGACTTAACCAAGTAGAGTTGGTGTTCTCAAAGGAAATAATTGAATAATATCTAGTTTTGAGAGAAGAAGTTCTTTCATAGTGTAGTGGCGATAGCCTGAAGGATACACCCGTTCCCATGCCGAACACGGAAGTTAAGCTTCAGCACGCTGATAGTAGTTGGGGGATCGCCCCCTGCGAGGATAGGACGTCGCTACGCAATTATTCCGGCATAGCTCAGTTGGTAGAGCACCTGACTGTTAATCAGGTTGTCGACGGTTCGAGCCCGCCTGCCGGAGTCGGGTTAACCCAGTTAGCCAGAGTTATGCCGGCTTAGCTCAGTTGGTAGAGCATCGGTATCGTAAACCGAGGGTCGGGGATTCGAATTCCTCAGCCGGCATCAGATAATCATCAGTCATAGGACTGGTGATTTTTTTGTGGCTAAAATTCGGCTATTGATCCTCAGTTTAGACACCTAACTTGGCTGTGTTAGGAAGAAAGTAAATGCGTTAGCACTTATAATTGGTATATCCAATTTGAATTAATTGGTATAGAGCACGGAATCCTTGAAGCACCGGTAAATAAGGTGGACTAAACAAATATTGATTTTCCTATTATTCTATTGTGGTATAGGTAGTAAAGTGCTATTCTTAATTCATGAAGAAGAACGTGAAGGGGAGAACTAATTATGAAGAATGTTCTATTATTATCCGGTAAAGAAAATTCAAGTCGACTGTTTTTAGGTGAAGCTAAACGGGTTGCCGAGACCCGTCACTTGTCTTTGGCCTTCACGGCCAGCACTGTTGATGATTTGACAGCTGACATGCTGGCGGAACAGGACTTGGTTTTGCTGGCCCCACAAGCTGCTGATTTTGTTGAAACTGCAGCACTCCATACTCAAGTACCGACGGCTTTGATTCCCAATGATATCTATGGTTGGTTGAATGGCCAGGCCCTGGTTAAATTCGCTTGCAAGCAATTAGACCTAGCTTCAATGCCTGCTTAACATTTATATGGAAGAAACGTGTGTTGGTTAAAACCCAACGCACGTTTTTTATTTGCGGAAGTTTATTCATAACTAAATTGATAATCATGTGATAAGGAGGATGAATAAAAAATAAGAGGATTGCATGAGATGGCTAATAATTTCATCATTGTTTTTTCGCGCCATGCCGCTAATTAGCGGGGGTACCGTTGCGAAAGTCGTTGCGTAACGGTACTTCATGCAGTATAATTACTACTATGTTTTATTAGAGGTCTATGAGACACCGCCGTCAAGGGATTTTGGATTGGCGTTACGGATGATAAAATTATTCATTTTTGCAGATGCTATGGAGGTATTATAGTTTTGAATAACAAACCGGAATCAACCAGCCAGGACCGAACATTCTTCGGCCAACCTCGCGGGTTATCAACCTTGTTCTTCACAGAAATGTGGGAACGGTTCAGTTACTATGGGATGCGTGCCATCCTTATTTACTACATGTATTACTCTGTTACTAAAGGTGGTTTAGGCTTTGACAAGACGACCGCTGCTTCAGTGATGTCCATTTACGGGTCAATGGTTTACTTATCCTCAGTGTTGGGTGGGTACCTTAGTGATCGTGTTTGGGGTAGTCGGCGGACTGTGTTCATTGGTGGGGTTCTCATCATGTTTGGGCACATCGCGTTGTCCGTTCCTGCTGGGAGCATTGCCTTGTTTATTTCAATCCTATTGATTGTCTTAGGGACTGGGCTGTTGAAGCCAAACGTTTCTGAAATGGTTGGGGGGCTGTACGATGCAGGGGATACCCGTCGAGACGCCGGTTTTACCATCTTTGTCTTCGGGATCAATTTAGGGTCGTTAGTGGCACCAATGTTAGTTGGTTGGCTCGGGTTGAAGTACAACTTCCACCTTGGGTTCTCATTAGCTGCTATCGGGATGTTCCTTGGACTGGTTCAATACTGGCTTGGTGGTAACAAGTATCTGAGTAAGGATAGCTTGTACCCAAGTGACCCATTGGAACCAGGTGATATGAAGAAGCTGACTGTTCGGGGCTCCGTCGGATTAGTTGCTTTTGCCTTAATCGTTGTTCTGATGTACTTATTGGGTTCATTGAACTTAAATAACTTTGTGCTGCTGTTGTCGATTATCGCGCTTGCTGCACCAGTTGTTTACTTTGTCATCTTCTTAACTAGTAAAAAAGTTACACCGACTGAACGGAAGCACGTTTGGGCTTACTTGGGCCTGTTTATCGCCGCGATGATTTTCTGGGCAATTGAAGAACAGGGGTCATCCGTGTTGGCACTGTTCGCAGCGAACCAAACGAATAACCACTTTATGGGGATTCATATCTTGCCAGCTTGGTATCAGATGTTAAACCCACTGTTTATCTTGATTTACACGCCATTCTTTGCTGCTTTGTGGAACCGTTGGGGTAAGAAGCAGCCAAGTTCTCCAGCTAAGTTTGCAACTGGTATGTTATTTGCCGGGGCATCTTACTTAATCATGGTGATTCCAGTCACGATGTTCGGGACTGGTGCTCGAATCAGCCCACTCTGGTTGGTTGGTAGCTGGGCAGTTGTTGAAATTGCTGAATTGCTGATTTCACCAATTGGGTTGTCCGTGACGACCAAGTTAGCACCTAAGGCTTTCCAATCTCAAATGATGAGTATGTGGTTCTTGGCTGATGCCGCTGGGCAAGCTGTGAACTCACAAATCGTTAAGTTTTACACGCCAGGTAATGAAGGAAACTACTTCTTGGGCGTGGCGATTGTAGCCATCGTTGCCGGATTAATTATGTTTGCCTTGGTTAAACCAATTAAGAATTTGATGGCTGGGATTAAATAGTCATTATTTAAAGCAGAAAGTGCTACTCTTATACGGAGTAGCACTTTTTTTATGGAAAGAGGTGAGTTCCCGTGGTTCACGTAGCAATGATCAGTGACTTGCATTTAGACAGCAACCATCAAGACGCGCATACCGTGGCTCGGCAGCAGGCAGTTTATCTGCAGCAGCAACAGGTTGGCGTTTATCTGATTGCAGGTGATATCACCAATCATTTTTCTCGGTCGTTAGCGTTTACTCAGGACTTACAGAGACAATTAGCACCGGCTCGTGTGAAATTTGTTGCAGGCAATCATGATATGGTCCATGACATCTCGTATGCGGGCTTAGAATCGCCTCAGGGGCCAACTTACCTTCATCGTGGGTATTTAGACGTACCAGGGACAAACTGGCGGATAATTGGTAATAACGGCTGGTATGACTATCTATTTGCCGACAATCTGACTGACAGGAACTTTTTAACCTGGAAACGGGCGTTCTGGGTCGATGCTGCCATTACTCAACCGATGACGGATCCCGAACGAATGGATGAAGTGTTGGCTCAGGTTGAAGAGCAGTTATGGGCGGCACAGCAAGCAGGCAAACGGGTATTATTCATAACACATTTTGTTCCGCGCCGTGACTACATCAAAATTACCGATGATGATCGTTTCTGGAACATGGCCAACGCGCTGTTGGGCAGTCCTCGGTTAGGAGACTTATTGACCAAGTATCACGTGGCAATCACACAATTTGGCCACGTCCATCGGCATTTTGCTCCGCGCCATCTTGCTGGAACAACTTATTACGATCAAGCGGTCGGCTATCGGAACAAGCGGTTTAATGAATGGTCCCAGCCAGATTACATGACTGAGTGGCAGCAACGATTAAGAATTTTAGACTTAAAATGAAAAAATATGCAGAAAAGTCTTGACGGTTTATCCAGAATTTTGTATGATAGTGAAGTTGATTCGTTACGACGATTCATTTTTTGGTGGGGTAGCGAAGTCTGGCTAAACGCGGCGGACTGTAAATCCGCTCCTTCGGGTTCGGTGGTTCGAATCCACTCCCCACCATTTTTATTATTGGGCTATAGCCAAGTGGTAAGGCAACGGGTTTTGATCCCGTGATGCGCTGGTTCGAACCCAGCTAGCCCAACTTAGACCAGTCACTGTGTGTGGCTGGTTTTTTTGTGTCTAAATTAAAAAAACTTTTTTTGTGACAATTGGGGATCTTTGTCCCTAAAAGTAAGTACTCGACCTCTAACTGTAGGTGTCAGGCTTGCAGTAAGCGTTCTTCTGTCTCCAGCCGTGTCTAGATGCAAAAGGGCACTAGCTAATTATAGCCATAATCGTTACCCCCATGGTCAATTGAGCTTCTGGCCCAAGGTGTTAACATGTATATGTGGTTAGTACGGGATAAATTAAGTTATGAGAAAATGAGTTTATTGTGAAGAGGTGGCAAAGACATGTACGAACAAAAATGGCGGTCAACAAAACATTTCAGCTATTCAAGTTGCAAATGGTTATATGCCGGCGCAACCATGGTGGGTCTAAGTGCCGGTATGATGCTGACAGGAATTGTTGCCAGTGCTAACAGCGCTGCACCTGGTGATTCAGAGTCGACGCCACAAACCCAAGTTACATCAGCCAATCAAGCAGCAAGTGCCACCCCAGCGACGCCAGCTAGCTCTTCAGAAAATAAGCAGGCGGGAGCCGGTAATCAACAGAGTGGTGAGAATAACACGGACCAGCCAGTTAATGGCGAGGTCCCAGATAAGGATTCGAGTCTGTCTAAAGGCTCAGACCTTTCTAAAGAAACGGACCAGCCTACTAATCCGGTGCAACCAGAAAACCAGTCTGGCAAGTTACCGTCTTCGAACTTCCGGTCACGGATGGCGGCTCCCGAAGCAACTAAGGAAGCACCCTTGGATACGGCAGTTACAGCCGCACCAGCAGTCACGCCAACGACACCAACGACACAATCTGAATTAGCTTATCAGTTAAACGACGCTGGTTCGGGGTACATTTTGACGGGGTATAAGGACGCAGCGACTGCGGCGGCCTCTACCGCTGCCAGCTTAGTGATTCCAGACTTTTATCAAGGGAAGCCCGTGACGGTAGTTGGGACTAACGCTTTCAACGGAGCGGGACTGACTGCTGTAACGTTCGGCAAAAATCTGCAATGGATTGAAGCCGGCGCCTTTGAAAATAATCTGTTGAAATCAATTAAACTACCAGATGGTGTTTGGTCGGTTGGTGAAAGTGCGTTTGCTCATAATCAACTGACAACAGTTGATCTAAATCAAGTGAGCGCCATCAATGCGTACGCTTTTAGCGATAACGCCATTACAAGTTTGACGATTCCCGAAAATGTAACGGGAATCGCGGATTATGCTTTTCAGAACAATGCCATTACGAAGTTGGCTCTCAATCAGAAGGTCGTCTCAATCGGTAGTGGTGCCTTTCAGAATAATCAAATTCAAGGACAACTGGTGCTACCAGATGCGTTGACGCTGTTAGGTGTCCAGGCCTTTGAAAATAATCAGCTGACGGGCGTTACCTTGGATAGCGGCTTAACGATGCTGAACACCGGCGTTTTCGCCAATAACCAATTGACAGGAACGTTGGTCTTGCCAGCGACCATCACCAGCGTTGGTGACCAGGCGTTTACCAATAACCAGTTGACGGATGTTCAGCTAAACGATAACCTGACCTCAATTGGGACGGCAGCGTTTGCCCATAACCTTATCGAAAAGTCACTTACCTTACCAAGCAAGCTGATTAACCTCGGCGATGAAGCCTTTTGGGACAACCGATTAACGGAGGTCACCTTGAATGATCAGTTGACCGGGATTGGCAGCAAAACTTTTGCCGATAATCAACTGAAAGGTACACTCAATCTACCGGCCAATATTTTAAATATTGGGACGCAGGCGTTCGCCAACAATCAGTTGACTGGTTTAACGGGTGGCGTTAGTCTACGAACGATTGAAAAGGAAGCTTTTTTGGACAACAATCTGACCGGGTCGTTTACCCTTTCGGACCAGTTGACGAGTATTGGGGAATCAGCCTTTGCCAACAACCACTTGACTCAAATCTTGGGTGGGGCGGGTCTGATGACCATTGAAGTCAATGCGTTCGTAAATAATGAGTTAAGTGGTGTCTTGAACCTTTCCAATGTTTTGAAGAGCATTGGGAAATCGGCCTTTGCCAACAATCAATTGACCGGTTTAACCGGCGGGGCCAGTTTGGATACAATCAATGATCAGGCGTTTGCTAACAACCAGTTGCAGGGAACGTTGACGTTGGCGGATACGCTCCATGATGTCGGGGAATATGCTTTTGCGTACAACGACCTAACGAAGCTGGACTTGGGTGACGCGGTCAACAGTCTGGCGGATTACTCGTTTGCTTATAATAATCTCAAGGAAATCAATGCTAGTGGTAAGATCAATACGATTGGAGACTACGCGTTTGCCGGGCAACGAGACCTAGATGATGTTAAGGTGTACGCACTGGTGACCAACAACGGTCAAACCAATACAGCGGTCTATCATGTTCGTGAAGCGATTATGAAACGGTTAGGCCTGAGCAATCTCGACTTGGCTGGGTTAAATTTTACGGACACTGATACGCAACAGATGCTGAACTACGATGCGGCGACGGATACGCTGACCTTGCCCGCTGGGTTCATTGATGGCACGTTTACCGTCAGTCTAAGTACCGATAGTACTGATACCGGCCGGTACGGTGTGAAGAATCTGACTTTGGTTTTAAACCGTTACGTTATTGCTGATGTTGATATTCCAAGTAATTTGAAGGATGAAGGCATGGGTGAGTGGTTGGTCGAGATTCACGCCGATAAGGTTAAGGCTGCTGGCTTCGTGGGTAAAATCGTCCAGGTCACGGTACCTGTGATTGACGGGTGGACGGTCAACAAGTCGACAATTGAGGCAACGGTCAATCCGGATGGGACCATTACGCCGAATGAAGGTGTCATCTACACGTCGAAGGATGATACTAAGGGCGAGCCAACCACACCACCTGGTGGGGATACTGGTCATACTGGGGATCATTCCGGGACCCCAACGACACCGATTGATGGTGATCAGACTGGAGATACTGGCACGACACCGGTAGACCCAAGCGGGACACCAAATGCGGGTGACATAACTGATGAACCAACCGTTCAGGTACCCATCGTGATCGACGACCACAAGGCTGCTAAGATTACGCCAGTGCTCTACGTTCCTGACTGGCAGCATCATCAAAAGGGACGGCCAATTGATACTGAATGGTTGGGGCAACGGGTACCACAGCAATGGCGAGCAAGTGTCAAGCCGACTGGGCGCTACCCAAAAAATGGTGTTGCAGCGGTCAAGCCAATGGTGGCATCGGTGCCTACGGGAACCGTTTCGACGACCGTGTCTTCCACTCGGCAGGCGGCAAGTACTAGCAAACAGGTCACGTTACCGCAGACCAGTGAGCAAATTGGCTGGTGGCAAGCGTTAGGTGTCACGTTGCTTAGCATCTTAGGCTGGCTGGGTTTAGCTAAACGGAAGCACGAGTCGTAATCATTGGCGGTTACTACAGAAGAATGAATTTGTTTGATAAAGGGATTGGAGAACTCTCCAGTTCCTTTTTTATTGTCAAATTTTTGAGGACGGGTTACCCCCAAGGTACCTCACTCTAAAGAATTGACAATCACCGGGAACTTCGCTAAAGTCAAATTAATAATTGCTCCAGACCATTTGTACTTTAAAATGAGGAAAGTGGGGTCTTATGATGGCGTTAGCCGTGCAACCAGAGGACCTGTTTGCCTTGCGCCCGCTGGCTCAGCTGGTGAGTGATGGGCAACGAGTCTACTTTGTTGAAAGTCAACTAGACCAGCTACAAAATAAGTCCAGGGCAGCGGTGTTTAGTGTTGACCTGAATGATGGGAGTGACCGTCGTCGTTGGAGTCCGGTCGATGTGCAGGTCGTGCAACTGGCGTTGAGTCCCAGTCACCGCTACTTGGCGTTCACTGGAAAAGTGGGGGAACATACCCAGCTCTTCATGGTACCGTTAGATGGTGGTGCCCCCGAACAGGTCACGCGAGGGGATGTTGACGTTCAGCAACCGGTGTGGGAAGCCCACGCAGATGTGTTGTATTTTCAAACGACCACTGGTGCCACCGAGCAGCCGACCTGGCCAGAAGCCCACGTGGTTGACCTCTTACGTTATCAAGAAAATGGTCGTGGCTTATTACCGCAAGGTTTAACGTATCAGTGTATCCGTTATAATTGTGCTAATCGTGACCAATCAGTAGTCTTAGAACGGTCAGCAACATTTAACGTGACGGCAGCCAGTGATCAGGGCCTGGTTTACGATACAAAACGATTACCGTTGGATGAACATGACTTTAGTACTGGCGTCTATTGGCATCCATTTTCTGGCTCGGGTGATGTTCTGCTCAATCAGGAACTGGCTGCGGGCAGTTTTGGTCAGGGACAACTGACGGCTGCAGGCGACCGCGTCGTGATGTGGGGCCAGGATAACCACGTACCCAACGTGTCCCAATGTCACGTCTGGACAGTCAAGCTAGATGGGACGGCACTAACTGATGTGACGACGCCCCGAGACGTTGAAGTTGGCAACATGCTGGCAATTGATAGCCAACAGCGGCTAAGTAACCAATTTGTGGCGTGGTTAACACCAACTCGGATACTGACTCTGGAGAATGTGCACGGCCGCGTTCAACTGGTTGTTCAATCAGACCAGGATCCAGCATCCACGCGAGTATTGTTGGGCGGCGACCGGGCGATTACGGACTTTAGCGTTGTGGATGCCCAGACGATTGTCTTTACCGAAACGACCATGACCCATGTGAGTCGGTTAGGGGTGTTGAACGCAGCAACAGGTGTTGAACGACAGCTAATCAATCCGAACGCAACT
This sequence comes from Levilactobacillus yonginensis, assembly GCF_964065165.1. Taxonomy (NCBI): domain Bacteria; kingdom Bacillati; phylum Bacillota; class Bacilli; order Lactobacillales; family Lactobacillaceae; genus Levilactobacillus; species Levilactobacillus yonginensis. The sequence continues at coordinate 1,083,906 of NZ_OZ061549.1, read as the reverse complement.
TACGAGGCGAAACACGCGTTGGTTGACGGACAACGTTTCACGTTTGCTGGTGCCGAGGATTGGCCAATCGAAGGGTGGTATTTTCCACCAGTTCAGGAAACACCAACACATCCAGCGGTACTCTACGTCCACGGTGGGCCGCAGGTGGACTTCGGCTACGGTTTCTACCACGAGCTGCAGTATTTAGCCGGCCAAGGATATGGCGTCATTACCATCAATCCGCGAGGCGGTAACAGCTACGGGCAGGACTTTGAGACGGCCGTCATCGGTCATTACGGTGAGGGGGACTTTGAAGACCTTATGCTGGGCGTCGATGCGGCGCTGGCATTGGATTCGACCATTGATGAGCGACAGCTTTGTGTGACCGGCGGCTCGTACGGCGGGTTCATGACGAACTGGATTGAAACACATAGCAGTCGGTTTGCTGCGGCGGTAACGCAGCGGTCAATTTCAAATTGGATCAGTTTTTACGGGACCAGCGATATTGGCTACTACTTTACGCCTTGGGAGCTACAACAGGATATGTCAGATATTTCAGCTCTCTGGCGTTTTTCCCCGTTGGCTTACGTTAAACAGGCCACTACGCCTCTGTTGGTGCTTCACGGAACAGATGACCTACGTTGTCCGGCAACGCAGGGTAAGGAGTTTTACGTGGGTCTCAAGGAGGCCGGGGTGGAGACCCAATTAGTTCTCTATCCTGAATCGACTCATGAATTGTCCCGGTCGGGGTTGCCTAATTTGCGGGTCGACCGATTGAAACGGATTCAGCAGTGGTTCCAGGACCACTTACTACACGAGGAGGAAAGTTAACGATGAAAATTGGATTTATTGGTGTCGGCGGCATGGCCAAGGCCATTATTGGTGGCTTATTAAACGCGCAGACATTTGCGCCAGCGGACATTTTGGTGCATAGCCACCGGCAAGAAAGCTACGGGCCGTATGCGCAAAAACATGGGCTAGTTGCGACTGATAGCAACGTTGCTGTGGCGCGAGATAGTGATCTGGTGGTGCTGGCCGTGACGCCTAACGTGGCGGTTGAGGTTCTACGAGAAATTGCGCCGCAGCTGGTTGCGGACGATAAAACGCTGATTTCTATCGTTGCAGGTCTGTCTTTGGCGGAGATGCGTCAGGTTGTGGGCGCTGATCTACCAATCTTACGAACGTTACCCAACGTCAACGTTGAGGTCGGTGCGGGGATGACGGCGGTTGCAGCGAATGAGCAACTGACCGGTGATCGATTGGCTGGAGCGCTCCGAGTCTTTAATACTATCGGTTCTACAACCACGTTAGCAGAAGATCAGTTCGGTGTCTTCAGTGCCCTGGCTGGGAGTTCACCCGCCTACATTGATTTCTTCATCGATAGTTTGAGTCGGGCCGGGGTCAAGCACGGACTGAGCAAAGTCCAGGCTACGCAAATTGCTGCCCAGGCCACGCTAGGTTCGGCTAAGATGGTTTTGCAGAGTGATAAGATTCCATTCGCTCTGATCGACCAAGTAGCCTCACCAGGTGGTAGCACTATCGCGGGATTACTGGCGATGGAGGAAGCTGGTCTGATGACAGCGGTTGTGAAAGGGATTGATGCCACCATCAAACGGGATGCTGGGGGTCCTGCTTAACAATCAGTGGCTACCAGATACAACTGAATTTATGATGAGTGTCAGTTGCCTTTTTGGTCTATACCGATTATAATATCAGTGTTGACTAAATGTGACATTTGATGAGGAGGAGACTCATGAGCATTGTTTTAAAGCACGCGAAGATTTATACCGGTGACGAGGTTATCAATGATGGCTATATTCGGTTCGATCAACGAATTGAAGCAGTGGGCCCCGTGGCAGATTTTCGGCCACTTCCCGCTGATGAGATTCAGGTTGTGACGGGCCGGACCATTGTCCCCGGATTCATCGATGTGCATAGCCATGGTGGCTATGGATATGATAGTATGGATGGGGAACCAGACCAGATCGATAAGATGGTTAACCTGATGGCACAAGAAGGAATTACGTCGATCTTTCCAACTACCATGACGCAGTCTAACGAGGCCATTGACCATGCTATGCGCGGAATCGCGATTGCTGCTGAACGGAACCCTATTATCCAAGGGGTTCATTTGGAAGGGCCATTTATCGCGGCGATTTTTAAGGGCGCCCAGCCAGAAAAGTATATTAAGGATCCAGATGTCAACCTGCTAGACCACTGGAACCAATTATCCGGTGGTCGGGTCAAGCTGATAACCTACGCGCCAGAAGATGCTGGGGCCCAGGATTTTGAAGCCTACTGTTTGGCAAATAACATTGTACCTTCCGTCGGCCATTCCAACGCTACCCGGGAACAACTCCTGACCAGTCGGGCCACTCATGTAACGCATTTGTATAATGCTCAACGTGGGTTGCGACACCGGGAGCCTGGGGTAACGGGTCACGCAATGTTGGAAGACAATCTGTACTGCGAATTGATTTGTGATGGGTTCCATATCGTGCCTGATATGATTAAGCTTGCGTACGAACAAAAGGGCCAACACCGTTTGGAGTTGGTGACTGATTCGATGCGTGCTAAGGGCATGCCTGAAGGTGTCAGTGAACTGGGTGGCCAGAAGGTTATTGTGAAGGATCGGCAAGCACGATTAGAGAGTGGTAACTTAGCCGGTTCCGTCTTACGTTTCGATGAAGCATTCAGAAATGTGATTGCCTTTACCGGATGTGACGTGGATGCAGCCGTACAGATGAGCTCGGTTAATCAGGCGGAAGAATTTGGCCTGACGCAAAAGGGTAAGCTCTTAGTGGGCCGCGATGCCGATTTAAACTTGTTAACTTCAGACCTGCAAGTAGAAACGACCTATAGCTTAGGTCGTCATATTCAGGCCGCAACAGACTAAAATTTGTAGTGATTCGAGAAGGGACGTTGGGTGCTGTGAGTTCACCGATTTATATTCAAATTCATAATGATATCAAACGAGCAATCGAAGCGGGAAAGTGGGCGGTTGGCGACCGGATTCCATCGGAACGAGAGTTGTCTCGAGATTTTGATGTGAGTCGGATGACTCTGCGCCAAGCGATTCAAACTCTGGTCGATGAAGGGATTTTAGAGCGCCAAGTAGGTTCAGGAACCTATGTGGCCAATCAAAAAGTGCAAGAAAAGATGTCTGGGGTCACGAGTTTTACGGACCTCATGCTGACACAAGGTAAACAACCAACGAGTAAGACCATTTCTTACCACGTCATGAACCCTTCCCTGAGTGAGGCTGAAAAACTGAAGCTTAAGGAAGATGATCAAGTCTTACGGATGGAGCGGATTCGTTACGGCGATGATGTTCCCATCTGTTTTGAAGTAGCCACCGTTCCGGAAAAATTAGTCGATGGCTTAAATAAAAAGGAAGTTACGAGCTCACTGTACCGGGCACTGGAAGACAAGAAGAGTTTGAATCCAGGCAAGGCGCAACAGACAGTTTCCGCTATGTCTGCTTCCGAACGGATTGCGGAATACCTCAAGATTAAACGTGGGGATGCTATCTTACGGTTGCGGCAAGTAACCTACTTACAAGATGGAACACCGTTCGAATACGTTCGCACGCAGTACGTGGGTGAACGCTTCGAGTTCTACTTGGAAAAATAGTCAGCAAAAATGCCTCACAAAGGGTTAGTCTAGCTAACGAGATTGTGAGGCATTTGCTGTAACTAAATGGTGGTGAACTGCCACCTCCAGTCGTTAGGGGCGACTGTGGGTGGGGACCAGCCCTGACAGCCGGAGGCGGATATCTGCTAACTATCTCAATTGTTTAGCTTGACGCCGAACTAGGTGCAAGTAGTGGGGGATGACCGCAATCCGCTTGAGCCGCTTAGGTTCCTTGACCGTGCGGTACAGCCATTCTAGGTGGTGCTTTTGCCAGAATTCTGGTGCACGGACTACGACGCCAGCTAGTACGTCGAAACTGCCACCAACCCCCATCCATAGGCCCTTAGTGGTGTGCCGGTGGGCGTTAATGAACCGTTCCTGTTTTGGAAAGCCTAGCGCAGCGAAAACCATGTCAGGCTGTTTGTCAGCAATATCAGCGACGATTTCGCTGTCGTCTTCAAAATAGCCGTCGTGCATACCCGCGATAATGAGGCCGGGGAATTGGACGTTTAACACCCGCTTTAACTGGGCAATGACGATTGGCTTAGCGCCCACGAAATAGGCGGAACGGTGGTTATCACTGGCCCAGTTCAGTAATGCCTCCAGCGTGTCAAAGCCGGTAATGCGTTCTGGCAAGGGCTGTTTCAGAATTTTAGCTCCGTCTAGAATACCGACGCCATCTGGTGTGACGAAGTCGGCGGTATGTATTAGATCACGATATTCTGGATGGTTGTGGGCGTACATCACGATTTCTGGATTAGCTGTCACCACAAAGGTGTTTTGTTGTTCAGTGATGCGTTGTTTAAGAACTTTGAGCAACTCGTCTGCGGTCGTCTTAACGAACGGAATATCAAGGACCGTGACGGTCGGAAATGTAGCTTGCATGGCGGTGCTCCTTTCGAGATTGTCATGGAAATGAATAAAGCTTCTGTGGCCATACTAAATTGTATGACGCTTAATTTGATTCATGCTAAAATGTACCTATTGGATTTAAAAACAAACACAAATAGTCTGGCTTGAAAGATAGCCAAGGGAGTAGCTCATTATGACGAATTTGTATCCTGACGACAGTCAGACCCTGCACACGGATGCGTATCAAATCAACATGATTCAGACGTATTACGAAGAAGGCATTGCAGATAAGCACGCCGTCTTTGAAGTTTTCTTCCGTAAGATGCCGTTTAGAAACGGATATGGCGTCTTTGCCGGTTTGGAACACATTGTTCATTATATCGAAAATCTTCATTTTTCCCAAACAGATATTGATTACTTACGAGAAGCTGAAGATTATTCAGAAGACTTTTTAAATTACTTAGCCAATTTTAAATTCAGAGGATCAATTCGTTCAGCAGTTGAAGGTGAATTAGTCTACGCTCACGAACCCTTACTTCAAGTTGAGGGTCCCTTGGCAGATTGTCAATTGGTGGAAACAGCTATTTTAAACATCGTGAACTATCAAACGTTGATTGCCACGAAGGCCGCTCGGATTCGTTCCGTGGCCGGGGATGACGCTCTGATGGAATTTGGAACGCGCCGGGCACAAGAGTTTGACGCTGCTATCTGGGGGACCCGAGCCGCTTACATTGGTGGATTCGATGCGACTTCTAACGTGCGTGCTGGCAAAATTTTTGGGATCCCCATTAGTGGAACGCACGCTCACGCTTTGATTCAGACTTATGGGAACGACTACGACGGGTTCATGGCTTACGCTAAGACCCACCATGATTGCGTTTTTCTGATCGATACGTATGACACGTTGCGGAGTGGTTTACCTAACGCCATTCGTGTGGCCAAGGAAATGGGCGATAAGATTAACTTCCAAGGCGTGCGGATTGATTCTGGGGACATGGCCTACATTTCCAAACGCGTGCGGCAGGAGCTGGATGAAGCTGGTTATCCGAATGCTAAAATTTATGCGTCTAATGATTTGGATGAAAAGACGATTCAAAGTTTGAAGATGCAAGGGGCTAAAATTGATGTCTGGGGCATTGGCACGAAGCTGATTACGGCGTTCGACCAACCTGCTTTGGGAGCCGTTTACAAAATGGTGTCCATTGCCGATGAAGAAGGGAACATGCATGGGACAATCAAGCTGTCCAATAACGCTGAAAAGGTGACGACGCCTGGTAAGAAGCAGGTTTGGCGGATCACCAAGAAAGCTGATGGTAAGACGGAAGGGGACTACATTACCCTGATTGATGAGGACCCTCGGCGTGAAGAGTCTATTTTCATGTTTAATCCCAATTACACTTATATCAATAAAACCATCAATGACTTCAACGCTCGGCCAATTTTACAGCCGATTTTTGAAAGCGGTCAATTGGTCTACGAACTGCCAACTTTGGAAGCGGCGCGGGACCGTTGTCGTGGTGCTTTAGCAAACCTGTGGCCAGAATACAAGCGGGATCTGAATCCTCAGAAGTACCCGGTTGATTTGTCCGAGGATTGCTACAATCAGAAAATGGAAATTATCAAAGGAATTCATAATTACGTTCAAGAGATGCCCGAATAGAATCGAGCAAAAACTAGGGGGCAAGTAGCATGCGTGCTATGCAAAAGACGATCATTGAAGCTTTAAAGGTACAACCGACCATTGATCCTGCTACGGAGGTTCGCCGGAGTGTGGACTTTTTGAAGGATTATTTAAAGCGTTACGATTTCATGAAGACCTTAGTCTTAGGAATCTCTGGTGGGCAGGATTCTACATTGACTGGAATTCTGTGTGAACGGGCTGTGACGGAGTTGCGTCAAGAAACGAACGATAGTGACTATCGATTTATTGCGGTTCGCTTACCCTACGGTGAACAGGCGGACGAGGACGATGCCATGATGGCCATCGACTTCATGGGAGCTGACGAGGTTGAACGCGTCAATATTCAACCGGCCACGGATGCCATGGTGACCGCTGTAACGGCTAATAAGGAAACGGTGAGTGACTTCAACAAGGGCAATATCAAAGCCCGGCAGCGGATGATTGCTCAATATGCCATTGCTGGTGCGCGCTCTGGGGCCGTTGTGGGAACGGACCACGCCGCGGAGGCTATTACCGGGTTCTACACGAAATTTGGTGATGGTGCGTCAGACATCTGTCCAATTTGGCGGTTGGATAAGCGCCAGGGTGCAGCTATGCTGGACTACTTGGGTGCCCCAGAGCATCTCTATAAGAAGGTCCCAACGGCTGATTTGGAAGAAGACCGGCCAGCGCTTCCCGATGAGGTGGCCTTAGGTGTCCACTACGCTGATATCGATGCCTACCTGGAAGGGCACGACGTTGATGAACAAGCGGCAGAAAAAATCGAGAATTGGTATCAAAAGACCGCGCACAAGCGGCATTTGCCAGTCAACGTTTATGATACGTTCTGGCAGAAATAAACCAAGACGGAGGCTAACGGAATGCGAAAAAATAATATGAACGGGTACATCAACGTCTTATCGAAAGTTCTGCAAGGAACGGAAGATGCCGCTGGTGAAATGAATGCGGACTTTGAAACGATGCGTCAGGCTATCGACAACGGGGCCGTTGGGGACTTATCCCAAGTTGACTTGCAAAAAATTGCAGATAATTTTCAACGCGGTACCGATGGTTATGAAGACAAGCTGAATCAGTTAGAACAGGCTAGTGCTCCAGTCCGAGTATTGGGCAAGCACAAGTCTCTGGTGGCGGCTTACCGAGTCTACACCGATGCTTGCCAGTCAATGACTGATAGTTTAGACGTGGAACACCAAACAGTCGATCAGGCGGCATTTGATGAAGCTGAAAAGACGCAAGAGAATGCCATGGGTAAAGTGACCGCTGCAATTCAACGGATTATGAGTAGTCCAATGTAGGGTGCGGATGCCCGTAAAAATACGCAAGGATTCCGGTATTGGCGGAAACTCTTGCGTATTTTTTTGGTCATTCAGGTTAGTCGAGTTATGGACGGTGTGCGGTCGTCTCATGGTATAATGCAAGTATGACGAAACATAACGGAGGGGTTGCATGGCAACACAGAAGAATGAGAATGTTTTACGTGAATTGGCGCAACCGGTTCATGCCCAGCTCAGTCAGTATAAAGTGACCCAAATACAGGCCGTGCTGACCCTTCTGGATGAAGGTAATACGGTCCCATTTATTGCACGGTACCGGAAAGAACGCACGGGTTCGTTAGATGAAGTCGCTATTCGTGACATTGAAGACGAAGCCCACCGATTGATGAAGTTAAATCAGCGTCGGCAGGATGTTTTAAAATTAATTGCTGAACAGGGAAAATTGACCCCACAGCTGCGACAGTCATTGGTACATGCCACTGTTCTTCAGCAGGTGGAAGACCTTTACTTGCCGTATAAACAAAAGCGGCGGACCAAGGGAACGATTGCGCGGGAGAATGGGCTAGCCCCACTGGCGGAGTGGTTACTGCACTTTCCCGCCAGCGGACTAGCTGCCAAAGCTCAAGGCTACGTTGATCCACGGAAGGAATTGCCCGATGTGGCGTCGGTGTGGGCCGGCGTTCATGAGATTTTGGCGGAAACGTTCAGTGAACAAGCTGCCTTTCGAGAGTGGATTCGACGTTATACTTGGCAACACGGCGAGCTGACCAGCAAGCTAAAACGGGGCGCAACCGATGAACAACAGGTGTATGCTACGTATTACGATTTTAGCCAACCACTGAAGCAACTGCCGCCTTATCGGGTGCTGGCTATTAACCGGGCTGAACGGGAAAAGGTCCTTTCAGTGAGTGTTAACGTGGATTCGGCCTCAATTCTGCAGTACGGTCACTTTCGGTTGATTGGACAACATCAGGGCCCAGCTGTGGCGAAAGTGGCAGCTGCTTTTGCGGATGCCTACAAGCGGTTCCTGGGGCCCGCCATCGAGCGGGAACTCCGGCGGCAATTGACCGAGAAGGCCGATGACCACGCAATTCAGGTATTTGGCAATAACCTTTACCACCTGTTAATGCAGGCCCCGTTGAAGGGCAAAGTAGTGATGGGGTTTGATCCTGCGTACCGGACCGGCTGCAAACTGGCCATAATGGACGCTAACGGCCGCTTCTTGGCTAAGCAGGTCATTTACCCACATAAGCCGGCAAGTGGTAAGCAGCGGACGGCAGCAGGTCCAGAGTTCAAACGGTTATTGGAGACCTACCATGTAGAAATGATTGCCATTGGTAACGGAACGGCGAGTCGAGAATCTGAGGAATTTGTTAGTGAAATTCTCAAAACGCTAGACCATCCCGTGTATTATGTATTAGTCAACGAAGCGGGGGCGTCTGTCTACTCAGCTAGTGCAAATGCTCGAGCTGAGTTTGCGGATTTCCACGTAGAAGAACGGTCAGCCGTCAGCATTGGCCGGCGATTGCAGGATCCCTTAGCTGAACTAATCAAAATTGATCCCAAAGCTGTGGGGGTTGGTCAGTACCAACACGATGTGCCAGAAAAGGCGTTGGATGAACAGTTAGACCGCGTTGTGGAAACGGCTGTGAATCAAGTTGGTGTCAACGTGAACACGGCTAGTCCGGAGCTATTGACCCATATTTCTGGACTGACGGCTACCACGGCGAAAAATGTGGTGGCTTACCGCAATGAGAATGGTGCTTTCACATCACGGCAAGCTTTGAAAAAGGTCCCACGGTTGGGGCCCAAGGCTTATCAGCAGGCGGTGGGGTTCCTCCGTATTATTGATGGAACTGATCCATTGGACAACACGGATATTCATCCCGAAAGTTACACGGTGGCTAGAAAATTATTGAACGGTGTGACGGCGACACTGAGCGATGTGGGAACGGCTAAGTTGCAACAGAAGTTGGCGCAATTAAATCGGCAACAGTGGTCAACCCAGTTGGATGTTGGAACGGCAACTTTGACAGATATTATTGACGGGTTGAGTAAGCCAGGCCGAGACCTGCGGGATACGATGCCTGCACCGTTATTGCGCCAGGATGTGCTGACCATGGCTGATTTGAAGCCAGGGATGGAGCTCCAGGGGACTGTCCGCAACGTTGTTGATTTTGGAGCCTTTGTGGATATTGGTGTGAAGCAGGATGGACTGGTTCACATTTCCCAGTTGGCGGACCATTACGTTGGAGATCCCAGTACCGTGGTAACAATTGGTGATGTGGTGACCGTTTGGGTGCTCACAGTTGATGAAAACCGGCAGCGCATTCAGTTGACGATGCGAGCTGATCATCATGACTGATGAAGAGCTACAGCGGCTGGTGAAGCGAATCTCCCGTGAGTACTTTGGCAAAGAGTTTCGTCACCGGGCGATGTTCAATCCGCGGTTAAGGACGACAGGGGGACGCTACCGGTTACAGGACCACAATATTGAAATTAATCCGCGGATGTTAACTGAGCACGACGAGGATACCCTAGTTGGGGTGATCAAGCATGAGTTGTGCCATTACCATTTACATTTGGGTGGTCAATCCGGTCAACACCGGACGGTTGCATTTAAGAATTTATTGAAACAGGTGGGGGGCTTGCGATATGCCCCAGCACCCGTAAATCCAAAGCCCCGGACTAGACGCTGGTATCTATACATCTGTACAAATTGCCAGCAGAAGTATTACCGGGCAAGAAAGATTGATGTTAAAAAGATGGTGTGTGGTCGGTGTCATGGTCGCTTGGCCTGGCAAAAAATTGTTTTAGCACCCACCCGTCCGCATTAGGCTTAGGAGGCAAGAACTTATGGGAAAAACGATTATTCGGGTTCCCGCAACGTCGGCGAACCTGGGCCCCGGAATCGATTCGATTGGGGCAGCATTACATCTGTACTTAACGGTGATTATTGAAGAAAAGACTGAGAAATGGCGGGTCAACCACGCATTGGGAACCGATATTCCACGGGACGAAAATAATTTGATGGTGCAAACGGCTTTGAAAATTAAGCCAGATTTGGCGCCTCATCAGTTAACCGTAATGTCTGATATTCCAGTGTCACGGGGATTAGGGAGTTCGACGAGTGCCATCATTGCGGGAATTAAGATTGCTAATGAGCTTGGTGATTTGGATTTGACGATTCCGGAACAGTTAGACTGGGCCATCAAGTTGGGCGGAGCATTGGATAACGTTGCCCCAGCACTGATGGGCCAAGCCGCTGTTGCCACCGTGGAAGGCGTTCACGCCGATGCAATTAAGTTGCCGTTACCAGACTTGCAGGTGCTGGTCTTTATTCCCGGTCAGAAGTTGATGGCGGAAAAGAGTCGTGAGGCATTGCCTAAGACGTTGCCTTTGAACAAGGCAGTGCATGCCAGCAGTGCGGCTAACGTCTTGGTCGCTGCATTATTGAAAAAAGATTGGGAACTTGCAGCGAAGATGATTGAACGCGATGAATTTCACGAACAAGCGCGGTCACAACTCGTACCCGAACTAAATACGATTCGGAATGCCGCCCATGACTTGGATATCATGGGAACGTACTTAAGTGGGGCTGGGCCTACGGTCGTCACGTTTGGAACATCTGCACAATTGACCCTGTTACGGGGGAAATTAGCGGATCAAGATTTACCCGGTAGTCTGCGAATTATCGAGCTGGATCAGGATGGCGCAACGGTCTTAACCGATGCATAAATAAAATTTTTTTGAATTAACTTGCAAAAAATATTGTCAGGTGCGAAATCATTTGTTATACTATTTCTTGTGAGTTAATGCGGCCATGGCGGAATTGGCAGACGCGCAAGATTAAGGATCTTGTCCGGGTAATCCGGGTGGAAGTTCGAATCTTCTTGGCCGCATAGCATAATTACGGAGGCAGCAATCAGATTTCTGATTGCTGTTTTTTTATTTAGCGACAATCGACCGTTTTCTAGCGGTTAGTAAGTGGGGAAGCTACCGGTGCGTTAACGGAGATTAAAAAATAGACAGGATATTCTCAAAAAAGAGAATTCCCTGTCTGCTTTTTAGATCCGGATGTCGCTACCGGTTTACTGTAAACTTTGAATGTAGGCTTTCGCTTTTTGTTCACTAAAGGATGATTCACCGTTAGGGCTACCTTGTAAGTAGTAAGCGTACGACTCAGCAATATTTTGCAGGTTGGCATAGAATTTTTGACTACCAACATTGACCGTAATTCGGAAGGTTCCGGCGTCACCATTGTAACTATCATAAGCTTGGAAGACGTGACCGAGTGACATTTTTAACTTGTAGAGTGTTTTACCAGCGACTTTTACCTTCTTGGTCCCAAAGCCAGTCATTGGTTTAGCTAGGTAGTAGGTGTACGTAGATTTACCACGGATGAACTTTTTTATCTTAATGGATTGCGCAATTTTGGTGTAATTGGCATTCCCTGATTTGGGGGTGTAATTATTATAGTAATTCAAGTAATTATCAGCAGTGACCGTCACGAATCCATTATTGGCTTTGTCATTGTCAAAATAGGATTGCAAGTTTTTCTGATAGAGTCTGGGGAGATTAGAGTAGGCACCGTAAGCAAAAGCCGTCTTTGCTTTGTGTTCCGTTAGAAATGCTGTTTGTGCAGATTTACTTAACTTTTTCATGGATACAGCATATGGCCATTTCTTCCCAATGACTTTGAAAACCTTCTTTTGGTTCTTTTTGGAAAGAACAGTCGTGTCAACGTTGGCTATTCCCCAGGTGCTAACGTTACCAACGACGACAGAGTGTTTCCCTAGAGTGACCCCGTGAGTTCGATTTTCATTGCCAATTACGAGTGGTTGACCAATCGTGAAGACGTCCGGTTGAAAATCTTTAACGACGGAACTACTCATATTAATTCGAGTCAGCCGGGTTAGATTTCGCATACCAACCTTATCGAATTCATTGTCGACCTTCTTGGTGGTCTTCGTGACCTTTTTATCAAGCCTGGCGTAGTTGTTCAACTGAGCTAATTTGCTTTTACTCATGGCAGATGCATTTGTGACAACCAAGCTGCCAACCGTGGCGCCTAGCAGCATGAGCAGTATAGCATTCGTTTTTCTAAACTTTAACAATTTAATTACCCCCTAGAATGAATGTCCTACTTCAATAATTAGTGTAACGCTTTTTGTCACGCATGAAAATCAGCTCATTAATGAATGGGAAGTAGGGGAGCCATTGATGAATCATCCAGTCTATTAAATAATCGAAGCTGTTTTCTGAAAATAATACTAAGATGTCACTGAAAAATGACAAACAGATAACAATTTTCAGAGGAAATCGTTTTCAGTAGAAATGGGGGTTCAAATACGACTTAAAAGGGCGTAGAATGCTTTATTACAGCGAAAAAGTCGATTGAAAAATAAGTGAGCAAGTTTACTGACAATCCGGGTGTTTCGCGTTATAGTAGTCTTCCTGTGTGTTTAGTAAGACAAATATTAGAAGGAGGTCGGCGTATGAGCGACTTAACCAAGGGCAATTCCCTGAAACTTATTTTCTTTTTCACGATTCCATTGTTGATTGGTAACTTATTTCAGCAATTGTACAACGTCTCCGATACCGTTGTTGTGGGACAAACCCTTGGTGTCAAGGCGCTCGCCGCTGTTGGAGCTACCGGTTCCATTAACTTTCTGATTATTGGCTTTGCCCAGGGCTTAACTGCCGGCTTGGCCATTATTACAGCAACACGATTTGGTGCACGTGACTATCGTGGTGTGCGGCGGTCGTTTGCTGCGAGCATTATCATTTCGATTTTGATGACGGTTGTTTTAACGGTTTTAGCGCTGGCATTTGTTGATCCTATTTTGAAATTGATGCAAACACCGGCTTCAATTTTTGACAATGCACGAACTTTTATCAGTATTATTTTTGCTGGTATCTTTGCATCCATGGCGTTTAACCTGTTGTCTAACATTATTCGAGCATTAGGTGATTCGCGGACACCCCTGATTTTCTTGATGATTGGGACCGTGGTTAACGTGATCCTGGAATTATTGTTCATTTTAGTCTTTCATATGGGGGTTGCCGGGGCTGGTTGGGCGACCGTTATTTCTCAAGTAATCGCGTCACTACTGTGTGTTGGTTACATCGTTCGGTCAATTCCGTTATTACACATTTCAAAAGAAGACTTCAAGTTTGATTTAAATGAATTATGGCAACATTTCTCCACTGGGATGCCAATGGGTTTCCAACTCTCAATCATTGCAATTGGGACGATGGTCATGCAGGCGGCACTGAATTCATTAGGGACCGATTCCGTTGCTGCTTCGACCGCAGCATCTAAAGTTGACCAACTTTGTTCGTTACCAATGTCTTCATTTGGTGTTACAATGGCGACATTTGCCGCACAAAACTTTGGTGCAGGTAAGTTTGGTCGAATTCTAGAAGGGGTCAAGAAAACGCTGTGGTTGTCTGGAAGCTTTGCTGTTTTCGCAGGTGGTTTGGTTATCTTCCTCGGTAAGCCAATTGTAACTTTGATTATTGGTACTGCTGACGAGAACGTCATTCACTTGTCACAGACGTATTTCAATATTATTGGTAGCACGTACCTGTTACTGAGTGTGCTATTCATTATCCGGAACACGCTTCAGGGATTAGGGCGGCGTGTTTTACCCACTCTGGCCGGTGTTGGGGAATTAACCATGCGGGTGTTTGCTGCCTTATTCATGGTTAAGGCCTTTGGCTATGCCGGTGCAGTTTCTGCGGAACCATTAGCTTGGCTGGGATCATGTGCAATTTTAGTTCCATCTTGGATTCGGGCAGTTAAGCAATTGCGGAATTTGCAGCGTTCAGTTGATGTGGTTGAAGGGAAAAACGAAAATACGAAAAAAAACTTGGCTGCCCCAAAGATGATGGCAGCATCTCCCAAATTAGAGTCCTAACCTAAAGCGTGATAAACTAGGATGTAGTCGGTATGACTGCATCCTTTTTTGATACACTGAGGGTCAACCAACCTGTGATTGAGGAGAAGTTATTTAAATGAAAAATTTTATTTTTGACATTGATGGTACGTTGTTAGACACGGAGGCGATGTACATGAAGTCCTTGCAAGCCGTTCTTCACGAAAGGGGAATTGACCGTGAGTACGCAGAATTGGTCACGACTTTTGGAATTCCCAGTCGTGAAGCGTTAGTACGACTAGGAATCGCCGATGTTGATGGCGTGCTAGCTGCCTGGGGACCGAGAACGGCTCAATATCGTGAATCAGTTAAAGTGTATGCAGGCGTCAAACCTGCGTTGAAAGCATTAAGAGAAGCTGGCGCCCACTTGGGAATTATGACGTCAAAACAGCAATTTGAGTACGAGCGCGACGTGAAGGCTGAAGGCCTAGACACAGAGATGAGTATTGCCGTCGTTGCGGAAGACGTTGCCCACGGTAAGCCGGAACCCGATGGTATTTTGTTAGCCATGCAGCGTTTGGGGGCCACTCCCGCCGAAACAGTATACGTTGGTGATACGGCTTATGATGCAGAGGCATCCAAGGCAGCCGGTGTGACCTTTGGTTTTGCCGCTTGGAACGGCCGTCAGCCGCGGAATTTCACGCCTGACGTACGCTTTATAACGCCGCAAGCCATGTTGGACTTGATGTAATTGTTCCTTAAATATAAGAGGAAAGGGATGGCAACATGTTAGCCATAATCGTCACTGGCCACGGCGAGTTTACCCGTGGTATTTTACAGAGTGCCGAGATGATCTTTGGCAAAGCACCCAAAGTTACGGCAGTTACTCTGGGCGCTAAGGAGAGCGTTGAAGACCTGGCCAATCATTATCAGGCTGCGGTTCAGGCAATGCAACCGGTTGATGAGTTATTGTTCTTAGTGGATTTGTGGGGTGGGTCGCCCTATAATGCCGCTAAGCAAATTGTTGCACAACATGCAGATAAATATGGTCTCGTTTCAGGGCTAAACCTGCCAATGTTAATTGAAGCATTGTCGAGTCAAAATCAACCGTTGGCGGAAGTGATTCCACGAATTGAAACAGCAGCTAGAGCAGGAATTCGTCACGTAGAAGATCCTGATGATCCGGCGGTTGACGAAGAAGATTTTTAGGTTAGTTACGTGGACACAATGGTTCCACGGTTGGTAGTCAACTGCGTCATTGACGCTTGCGAGCCTTGGTTAGCAGCCAAGGAACCGCAATTTGCGTGATTTTCCTAGGTTAAGTATTGTTCATCACGCCAAACCCGCAAGTTGCCGAACGGGGGAGTTATTATGCTAGATGGAGCCGTCCACGATTTAAGATATTTTGGGCGGCGTTCTGATCACGGAGATGAAATGCTAGACAGTGTGGACACCACCAAGTTCGTTCACGGCAAGTTAGTTTCTGCTGACCGTGTAAGATGTAACCGCAGTGGCTACAGGTTTGGGTGGTTGAGACGGGATTAACCGTGATAAATGTTCGCCCGTACAGCTGGGCTTTATAGCGTAGCATGGTTAGCAATGAGATCCAACCGGGGTCGCGAAAGCGCCAAGACATGGCGTAGTTACGGGCTGTGTCCTGGCCACGAAGCTCTTCTGCAACCACGAGATTGTGTTGGCGAAAAATTTGGGTACTCAATTGTTGTAGAAAGTTTTCCCGTTGCTGGTGTAACTTAATGAGTAGTTTTGCCACACATTGGCGTTGTTTTTGGTAATTTTTGGCGGTCCTTAGGGGTCGCCTTTCTTTTTGGGCCAAACGTCGTTGCAAACTTAATCGGCGCATAGCTTTTCTAAAGCGAGAACTGAGTCGTCGATTGAAGTGGGGATTGACCACAGTATGGCCCGTTGAAGTGGTCAAAAAATTGGCAGTATTTAGGTCGATACCTATAGGCTGTGTTTGGGCGCTTAAAGGGTGAACGAAGGGGACTGGACTAGTTAGCTGCAGAGAAAGGTAGTAGTGGTTAGTGGCGTCTTTAGTCAAAGTTGCCAAGCAAATTTGAATAGGGGTATCCCGAGTCAGTAGTCGGGATTGAGAACCACCCACCCGCAACCGCCCAATGATGGGCAGCGTGACGTGGTGTTCATCGGTGAATGCAATCGATCCATTACGGAGGGAACCGTGGCTCCGATGGTGATACTGGCAAGCTAATTGGTACCGCCATGTATAACTCTTCCGTAGAAAGTGGGGACGTTTAGCACTTCCGGTCAGGTAAGCTGCTTGCCGGGTACGATAGTCAATGACAGCCTGTAGCCGGACGTGGGCGTCAATTCGAGGATCTGCTAGGAAAGGATGATTAAGGGCCATACGCTGATAGTCTAAGCTTTTGGTGAGGTGTTGGATGAATGCGTGGACTTTGGTAGGTGGGTGTTTAATTTGATGAAGATGTTCCAAGCGCTGTCGAATGGCGTGATGCTCATTGTAAACGAAGCGGTACGCATCAGCGTTACGTTTAATTAATTGTTTTTGCTGATCGGAAGGGTAGATTCTTACTTTGATGCCGAAATGATAGGAGAGTTGTCCAAGGTCTCTCATGAAGCCACCACCAATCTGAATTTTTGGTAGCTTTACCATAACATGTCTACGTTGATTATTCACCCCGTTCACCTTATAACCTTTTTCATATGAAATACCAAAAAAGTCGTAAAAAAAGCGTTGCTTCTATTTCCAATTTGGAAAGAAGCAACGCTACTTTTAACCAACTGTGACTTGATCTCGGCCATGACGTTTAGAGTAATAAAGGTTTTGATCAGCTCGCTTATAAACGTCCAGTTGTTCGACGTCTGCTCGACGGACCTGGGTCACACCAACTGAAAGGCGAACGGTAATTTGATTACCAGCCTGTTCGAATTTGGTTTCGCGAATGGACTGCGCAATAGCATCAATGTGGGTCCGGGCTTGTTGCATCGAGTAATTAGTGAAGAGAATCGTGAATTCTTCTCCTCCGGTTCGGTATAGCGATAATTCTGGATCAATAGTTTGTAACTGAGTGGTGATTAGGTTAGCCGTTCTATTAAGCACATAATCACCGGCTAGATGACCATACGTATCATTAACATTTTTGAAGTGGTCAATATCAAATAACATCAAGGTCAGTGGTTGATTGGCAAGTTTACTCTGACCAAATCCACGCTCAAAATCATTTTTGAAGGCAAAGTAGTTTTTGACCTTCGTCAATTCATCAAAGTTAGTTGTGTAGGTCAGTTGGGCTAGTGTTGAAGCACTGGAAATTAACGTCCCCAAGTAAATGTACATAATGGTAAGCAGAAAGAAACTGAAAATCAGTTCCCAAATCAACGTTGTATGGGGCAACTCAAAGCGTATGCCGATTAGCCCCCAGAGAACCGCTGAGAATGTGAGACTGGCTATCGTATAATCCACAAAGTCTAGCCAGTGATGGTGACGATGTTTCTTTACTAATTTCATTGCATAGAACAAGCCGATGTAGAAGGTACCAAAAATCCAAGATAAGCCAACGAACATAGTCCCATTGACGGCCATGAAGATTAAAATGACACTGACTAGCTGCCAAAAGTGAATATCTAGCAGTAAAAAGTAGCTGACGAAAACAATTGCAAATATTTGAAAGTTAGCGAAGACCCAACTGTTAGAGGTACCGTTAACTGCTAACTGCATACCAACAATCAATAGGGTAATGTAAATGACTCCGACGTGAGTCCGCACCTGATCAGGGTTAGGGTGCTTGCCATGATTTTTAAGAAAACGAATAATCCCGTTTGTGAGAAACCAGTATAGGGTTAGGACACCCAGAAGAAAGAAGAGACTAGTGACGGCCGGTGTCACGAACCAGTGGGACCAAGTCAATGCGAGTCACCATCCAATCCGAATAAATAGGTTTTAGTATCAATTAATTTCATTATCACATATTAACGTGTTACCAGTGCTTTTTCCATGATAACGAAACAGTTTTTTAAAAGTGGACAGAGAAAACAGTACTGACTCACCCAATTTGGTAACGGATTTAAAAGGGTGTCCCTAAAAATAGGGCGAGATTAAACAGGTTAGTTAATGAGCGATAACGCTAGTAGACGAATAATTCTCGATCTTGGATTGCTTGTCTATCGCGGCTAAGTGGAACGGACTGCCTTTTGTCGCACGTTTCAACCGTATACGTTTCAACCGTATACGTTTGAGGCGTAAAAAAAGGTCTGAGATTTTTGTCTCAGACCCTCTTTGCGCTTAAAATAAGTTTTTTAAACTAAACTAGGTTTTCCATATAGATACCCTTGATGAAGCGTTATGCCAAATTGTTTGGCAAGTTCCTGATCCTGTTCATTCTCAACACCTTCCAGAACGAGCCGGAGGCGGAAGTCGCGGGCGGTTTGTGCCCAGAAAGCTAAGCTAGCTGGAATTAAATCACCTTCGCCACTCATCCGCAAATTCTGCATGGCAAACTTGATTTCATCCACGAAGGGTAAGAGAAAACGAATATTTTCGTAGGTGTTACTACCAGTACCTACGTCATCCAATACTAAACCAATGCCATACTGATGGACGGACATACTGAAGAGTTTCATCTCATCGAGGGTGGGGGCTTCCGTTAATTCAATCGTGAGAGCTGCGGGGGCAATACGCTTCTTCAGCGCAATAATTGTCCCTAAAGTCAGGGGATCCCGTAGTTGTTGATTGTTAAGATTAAAAGCCAAGACTTGGTTATTAACAGCGGTGTGTAGGGATGCTGCTGCTTCTTCTAGGAGTTTCGCCTGATCGGTTACGGAAATATCCGTAAAGTGTTTAGGCAAAACCCAGGTATCGTTTTCCTGCTTGCGGAGTAAAACTTCGTAACCAAAGACTCGGTTATCATCTTGATTTATTTGAGGCTGTACGAAAAATCGATACATGCCGATCCTCTCCTTTGGACGCTTTAAAGGGCCGTTCGTTCTGATAAGTTTAAATCTATTTTAACGCAATATTCAAAAAGCACAACGACATATATCTTTTAGTGTGGTAACTTCGGAATAGTATGACTCACTTACTCCAATGATTATTGGGATTGCAGTCCATTTGTGCGTGAGGCGTTAGGACCGATCTGATCAGTCCTTGCCGTAGTTAAGGTATTATAAGCTATCGTGATTGAACCATGGATTTAACCAGATGGAGAATTCTGGTAAACTGTTGACCAGCAAAAATAGTGGACGTCTTGGTTGCATCAGCGTATCCAATTATTGAATTCGTTCTAATTGGGTATACTGGCTGGTCATCCACGAACGATAGGTCTTCCCCTGCGGCAACGTTTCTGTCACATTAAGAACAGGCACGTGATGGGTATTGGCCAGTTTAACCAATGATTTGACGGTTTTATCGCTAGTCTGACTATTGTTAACAAAGAAAGCAATTTTGCGTTGCTTAATGTCATTCTGCATGTTTCGAATGGTTTTAGGAGTAGGGTCAGTACCGTTCTCGACAGCTATTTCAAATTGCTGATTAAGTCGTCGGTAGCCCAGCGCGTTGAGCGCATAGTCAAAGACTGGTTCGCTAACATCGACAGCACGGTGGTCACTTCCTTGTTTTAACTTTTTTATTTGACGCTGCAATGGGGCTAGCTGTTGGATGTACCTGTTTGCATTTTTTTGGTAAATGGACCGATATTTGGGAGCAGTCTTGCCAAATTGGGTGGCTAAGTACGTTGCCAGACGTGTCATTGTTTCGGGATCATACCAGATATGTTCGTTAGCTCCCATTTTCTTGGCCATGACATCTTCACCGACCTGGATACCCTTAAGATGATCATTGCCACTACTTTTGATCAACTTTTGCATCCAGGCATCATAGCCAAGTCCGTTAGCTAAAGCGATAGTGGCATGAGAGACCGCAGCTGCGTCCTGGGGAGTGGGTTCAAAGTCATGGGGGTCAACGCTTGCGCTTTTAATAATCGTGGTGACGGTTCCGTGGTCCCCTAGAACGGCTCGAGCGACCTCACCGTAAAAGTCTAGACTAGCGACAACGTGGATTGGTTTGGTCCGAGTGGTCGTTGACTGCGACTGATGACGACAAGCAGTCAACGTGAATAGAGCTAGCAGTAGCACCCCAATAACTGAAAATTTCTTTAAAAAAACTGACATTTAAAAAACACTCCTTAATATCTAGATAGTAATAATTACTATTTAGATATTACAGGACTTTAATTTACGTGACAAGTTAAATTTATACGACGGCATAAAAAAAGGTTCGAGATGTTCATCTCAAACCTTGATCATTCATCTATTAGTAACCGTAACCAGTATTGGTCGCAGCGCCGGTGGCATTGTATCCAGTATTGTCATAACCAGTACCAGTGGTCCCATCGGTAGACGCATCAGCGTCAGTCGTAAACTTCGTCGTATTGGCCAGGCCTAAAGTCTTCCGAATATGATTAGAAATCTTTTTAAGCTCGGTCGTGGTAGGAACTTGATAGGAAAGACCGTCAATCATTGCATCTTGTCCTTGTAAGGTTTCAGAATTGATGTGGTGAGAGGCATCACCGTACTTAGCTCGAATCTGCATCAGATCGTCGAAAGTCAAGTCAGTCTTTAAATTACCATTCAAGGACTTAAGGATGGTTTGGTAGCGGGTAATTGATGAGAGCCCAGCTGCCTTCACAAACAGTTTTTGTAAGACTTCTCGTTGTCGCTTTTGCCGACCGTAGTCACCCAGCGGATCTTCGTGACGCATCCGGGAGTAATCTAGAGCCTGTTTTCCATTGAGATGGGTCTTTTTACCCTTGACCACATTAGCAGCGCCATATTGGAAAGTTAGTGTAGGCTTAACATCCACACCACCAACGGCGTTGACCATCTTTTCCAACCCACCCATGTTGACAATGGCATAGAAGTCGATTGGAATATCCAAGAGGTCTTCCGTGGTTTTAACGGCAGTTTTGGCACCACCAATGGTGTAGGCCGCGTTAATTTTCTGAATAGAAGTGTTCTGACCGGAACCGACTGTGACCCGGGTATCCCGCGGAATACTCGTTAAGTAGGCCGTTTCCTTCTGTGGATTAATGGTGGCAACCATCATGGTATCGGTTCGGCCAACATCTGAACGGCCTAAGGCACCGGTGTCAGTTCCCATTAGGAGAATTGAGAAAGGTTTGTTTGACCGCAAGACGGCTGACACGTTTCGACTTTTTGCGGCGTTTGAGGCCTCGTAAGTTTGACTGAAGGTCTTCTTGGCCGAATTCCACGCCTGATAGCCGTATGCTAAGCCCCCACTTAGCAGAACGAGTAGGGCGATGACAAGTGTCCACATGACTGGTCGATGTGGGTGAACTTGTGGTTGTTTGTAGTGTGAGTTTCGGTCGGCACGCCGGTCGTAGACTTGTTCAAAGTCTTCGGGGGAGTGGTGCCGCCGTGGTTCATTATCGTTTGGCATATTTATTTTCCTCATCCTCATCAAAATCTTTAGACCATTATAAGTCAGATTTACCACCAGTTAAAAGGGTGAAAACCAACTTTACCAGATTTTAAAATTCCCCTGGAATCCTATCTGTAGACTCAATTAATCCATTAGACCATAAATTTCGACGTTCGTAAATGTGTGGGTCCCGTCAACTCCCAGATAATGAGGGAAAGTTTACCGCAATTTTGGAGAATTCACAAGCTGTCAAGGTAGGATAAACCGGATAAGAACACTGGTTGTAAACGGTTCCGCAGACGTGTTTGCGCGGACCTATGCTATAATAAGACGCGTTGCTTAAGAAACTCTAATTTTTCGTAACGATTAGCGGGGAGGTTAGCCAATGGCCGTCTTTATTCGAAGTGTCTCAGGGGTCTTGATCATTTTGGTCATGATCAGCCTGGGGTACGTGCTTTCCCGCCGAGGCTGGTTTGACGATCAAGCGCCGAAGCTAATCGCCAGGTTGGTGACGCAGATTGCGTTGCCGGCCTATATGATCAGCACCATTACCGCGAAGTTTTCCGCGGTCACGTTGAAACGAACGTTGCCGGATCTCCGGTTTCCGATTATTTCAATGCTGATCATGTTTGGCCTTTCGATGATTGCCTTCCACCTATTTCGGATTCACCCGCAACACCGAGGACTGTTTGAATCAATGTTTTTGAATTCAAACACGGTCTTTGTGGGCTTGCCCGTGAATGAAGCGTTGTTTGGGCCGAAGAGTTTACCGTTCGTGTTAGTCTATTACATGGCAAACACGACTTTCTTTTGGACTTTAGGGGTTTATCTCATTCAGCGTGATGGTCAAGGCAAGGCTATATTCAACCTCAAAGATACCCTTCAGAAGATTTTTTCACCGCCATTACTGGGGTTCATCGTGGGCGTTCTCTTGGTCCTCTTAAATATCCAATTACCAGATTGGATTATGAAGGATTTCCAGTATATCGGTGGTCTGACGATTCCATTGTCGATGATTTTTATCGGGACTGCCATTGCCGGGGCAGGATTGCAGAACATCCGGTTCAACCGAGATAGTTGGGGCATTCTGTTTGGACGGTTTATTGTGGCACCGACCCTAATGGCGTGCCTAGTATTACCGTTACCTTTACCAATTTTAATGAAACAGGTTTTTATTTTGCAAGCAGCGATGCCCGTCATGACGAATGCACCAGTAGTCGCCAAGCTCTATCGAGCAGACGCCGATTACGCGGCCATCATGGTAACCGAAACGACCCTCCTAAGTTTAGTGGTGATTCCGATTCTGATGGTGATCGTCCAGCACGTTGCCTAATTGTTGAGTCGGTTCACATAAGGAGGAACAATTTTTCGTTTTGAGAAAAACAATGTTGTACATCGCATTTTCAACTTTAATGTTTAGTTCAATGGAAATCGCTTTGAAGTCAGCCGGTGGGGCGTTCAACCCCATTCAGTTGAACCTTATCCGGTTCTTCATTGGGGGCATTGTCTTGCTGCCCATCGCATTACGTGCCTTACATAAACAACAACATCGCTTAAATCGAAGTGATTGGGCGTTGTTCTTCCTGACCGGTTTGGTCTGTGTCATCATCAGTATGACGCTGTATCAATTGGCAATTACGGTGGATGAAGCTTCCACCGTCGCCGTGTTGTTCAGTTGTAACCCAGTTTTTGCTTTGATTTTCTCGTATTTGATCCTGCATGAACGAATGGGGCGAGCTAACTTAATTGCTGTCATTGTTTCCATCATTGGTCTGGTAGTTATCGTTAATCCCGCACATTTAACGAATCCCGTGGGGCTGACCTTAGCCATCGCCTCGGCATTGACCTTTGGCTTGTACAGTATTGTTTCTCGGTGGGGTTCTGTCCGGCACGAATTCAACGGAATTGTGATGACCTGTTTTACTTTCTTGGCTGGCTCATTAGAACTGTTTATCATCATGGCCATTACCCACGTGCCAGCGATTGCTGGCAACATGCGTCAGGTGGGGTGGCTACGCCAATTTGCTGCGATGCCAATTTTACAAAATGTTAGCTTCCACTACTTCTGGATTCTGTTTTTCATCGGGGTTTGTGTGACCGGTGGTGGGTTTGCCTTTTACTTCTTGGCAATGGAACGTTCCGATGTCTCCACCGCTTCACTGGTCTTCTTTATCAAGCCAGGATTAGCGCCAATCATGGCGGCTGTTCTGATTCACGAAAAAATTCTGACGAATACCATTGTTGGGATTGTCATCATTCTGATCGGGTCAGTCATTACTTTCATGGGAAACCGGGTCAAGGCACGCGAATCCGATTTGGAAGAAGAGGATGTCAGCGATTTTCAAACGCCAGCTATGGCTGAACAGTCGGCAATTGCTAAAGCTGCTTTAGCCAAATTAGAACGACACACTGAAGAGTCCTCAACCGATTAATCATTAAACCAATGTCACACGTCCTTTTAAATGGAGGACGGTGGCATTTTTTTAGTAGCGGATATGTTTCAGCAGGTGACCCAATTATTCTCGTGAAAAGTTACACGAATTAGACGAAACGCTGTGGGAGCTATGGTATCATGGTTGGTGGGAATTGATTGAAATGACTGAGAGAAAGGGAGTATGGCGATGGCAACGCTAGTTATTTTACGGCATGGAGAGAGTGTCGCTAACCGGGATAATATTTTCACGGGGTGGAGTGACGTGCCACTGACAGCTAAGGGCAGGAATCAAGCCTGGAGTGCTGGTGAGTTGGTTGCTGAGACCGGTATCCAGTTTGCGGCATTGCACACGTCCATGCTTCAGCGGGCAATTGTGACGTCTCACATCATTTTGGAAGCCATTGATCAACTTTATTTGCCAGAGTATAAGTCATGGCGACTGAACGAGCGGCATTATGGGGCGCTTCGTGGTAAGAATAAGGCGGCTGTTCAGGAGGCCGTAGGGACTGCCCAGGTGAAGATTTGGCGGCGGAGCTTTGAAACGGTGCCACCGTTGCTGGATCACGTGACCCAGGACCGGCGCTATGATCAATTTGGGTCCCACGTGGAGCCGTTGGGTGAGAGTCTGGAAATGGCCTATCATCGATTGATGCCTTATTGGGAGGATGAAATTGCCCCTCGGTTGTTGGCTGGTGACAATCAGTTAGTGGTCGCGCATGGGAGTACGCTGCGGGCATTGATTAAGTATCTCGATCATGTTGCTGATGCAGATATCAGTCAGGTTGAAGTTGCGAACGGTGAACCGATTCGCTATGATTTTGATAATCGGTTGAATGTGTTACGAAAGACCATTCTGTAGGTGAAAATTAACAAAAGAATAAGATAATTAAGTTGGCGGAAGCAATGTTCATAAATCATTGTTTTTGGCCAACTTTTTCGTATAATCAAGCTAGTAGTATCAATAGATGGGGGATTGGGGAAAAGTGAATAAGCGAAATTTGATCCATTGGGGTGTGTTACTGGTCATTATCTTGGGGATAAGTGGCCTGGTCTTTGGGATGCATCAGATCGATACACAGGACAAAAAAGAAATCGCGACGTCTAATCGTAAGTCGGCCAAGAAAATTAAACGGGATATTCGTTCGGATGCCCGCGACAGTAGCCGACAGCGTACACATCAAGTGACTGCATTTGATCGACGTAATTTGGGGAAACGAACGCCGATTTTTACGGGCAAACTGACTACGGCATTGCAGGATAAGAAGTTCAGTGGGACGGCCTTAGTTGTGAAGAACGACCGCGTGGTTTATCAGCGGTCATTTGGGATGGCCAATGCGGAGAAAAAACAGCAGAACAAGGCGACCTCTCAGTTTGTTGTGAACTCCATTCAGAAATCGATGACGGGAATGTTGGTCATGCGGGCCGTTCAAGCCGGTAAAATTTCGCTGACGGATAAATTAAGTAAATATTACCCGAAAATTGCTGGTAGTAAGCGGGTGATATTACGGCAGATGCTCGATATGAAGGCTGGTCTGGTGGGAGAGGTTGATCCTAGTACGACGTTGTCTGAGAAAGGCGTGTACCAGTACGCTAGCCAACTGGCCCGGGTAGATAAGCAGTCAGTCAATAAGTTTAACTATCAGCCAATCAGTTTTGTTCTGTTGGCGGCCATTGTCAACCGGGTGACCGGATTATCCTACTATCAAAACTTCTATGAACACATGGTGACGCCACTGGACTTGAACCATACTTCCTTTGCCCAGATTCGGTCCACAACGAAGGGGATGACGATGGGGTATAAAGGCAATATTCCGGGTGATTACACCACGCCGGTCTCAACGTCCATGCGAGATATGGAGGCTCAGGTGGCCACTGGTAATGCGACAATGAGTGCTGGTGACCTGTTCAGAGCAGAGCGGGCCATCATTCAGGGGACTCTGTTGGCAACGCCTAGTGGAGCCAACGTGCTCCATGAAGCTAATTTGGCGGACGCAGACTATGCCGGTGGGATGTACCACTTTGAGAAGCTTGGTTACTATGGTCATGGGTTAGGAGAATTCTACGAAGGGACGTTCGTCATGAGTAAGAATGGGCGGACCGGGGTGATTTTTCTCTCAAACAATTTCTACAAGAAGACTATGTGGCCAGACTGGTCGACCGAGGAGCTAGCGAAGACCACCTTTAAACATGTGCTAACGACAAAAAGTCTTAAATAGCCTGGCGTTGGCTGCCTGCGGGTAGTAGTGTCAGCCAATTTAACGTAAAGGGGGCCGGGATTTAATCCGGGCCCCCCTTTTTAGGTACCAAGTTATTTGTGAAATTCGCCTGGCGACTTTAAATGTTAATTAGCCAATATTCAGATTAGTCTGGAAATTGATTGTGGGCCAAAACGAATTTTACTTGGATTTAACCGATTATATTAAACCGGTATACCTGCAGTTAGAACGTGAATTCACGGGTGCGGCAATAATTAGTCCGGATAAATATAGCGCTTTCATAAGAAACTGCATTGCGCTATACTGCAAGAGTCCTTTGTGAAATCTACTGGAGAACAATGACTAAGATGGGAGTGGACTACACGTGTCAGTTTCTGTTAGCTGGATTGGAGCCTTAATCGGGTTGGCTCTTGCAATTATTTTAATTCTTCGTAAATTAAATCCCGTTTACTCATTACTCCTGGGAACTATTGTGGGCGCACTTATTGGTGGTGCTAATCTTACACAAACCGTTAACATTGTGGTGACGGGCTCTCAGAGCGTGATGGGAACCGTTGTCCGGGTCTTGGCTGCTGGTGTCTTTGCTGGTGTCATGATGGAGTCCGGTGCGGCGAACGCCATTGCACGGGGAATCGTCACAAAGTTTGGTGAAAGCCTCGCTATTTTCTCGTTGGCGCTGGCAACCATGATCATTACCGCCGTAGGGGTCTTCATTCCCGTAGCTGTCCTGATTGTGGCGCCAATTGCGCTGGAAGTAGGAAGCCGGATGAAAATTTCTAAGCTGGCATTGCTGGTTGCCTTGTCTGGTGGGGGGAAGGCGGGGAACATTATCTCGCCAAATCCTAACACCATTGCTGCTGCACATGGCTTTAATATTGAATTGAGTCAATTAATGGTGGCCGATTTTATTCCCGCTGTCTTTGGGCTAATCATGACGGTATTAATTGCTACGTTGTTGCGCCATCGGGGTGCCATTGCCACGATGGCCGACGTGCAGGCCAATCAAGACCAGAGTACGTCCGATGAACCGGTAGAACTGCCTTCACTGCGGTCCGCTATTGTTGCACCCGTATTGGCAGTTATTTTGCTCCTTCTGAATCCCGTTGGGAGTATTTTACATATTGAGTTATTAGAAAAATTTGAAGTGGACGCCATGTATATTTTACCATTGGCGGGGTTAGTTGGGATGCTAGCCATGCACCAGGGCAAGCAAGTTTTGGCCTATACCAAGGCTGGTATGGCACGGATGACGGACGTCGTCTTGATTTTGATTGGAGCCGGAGCGATTGGCGGTCTGATTACGACCTCAACGCTTCCCGCAGCTATTGTACATCTGATCAAGATTTCCGGTATTTCTGGCACTTTCTTGGCCCCAATTGCTGGTATCCTGATGGCTGCAGCTACGGCATCGACATCGACCGGTGTTATTTTAGCCACCGGGTCATTCGGTAAAGCTATCTTGGCCTTTGGTACGGCGCCATTAGCGGCAGCTGTGATGGTTCATACGGGTGCTACGGTGATTGATCACCTACCTCAAGGAAATTACTTCCACGTGACGGCGAATGCGATGAATATGACTTTAAAAGAACGGATGCAGTCGGTCCCCTATGAAACGGCTGTGGGGTTGACGATGACGATTGTGGGAGTCATCATGTTTACCTTGTTCTAGATTAAGAGAAGGGATGGTTTACTTATGAAAATTGTGGTCGCCCCAGATTCATTTAAAGGAAGCCTGACTGCGAAACAAGCAGCCGAGGCTATTCACACCGGTTTACAACGGGTATTCCCGGATGCAGACTATGAAATTGTGCCAATGGCTGATGGTGGCGAGGGGACGGTGCAGTCCCTGGTTGATGCCACACAGGGGACTTTTAAACACGCCGATGTGCTGAACCCCTTAGGTGAGACCGTCTCTGCTGAATACGGGTTGTTGGGTGATCAACGAACTGCCGTCATTGAAATGGCCGCGGCTAGTGGGATTCAGTTTGTTAATAATGAGACTAAGAATCCCTTGATTACAACGACCTACGGGACCGGTCAACTGATGCTGGATGCAATGCATCACGGTGCTCGGGAAATCGTTATTGGTATTGGCGGTAGTGCTACTACAGATGGCGGACAAGGGATGGCCGAGGCGTTGGGTGTCAAGTTCCTTAACGCTGCCGGTGAGTCCATCAAGCGGGGTGGTGGTGGCTTGGCCGAGTTAGCCAGTATCGACGTTTCTGGAGTTGATCCGCTGGTGGCCCAAACCAAGGTTCGCATCGCGTCTGACGTGACGAATCCGTTGGTGGGGCCAAAAGGCTCGGCAGCCGTCTTTGGTCCGCAGAAGGGAGCGACACCAGAGATGGTTTCCGTTCTTGATGAAAACTTGGCCCATTATGCAACAATTATTAAACAAGCTTTGGGAAAAGACTTGGCAGATTATCCTGGTGCTGGTGCTGCTGGCGGATTGGGAGCGGGTCTATTAGCGTTTACCCAGTCACAAATGGAGCAGGGTGTCGAAATTGTGGTTCGTGAAACGCACCTGAAAGAGCGAGCAGTCGGTGCTGACCTGGCTTTTACTGGTGAAGGAGCTATTGATTTTCAGACGCAGTATGGGAAGACGCCAATGGGAACGGCTCAGGCTGTGAAAGCGGTCAGTCCACATGCTAAGGTGATTGGTCTGGCTGGCAACGTGGGTGAGGGGATTGACCAACTCTATGACTTGGGAATCGATGCCATCTTTGGCATCCTACCGGGAGTCGTTGATTTGCCAACTGCCATTCAAACGGGACAGGCCAATTTGGCCCGGACTGCGGAAAATATTGCTCGTGTGATCAAGTAGCCTGGTGGGTATGATTGCCAAGGAACTACTGGAGGTTTAACAGGGCTCTGGTACGGCGTTTGAAGCCACAATAAATCTTTTTGAAACGCTAAAAGCGTCAGTCTAACAAACCAAAAAGTCCGTGAAATCATTGAAGATTTCGCGGACTTTTGAACTTTATTAGGAAATAACTGCTGCTTAAGCTAAAGCACCCATTGGGTCCCATGGCGCCAAAACAGTTGGTTCTTCGGTTTCCTGAGTTTTTTTCAAATCTTCAGGTAAGAATTGTTTGTTGACAACAACTTGGTAGCAATATTCATCCATCCAAGCGTCGCTCATCACGAAGTAACCCTTCGTGCCGACCTTTTCACCCCAGGAGTTTTCAACTTTCCACTTGGTTGGCTGGCCATCGACTAAGTCGACACCAGTTAAGACCATAGCGTGGGTCATCATACTTTCACCATAATCGAGGCGTTCTGCCTTGGTCGTGGAGAAGTCGATGTTGAAAAGGGCATCCTTGTCGTAGAACTTGGTGTCCATGATTCCCTTTTGACGTTCTGAGGATTGACCAACGTCACAACCGAACCAAACGGATTGGCCAGCTTGCAATTGCTTGATGGCCAGTTGCTTGAAGTCTTGCATCGTAACGTTTAAATGCTTGACTTGGCGGCCGTTGACCACGTTACCTAACATTTCAACGGTGTAGGTGTGGTTGTATGGCTTATCGTCGGTTGGGGCGTTGATGATGGAAACGTAGTCACTTAAGTCCCAGTTGACGTACTTGTCGAAGAAGGACTTAGGGGTCAAGCCCTTGTCGATGTGGTAGTTTTTGTCATCATCGCGGTATTCGAAATCAAATTCGCTAACGGGTTCACCGAGTGAGAAGCTCAGTAAACGGTAAACTTCGCCTAACATCTTGTCCTTAGCAGCGGCAATGTCAGCATCACTAGCTTTGTCGGCAACTAATTTACGTAGAATAACGGCATCTTTACGTAGCTTTAAGTTCAACGTGCTGTTGAGTTCGCTGGACTTGGAACTGTTGTAAGTTTCAGGCATGACGGACTTAGGCACGATGCCGTACTTTTCAATGATGGCACACAGCATGTCCCATTGCCCACCGTCTTGTTGTGGGGTGGCCATTAAGAAGGCAACCTTTCGACTAGACGTTGGTTGGTCAGCAGTGGCCAAGACGTTTTCGTAAAAGTAGTTGGCTTTTTCGAACTTATCCCAGAAGTTGGCGTAATTTTGAGATAATTCAAAATCGCTTAAGTTGAAGAGGTCGGCTAAATGATGACGCATCGTGTTCAATGCGGCAAACATCCAGCAGCGGCCACTTTGCTTTTGGTTGGCAACTTTTCCAGTGTCCAAATCAATGGAGAAGACGGGAGTCATGTCGGTTTCTGATGCGTAATCGGCAGAGGTTGCTAAAATTCCTTGATGACTGACGGCCCGTTCTAAGACCTTTGCAGTGGGGTCAGCAGCTAAAGCTTGTTGATAACGGGCGGTTTGATCCGCCGTGATTTCTTTACTCAATGACGTCACTCTCCTAACTATTCTCTCATTGTACCCCAATCTTCTCATTTTTGTATAGGTCTGGTTAAAATTCGTGAGGTCAGGGACAAAAGTCTCAGGTCCTTTTGCGTTCCGAACAAATATAGTCGAAGCGTGCGACAACGGCAGTCAGCTCCGTTTAACCCCGACAGACAAACAATCTAAGCCCGGAATTATGCGTCTATCGACGTTAATGTTGGTTGACTAACCGCCCTTGGCGCACACCCTTTTGGTTGATTAGCCACCTGCTTAAGCGTAAATAGGTAACTGAGAAATTAAAAGGAAACTCACTAACTTGAAGTGCCCCATAATCGTTAGAATTACCAATCTAACAATTATGGGGCACTTCATTTCTCCCAGACGCTGGTCAGCTTTGAATGACCGGTATTTCTAATGTAGAACGCTGGGTTAGTCGTAATTTAAATGCTTGTCTTGATCTAAGCCGTTGATTTCTGCAATTTCCTCGGCCGTTAAATGAAAGCCGGAAATTTCAAAGTTTTCCCGTACCCGGGCTGGTTTTGAGGACTTAGGGAAGACCACAAAGCCAGTATCGACTTGCCACCGCAAAACAATTTGTGCCGGTGACTTACCGTACTTGTCAGCCAGCTTAGTGATGACGGGGTCTTCGAGAATCAGGTGACCGTGGCCAATTGGTGAGTACCCTTCGTTAAGCAGACCGTTGTCCGTGTCGAACTTACCTAATTCGGCTTGTACTTTGTAAGGGTGGCGTTCGATTTGGTTGACCATTGGTTTAACTTTAGCCATAGCAAAGACCTGGTTCAGTTGGTCTTCGGAGAAGTTGGAAACCCCAATGGCGCGAACCTTCTTTTGTTGGTAGAGGGTTTCTAAGGCGCGCCAAGTGTCTAAGGTGAGGTCGAAGTTTTCTTCGTTTGGCCAGTGAATCAAATATAAATCCAAATAGTCTAACTGTAAGTCACTTAACGTCTGGTCAAAGGCGGCCAGAGTCTTATCGTAACCCTGGTCGGCGTTCCAAACTTTGGACGTGATGAACAGGTCAGAACGGTCAATGCCAGATGCCTTGATGGCCGTACCAACAGCCGGTTCGTTGCCGTAAATGTGGGCGCAATCGAGATGCCGATAGCCAGCATCTAGGGCTGTCTTGATAGCTGCTGGGACGTCCTTACTGTCAATTAAGTAAGTTCCGAATCCTAACATGGGGATGGTAACGCCGTTGCTTAACTGTGTCGTTTCCATGTAATTACCTCACTCTACAAATATTTTAAAGCAATATTAAACATGTATTAATGATACACTACCGGACTAATAGTTTCACGGATGGCACCTTATCACCGGGAAGCTATTAGTTTAGACCCCATGAACAATGGGAGCTTGAACCAAAAAGAGTCTTATAAAGGCCATCAAAAAAACTGACCCATTTAATTCCACAATCGAATTAAATGAGTCAGTTTAAAATTTAGAGTTAAGTGAAAACTAGTCCCGTGCGTTCAAGACTTCTGGTCCGTCTTGGCGACCGACAATCACCGTGTTGACCGTGTCTAAGAAGAGACCATGTTCAACGACACCCACGATGCCGTTTAATGTATCGGCCAATTCATGGGGATGGTCGATTCGGCCCAGGTGCAGGTCAATGATGTAGTTCTTGGAGTCGGTCAGCACGTGGCTGCCGTCTTCTTGCATCCGGAACTCAGGGTGTAAGCCCATCTTATCCAGCTTTTCCAACACATGGGTGGAACCGAATGGGATGACTTCCAGTGGAAGCGGGAATTGGCCTAAGTGGTGGACCATCTTGCTTTCATCCACGATCCACATGTTTTTGGTCGAGTTAATCGCTACGATTTTTTCCCAGAGGTGAGCAGCACCGCCACCCTTGATTCCTTGGAAGTTGTCGTCAATTTCGTCAGCACCGTCAATGGTGAGGTCGAGGTGGTCAACTTCGTCCAATTGCTTAATGGTGATACCCAATGATTCAGCTTGCTTAGCGGAACGGTCTGAAGTGGCGACCCCCACGATGCTGAGGCCTTCTTCCTTAACGCGCTTGCCAAGGGCATCAATCATGTAACGGACGGTTGAGCCGGTACCGATACCTAAAATCATGCCATCTTTGACGTACTTTACAGCTTCTTGGCCAACGAGGGCCTTTAATGCATTCTGATCCATCTAAATGTCTCCTCTTCTGAATGTTCTAGTTTAAAGATACTGGTTGTATCGCTGCAGCTCCACTGATTGGCAATTGATGCTCTGCCAGTAACGTGGGTGCGGGATGCTGAGCAAAGTAGCGTTTGGCGTACGGGTCCAGCAATTTGACGGTTACGTGTGCCGCCATTGCTAGCTCGATGAACCGGGTGATCAGTTGAGCAGCTAATTCAGTAGCGGGCTGTGATGGCCGAACAAAAATCTGTTCGAGTACCCAGCTTGAGCCACTTAAGCAAACGTAGTGTAAGCTTGCTTGTAACTGGTCGTCGACCGTCAGGGTCAAGCGACCAGGTTCTTCCGTCAACACCATGCCAAAAACTCCTTTCTCAAACCAGTCTCACTTCGATTTTGGTCTATCAGGCAAGGGTTGTCAACTAATTTTCGAGAGAACGTGCTTTTGCTGGTAATCTGGTCTGAGGATGCTTATTCTAGTAACAGAGTGAAAGATTAGCGTTCATCTAAAAATGAGGGAGTGTCGATTTTTATGCAACGGGGATTTGAAATTGTCAGTAAGTATGCCGATCAGGGGTTAAAACTTCCTTATAGAACTACGCAGCAGGCGGCGGGCTACGACTTTGAGTGCGCCGAGGACTTTACGTTACCTTCTATTTGGCGCCATGATTTATTACACGCCTTTAAACGTCTTAAGCACCGCGAACCCTTAACGGCGACTGAGTTAATGGCCGGGCAAAGTGATTTGAAGCCTTGGTTGGTTCCGACGGGGATCAAGGCGTTTATGCAGCCAGGTGAGGTGTTGATGCTGGCTAACCGGTCCAGCAATCCATTGAAGCATAGCTTGATTCTGCCAAACGGGGTGGGCGTGATTGACGCTGATTACTATAATAATGATAAAAACGAAGGCGAAATTTTTGTTCAACTGGTCAACGTGGGTCTAACTGACCTCACTATCGAGAAGGGCCAACGGATTGCGCAGGGGATTTTTATGCCATTTTTACTCGCTGATGGGGAGCAGATTCCACGCCAGCAACGGACGGGTGGTTTTGGGTCTTCGGACAAAAATTAGGTCAGAAAAATAGCACAACGGACTAGTGGGGAACACCGATTAGGTATGCTAAAATAAAGCTAAATCAATCAAGAAAACAGGGGGATCTCCGTGGCTAAACCAAGAACAACTTATGTTTGTCAGAACTGTGATTATAGTTCACCGCGCTATCTGGGCCGCTGTCCCAATTGTGGTGAGTGGAATACGATGGTGGAAGAGGTTGTGACCCCGGCTGCTGACAAGCCCAAGCCACAATCTACGCGAACAGCTGTTGGCGGGAAACAATCCCACCCACAGCTTATGAGTGAAATTAAGCATTCTACTGAAACCCGAGTCAAGACTCAAATGGAAGAATTGAATCGGGTTTTGGGTGGTGGTATCGTACCAGGCTCCCTCATCTTAATTGGTGGGGACCCTGGTATTGGCAAGTCCACCTTACTGCTACAGGTGTCTGGGCAACTTAGTCAGACCGGAGGTAAGGTGTTGTATGTGTCTGGGGAAGAAAGTGCTTCGCAGATTAAGATGCGGGCAGACCGGCTAGTGGTTAACAGTGATAACCTGTATCTTTATCCAGAAACGGATATGGCCAGTATCCGGGCTAACATTGAACAAATGCAGCCAGATTACGTCGTGATCGATTCTGTCCAAACCATGCAGGCGCCAGGAATTGAATCGGCCATTGGGTCGGTTTCTCAGATTCGGGCTGTGACTGGTGAACTTATGCAAATTGCCAAGACTAACGGTATTACGATCTTTGTCGTGGGTCATGTGACTAAGGGGGGCGCCATTGCGGGCCCTAAGATCTTGGAACACATGGTGGATACCGTGTTGTACTTTGAAGGTGATCTGCACCATACCTACCGGATCTTACGGGCAGTTAAAAACCGGTTTGGGTCCACCAACGAACTGGGAATCTTTGAAATGCGGGAAGGCGGGCTCTATGAGGTGGCCAATCCCTCAGAGATTTTCTTAGAGGAACGCCTGAAGGATGCTACTGGTTCGGCCATTGTAGTCTCAATGGAAGGGACTCGGCCAATTTTGGTAGAAGTCCAGGCATTAATTACACCGTCAGTCTTTGGCAATGCGCAACGCACCTCGAGCGGGTTGGACCGTAATCGGGTCTCCTTACTGATGGCGGTCTTGGAAAAAAGAGCGAACCTGATGCTACAAAACCAAGACGCTTTTCTGAAAGCTGCTGGTGGGGTCAAACTTGACGAACCCGCTATTGATTTGGCAATTGCAATGTCGATTGCTTCCAGTTATCGGGATACAGCAACCGCCCCAACCGATTGTTTTGTGGGTGAAGTCGGGCTGACTGGTGAAATTCGTCGGGTCAACCGGGTTGAACAGCGGGTTGCTGAGGCTAAAAAGCTTGGTTTCAAACGGATCTACGTTCCTAAGAATAATCTCCAAGGGTGGAACCCACCGACTGGAATCGACGTTGTGGGGGTTTCCACGTTGCGGCAGACGTTGAAGTTGGCACTGGGCGTTTAACAGACGTTCACTGCCAGTGAAGGGAGGTGAATAAAACATGCGTAAGAAAACAGTGATTTTGATTGTCTTCGCCGTCATTGGTGCCATTCTAGGAGTTGCTTATCTGCCTCACATCTGGTTACTGATGGGGGTCACAAGTCCGTTAGTCGACAACATGCTCGTTAATATTTTGCTTGGTGCTATTATTTTCCTGATTTTGGGAGTGCTCTTTGCGGGCCTGTTGTTGAAACTAATCAATCAAATTGAAGCTTATTTGAATCAGCAGAATCCGGTGACCATGATTCTGGGTGCGTTGATGACCATCGTTGGGTTAGTTCTAGCGTTGTTAATTTCGTCGTTTCTGTTTAAGATTCCCAACGTTCTGTTTGGAACCGTCATTCCCGGAATTTTGATGCTACTCTTTGGTTACTTTGGATTTCGAATCGGTGTGCGGTTGAGTAAAATGCGGCCGGAGGAATGGCGGAAGCTGTTCCAACCACGAAACAAGAAGAGTACCGAGGAGAAGGCGGAAAAAGCTGTCTTAGACAAAGAGGTAGAGCCTAATTTTCATCATTACAAGATTCTAGATACTAATATCTTAATTGACGGTCGGATCTATGATCTGGCGAAGACGGGCTTTCTGGAAGGCACTCTGTTAGTGCCCAACTTCGTGTTGTATGAACTTCAGTACATTGCGGACTCCAGTGATTCAATCAAACGGGTGCGGGGTCGTCGTGGTTTGGACATTTTGAACAAGCTGCAGAATGAACACATCATGCCGATTGAAATGTACGAGGGTGATTTCGAAGATATTCCAGAAGTTGATAGCAAGTTGATTGCCCTGGCTAAACAAAATGGTGGGGTGATCGTTACCAACGACTACAACTTGAACAAGGTCATCCAGTTCCAAAATGTTCAGGTATTAAATATCAATTCTCTAGCTAATGCTTTGAAGCCGCGAGTCATTCCTGGTGAGGACATCCACGTGATGGTCGTCAAGAATGGGACTGAACGACAACAAGGGGTTGCTTACCTGGATGACGGGACGATGGTTGTGGTGGAAGACGGACGTTACTTTATCAATAAGCAGTTGGATGTAACGGTTACGAGTGCCATTCAAACGGATGCCGGACGGATGATTTTTGCTAAGCCAGCTCACTCTAGTAAGAATATCGAGGAGCAAGCTGAAAGTGAAAAATCGGCAGCCAAGGGGTCTAAAAGTACCAAGCGTTCCCGTTAGTTTACCTAAATTGGCGGAATTCTGAGAAGGATTAAGGGTCACGCCTTTATTTTTCTCGGCGAGCATTGTAAACTTAAAGCATTGCGTCATAAAATTATGACGAAGTGTCAGCAATTAAACGTGAATAAAATTTAGAAAGAGGCGCAAACGTTTTGGCGAAAAATTCAATTCGGGTTCGGTACGCACCGAGCCCAACCGGTCATTTGCACATTGGTAATGCCCGGACGGCCATTTTTAACTATTTATTTGCCCGTCACAACAAGGGTAAGTTCATCATCCGAATCGAGGATACGGATACGAAACGGAACATCGCAGACGGTGAACGGAGCCAGTTGGAAAACTTAAAGTGGCTTGGTTTGGACTGGGATGAAGGTCCTGACGTCGGTGGTGACTACGGTCCTTACCGTCAATCCGAACGACGCGACATTTACACGCCACTCATCCAACAACTGTTAGATGAAGGCAAGGCTTACGAATCTTACCGGACGGAAGATGAACTTCAAGCCGACCGGGAAGCTCAAAAAGCCCGCAAAGAAATGCCTCATTACGAATATGAATACGCTGGAATGGACGAGGAAGAAAAGCAAGCTGCTATCGATGCCGCTAAGGCTAAGGGCTTGAAGCCAGTTATTCGTTTCCGCGTACCTAAGGACGAAATCTTTGCCTGGGATGACATGGTTAAGGGGAACGTTTCCTTTAACTCTGACACCATTGGTGGGGACTTCGTCATTGCTAAGCGTGACGGTATGCCAACTTACAACTTTGCCGTGGTGGTTGACGACCACAAAATGGCTATTAGCCACGTTTTCCGTGGTGATGACCACGTTGCCAACACGCCTAAGCAATTAATGATCTACCAAGCTTTTGGTTGGGAAGCACCTAAGTTCGGTCATATGAGCTTGATCATCAGTAAGGACACTGGTAAGAAACTGTCTAAGCGTGATGAATCTGTTCTGCAATTCATCGAACAATACCGTGACCTGGGCTATTTGCCAGAGGCTATGTTCAACTTCATTCTGTTGTTGGGCTGGTCGCCAGTGGGTGAAGATGAAATCTTTAACCGTAAGCAATTCATCAAGATGTACGATGAAACCCGGTTGAGTTCATCACCTGCCACGTTTGATAGTGACAAGCTGGAATGGTTGAATAACCGCTACGTGAAGGATGCCGATGACAGTACGATTATGGACCTTGCTTTGAAGCAACTGATCAAGGCAGGTAATATCCCAGCTAACCCAGACAATCAAAAGATTGAATGGGCGCGGCAATTGATCAATCTGTACAAGCGTCAGATGAGTTACATGGCCCAAATCAATGACATGGCCTCAGTCTTCTTTGAAGAACCTGACCAAGTTACTGGTGAAGCCTTTGACGAAATCAACAACGAGACGGCGCCAGTTGTTTTGAAGGCGTTCGCTGCTCAGATTGAAAAGTTGGATTTATTTGATGCGCCGGAAATCTTTAAGGTCATCAAATCAGTTCAAGCTGAGACTGGTATCAAAGGTCGGCAACTTTGGATGCCGATTCGAATTGCTGTGACCCACGAAATGCACGGGCCAGAACTACCAGAATCCATTGAATTAGTCGGGCGGGAAACTGCTTTGACCCACATCAAACAAACCTTAGCGCAATTAGAAGGTTAATGATTTTGTAAAGAAGCCGAGTGAAGGCCAATTGGCACTTCATTCGGCTTCTTTGTTATCCCCTGGTTATGCTACAATGGAGCTACCTCAGTTTATTTCGATGAAGTAAGCTGCCGCACTGTTCGACCGGTGCCAACCGTGAGTTGTTGAACCAAACAACTGGATCTTTTCAGCTAAGCTCCACCGCGGATGTGGCGACGTTTAAGGAATCAGCGCCTTATTCAGCATGATTTTGGTCGGGTGGCATTAACCAGATAATCAATTAAAATTATGAGACGTGAAAGGAGCTTCGGGATGCTCAAAGTATTTAACACCATGACTCGTCAAAAGGAAACATTTGAACCGATTACCCCCGGAGTGGTCAACATGTACGTGTGTGGCCCCACCGTTTACAATTATATTCACATAGGTAATGCGCGTAGTGCCATTGCCTTTGATACCATTCGCCGGTATTTTGAATACCGCGGATACCAGGTCAAGTATGTCTCGAACTTTACCGACGTTGACGATAAGATGATCAACGAGGCTAAGAAAGAGGGCATCACGGTTCCTGAATTAGGTGACCGCTTTATCAAGGCCTTCAAGGAAGACACGGCGGCGTTGAATATTGAACCTGCTACGGCTAATCCACGGGCCACGGAACACATCAATGAAATTATTGAATTTGTTCAGGACTTAATCAAAAAGGATTACGCTTATCCGGTTGCCGGCGACGTGTATTACCGGGCCCGGAAGTTTGACCATTACGGTGAGTTAGCCCATATGAACATCGATGACTTAGAAGAGGGTGCCTCTCAGCATACCAACGATGAGGAAACGATTCGTAAGGAAGATCCCGTAGACTTTGCCCTCTGGAAGGGTGCTAAGCCGGGTGAAATTTCCTGGCCATCGCCTTGGGGAGCAGGTCGTCCTGGCTGGCACATCGAATGCTCCGTCATGTCGATTCACTACCTTGGGGATACCTTTGACATTCACGGTGGGGGTGAGGACCTGGTCTTTCCTCATCATCAAAATGAAATTGCCCAGAGTGAGGCTAAGACGGGCAAAAAGTTCGTGAATTATTGGCTCCATAATGGTTTTGTGACCGTTGGGGATGATGACGAGAAGATGAGTAAGTCGTTGGGTAACTTTGTCACGGTGCACGATATTTTGAAGACCGTGGATCCACAAACGTTGCGATTCTTTATGGCAACAACCCAGTATCGCCGGCCCATTCAGTATAGCCAGCGAAATTTAGATACTGCTGAACGCAATCTAGAACGATTGCAGACGGCGTACAACAACATGGGCTACCGTTTGAAAGATGCCGAATCGGGTAATGATCCTAAGGTAGAACAAGAAACCCGACAAATCGTTGCGGACTACATTGATGCAATGGATGATGATTTTAACGTCCAAAACGGTGTGGCGGGTGTCCACGACTTAGCCCGATTAGGCAATGTTTACGCAGAACGGCCAGTGGTCTTTGCTGGCACGCTGAATTTTATTCGCAAAACATTGGCTGACTTAGTCGGTGTCTTTGGGGTCACATTCAGTGAAGCTGATTCTTTGGATGACGACGGGATTCAGGCATTGATCGATGAGCGATTAGCCGCGCGAAAGAACCGAAACTTTGAACGCAGCGATGAGATTCGTGAACAATTGAAGAATCAAGGAATTATTTTGGAAGACACGCCCCAAGGGACGCGTTGGAGAAAGGGTTAATTAATGACAACTGAAGTAGATTATCGGCAACTGAACGGGGTCGCACTGGCCTACATGGGGGATGCTTCTTACGAAGTTATCATCCGGAAACACTTGATTGCAGAAGGCTTGGCTAAGCCAAATCATCTGCAAAAGAAGGCGACGCACTACGTTTCCGCCAAGGCTCAGGCAGCTTTGATCGACCTGATGGAACAGGATGAAATTTTGAGTGAAGATGAATGGACCATGTTCAAGCGGGGGCGGAATGCTAAGAGCTACACCCACGCTAAGAATACGGACGTGGTGACTTACCGAATCTCAACCGGGTTTGAAGCCTTGATGGGTTACCTTGCGTTGAGTGGACAACAGGACCGAGTCGATGAACTCGGTCAGTGGTGCATTGAACAAGTAGAAGCGGGGCGAACTGAATAATGAGACCAGATCAATCGACGAACGAAGACAAAGATATCAGCAGTGATTTTGTGATTGGCCGGCATCCAGCCGTTGCGGCCTTACGTAGCCAACAGACAATCAACAAAGTTTTTCTGCAAAGCGGTTTGAAGGCGGAAGCGCTAGACGAGATTCGCCAATTAGCTAAGAAGCGACACTTGGTCATTTCAGAAGTCCCTAAGCAAAAACTTGATCTACTGACCGAACATCAGAATCACCAAGGAGTAGCTTTAGGTGTTGCAGCCTTTGCTTACGCCACTATCGACGACCTCTTTGCTAAAGCGGAAGCTGCTGGTGAAGCGCCATTCTTCCTGATTTTAGACGGTGTGGAAGATCCCCATAACTTAGGCTCAATTTTACGGACGGCCGATGCCAGTGGTGTGCATGGTGTGATTATTCCGAAGCGGCGAGCGGTTGGCCTGACGTCGACAGTTGCCAAGACTTCTACTGGTGCCATTGAACGCGTTCCCGTTGCCCGGGTCACTAACCTGGTCAACACCGTCCACGAGTTAAAGGACCGGGGCGTGTGGGTCTTTGGGACTGACATGGCCGGAACGGATTACCGTGACTGGGATGCCAAGGGGGCCACAGCACTGATCATCGGTAACGAAGGTAAAGGTATTTCACGTTTACTGAAGGAGACGGTTGATCAAATGTTGACGATTCCAATGGTCGGTGAGGTCCAAAGCTTGAATGCCAGCGTTGCCGCTGGACTGTTGATGTATCAAGGCTTTAGTTCTCGGCACCCGGTTCAACACTAATTTAAGGAAAATGAGCGAGGGAGAGGTCAATGAAAGAAGACATTTTAATTGTCGATGCCTATAACATGATCGGCAACTGGCCCAAACTCAACCGGTTAAAGTTGCAGGATCGGTTACCTGAGGCCCGCGACGAGTTACTGAACATGTTGGCAAACTACAAGAAATTGCGCGATGCCAGTATTACGGTAGTCTTTGATGCGATGTACGTTCCTGGTATTTCGAAGAGCTACAATCAATTTGACTTAGAGGTTGTGTGGACCAATCGTGACGAGACGGCTGATAGTTATATCGAGAAGCTGGCCAAGGAACGTCAGACAAGGTTTACACAGGTTACAGTGGCAACGAGTGATCAGGCGGAACAGTGGACGATTTTCTCTGAGGGTGCTTTACGGATTCCGGCCGGAGAATTGTTAACGGACATTGAACGGGCTCAAAATGAGGTCAAGCAAACGGCTAGAGAATTTGCGGACCGCGGTATTGTGCGTAAATCACCGTGGAATGATCAGCAACTTTATAAGCTTGAAAAGTTGCGGGACCAAATGATGGCTAAGCCGCATAAAAATAATAAGAAATAAACACCCGTTCGTAAGAAGGGTGCTGTGCCTTCCTGTAAACTGGGGTAACCAGTTGAAGGGGAGGCTTTTTTGATGAATGAGATGAGCAATGCAACCTTATTAGTGTGTCTACAGGATCAATTGGATTCACCCGCCTTACATATTCTTTTTGAGCGTTACCGACCCGTACTGAAAAAACTACAGCAGCGCTATTTTATTGTGGGGTTTGATCAGGATGATTGGGATCAGGAGGCTCGGGTAGTCTTTTGTCGGTCCATCAAGCGTTTCGATGCCACTAAGGCTCCCAATTTTGGGGCCTTTTACCGGCTTAATCTACGTCATCGGGTATTTGATCTGATTCGCCGAAGTAAGGCTTTAAAGCGGCAACAGAGCCGTAAGGTCATCTCACTGGAAGCCAACAGTGACTATTTTGCGGATACCTTAGAAGATAGTCGCTGGGCTGTGCGGGAGCAGTTAGAAGTTCAGGATGCGGTTCAGCGCGTGCAAGAGAGTCTATCTGGGGTTGAGCACACCGTTTTTAATGGGTTACTGCGAGGTGAGACGCTTTTAGTGATCAGTCAACGAAAACGGTTACCTTACCGTCAGGTCACGGCGGCCTCTCACCGTAGTCAAGTCAAGCTTCGACGACTCCTCGCTGAATGATTGACGGCGGGGACAAACGATGGTAAGCTATTGCAGTATGAGTTGAATAGGATTTAATTAAAGGTGGTGGCAAGATGGCTCAAAGGAAAATTGCCCTGGCCTGTTCAGTTTGCGGGTCACGGAATTACACCATCACAGCAAGTGCGACCCGCACTAAGCGACTAGAGGTTATGAAGTTTTGTAAGTACTGTGGGAAACACACATTACACCGTGAAACCCGCTAATGCGCACAGCAAATAACAACAAACACTAATTTTAGGGAGGCAACACCATGCGTTTATTCCGTTTCTTTAAGTCCGTTGGAGCAGAAATGAAACAAGTTTCTTGGCCGGGGGTTAAGCAAACGCGGCACGATACTGGCACCGTCGTTGGGATTTCCGTCTTGTTCGCAATCTTCTTTGCGGTCGTCGACTGGGTCGTTCAGTACGGCTTAAAGTTCGTCTCCTAGTGGATTGTCGGTAGTCAAAGGCGATTAAATATGCTATATTAGTTGGTAACAGAGAACTTCGTGTACGCGAAGTTTTTTTATTTTGCTCGAAAAGTCAAAGAATACTAAAGGAGTGCACCAAACATGGTTGAGTCAGCTGAAAAGCAATGGTACGTTCTTCACACCTATGCAGGGTACGAGAACAAAGTTATGGCGAACTTGGAGTCGCGGGCCGAATCAATGGGGATG
This sequence comes from Levilactobacillus yonginensis, assembly GCF_964065165.1. NCBI lineage: Bacteria > Bacillati > Bacillota > Bacilli > Lactobacillales > Lactobacillaceae > Levilactobacillus > Levilactobacillus yonginensis. The sequence continues at coordinate 1,040,852 of NZ_OZ061549.1, read as the reverse complement.
CAAGATAACATCTTCCGAGTCGTTGTCCCCGAAGAAGAGGAACACGAAGTTAAGAACGGTAAGGATAAGGTCACCATGGAAAAGACCTTCCCGGGCTACGTTTTAGTTGAAATGGTCATGAGTGACCAAGCTTGGTACATTGTGCGGAACACACCTGGTGTTACTGGGTTCCTGGGTTCCCATGGACAAGGTAGTAAGCCAACGCCACTTTTGCCAGACGAAGTTGAACGCATCTTACGTCGGGTCGGGATTTCCGCACGTCACGCCGATCTGGACGTTGCCGTTGGGGATTCAGTTACCATTGTCGATGGTGCTTTCAGTGGCTTAGTTGGGAAGATTACGGAAGTTGACAACGAAAAGATGAAGTTGAAGGTTAATATCGATATGTTCGGTCGAGAAACAAGTACTGAACTGAACTTCGATCAAGTTGACCCAATCTTAGGTTAAGTTCTTTTAGGTGCCTGCTGGTAGCGGACTTACAGCCGGCAGCAACAGGACTGTGAGGTCGCTGCGGTTTCAGGATGGGGAAACGCCTCCTCACTGTTGGTTCATTCAGTACTGTCAGTCGGCATTCGGTTGAAAAGAACTTGTTGTAGTTAGTAAAGTGTGGTATGATTCTCAAGTATGCGTTAGAGTGTACAGTTAACGTGGGAGGAGCAAACTAACAGCTCCACTTACCACACACGGACTCAAGGAGGTATTGTCTCGTGGCTAAAAAAGTAGCTAATGTCGTCAAATTACAGATTCCTGCGGGTAAAGCAACCCCAGCTCCCCCAGTTGGACCAGCTTTAGGTCAAGCAGGTATCAACATCATGGGCTTCACTAAGGAATTCAACGCACGTACAGCTGACCAAGCTGGTATGCTGATTCCTGTTGTGATCAGTGTCTATGAAGATCGTTCCTTTGATTTCATCACCAAGACCCCTCCAGCAGCTGTTCTGTTGAAGAAGGCCGCTGGTGTTGAAAGTGGTTCTGGCGAACCTAACACGAAAAAGGTTGCTACGGTAACCAAGGATCAAGTTAAGCAAATCGCTGAAACTAAAATGCAAGATCTAAACGCAGCTGACGTTGAAGCAGCTATGCGCATGATTGAAGGTACTGCCCGGAGCATGGGCTTCACGGTCGAAGGTTAAGCTCAGTTTTCGGATAGTCGGACACTTCACGAAAATGAAATGTGTCAAGTGGGAGGTTTATCCGTTACAACCACATTTGCAAGGAGGAATACACAAAAATGGCTCACAAACGAGGTAAAAAGTATCAAGACGCTGCCAAACTGGTCGAGGCCGACAAGGTCTACACCATGGGCGACGCCGTTGATTTAGTAAAGAAGATGGATTTCGCTAAGTTTGACGCAACTGTTGAAGTTGCCTTCAAGCTTAACGTTGACACGAAGCAAGCGGACCAACAACTCCGTGGCGCATTGGTATTACCTAATGGTACCGGTAAAGATACTACGGTAATCGTATTCGCTAAGGGTGACCAAGCTAAGGCTGCTGAAGCAGCTGGTGCTGATGTTGTTGGCGAACAAGACTTAGTAGAACGTATCCAAGACGGCTGGTTGGACTTTGACGTTGCTATTGCAACGCCAGATATGATGGCCCAAGTTGGTCGTTTAGGTCGTGTCTTAGGACCTAAGGGCTTAATGCCTAACCCTAAGACGGGTACGGTTACGATGAACGTCGAAAAAGCCGTTTCCGATGCCAAGAACGGGCAAGTTACTTACCGGACTGACCGGGATGGTAACGTTGCTGTTCCATTTGGTAAGGTTTCCTTTGATGCTGACAAGCTTGCCGGCAACTTGAAGACCATTGCTGAAACGATTGTTCGTATTCGTCCAGCTGCTGTACGTGGTACTTACGTACAACACGTTTCAATTTCTTCAACGTTCGGCCCTAGCGTCGACGTTGACTTGGCTTCTTTATTAGCCTAAGTTAAAACGTGAATTAAAAAAATCCCTATCAGTGCATTGACAGTAATGTCGAAGTATTGTATGCTATTGAAGTTGTATTTAATAGATCTACCTAAGACTCAGGTGACCTAATGGTCTTAATTTCCTGCCGAGGAAGAAGTTTACTTAAACTTTGGACTCCTTATGTCTTGGTGGCATAGGGATTTTTTTATCCCACCAAACTACTCCGGGAGGTGAACAATTTGAGTGAACAAGCTATTGCAATCAAAGCAAAAAAGGTTGATGAGGTTGTTGAGAAATTCAACAACGCCGTTAGTGCTATCGTCGTTGATTACCGTGGGTTAACAGTTGAACAAGCTACTGACTTACGTAAGCAATTACGTGAAGCTGGCGTCCAAATGAACGTCATCAAGAACAAAGTTTTGGTACGTGCTGCAGAAAAAGCTGGTTACGAAGGTCTTAACGATCTTTTTGCTGGTCCTACTGCCGTTGCTTTCTCTGACGAGGATCCAATCGCACCAGCTAAGGTCTTGAAGAAGTTTGCGGATAGTGTTGACGCCCTTGAAATCAAGGGTGGTTACATCGAAGACAAGATCATGTCTATCGACGAAATCAACACCTACGCTACCTTGCCTAGTCGTGAAGACCTGCTCTCTATGCTGGCTAATGTCTTACAAGCACCAGTACGGAACGTGGCTTACGCTGTTAAGGCGATTGCTGAAAAGGGTGACGAAGGCGACGCAGCCTAAGTCCCTGATTCAAATTTGAAACATAAAATATAAAACCCAATTATTGGAGGAAAATAACATGGCTTTTGATAAAGATGCTATCATCGCTTCTCTTAAAGAAGCATCCATTACTGACCTTAACGACTTAGTTAAGGGTATCGAAGACGAATTCGGCGTATCCGCTGCTGCACCAGTTGCTGCAGCCGGTGCTGCTGGTGGCGACGCTGCTGCCAAGGATTCATTCGACGTTGAATTAACTGAATCTGGTGACGCCAAGGTTAAGGCCATCAAGGCTGTCCGTGAAATCACTGGTTTAGGTTTGAAGGACGCTAAGGGCCTCGTTGACAACGTACCATCTGTCATCAAGGAAGGCGCTACTGAAGACGAAGCTAACGACATCAAGGAAAAGCTTGAAGCCGTTGGTGGTGTGGTTACGCTTAAGTAATCATCTTCACTTACGAAATGATAAACCACTGCCTATGGGTAGTGGTTTTTTTGTGCAGTTTATCGTGGATGAATCGGGTGATGCGAGCTGATCTTTAGGGCTTTTACTTACTTTTAGTTATCAAATGATTAACCAGTTGTTATTGTAACTAGTTAATACCTATGATATGGTTACTTTCGTAGTCTAATAAGGAGGTCATCAAATGACGGTGAAAATTGGTGTGATTTTAGGGTCAACGCGGACAAATTCTTTAGGTGACAGAATATTTAAGTATCTCCAGCGTTCAATGGCAGCAGTAGATGTGACATACACTTGGATTGATTTGAAGGATTATCCATTGCCCTTGTATGATCATGAAGAAACCCCGTTGTCAGAGCCAATTCAAAATCTAAGCAGTGGGGAAGCAAATTGGTTGAATGTTTTGAAAGCTCAGGATGGTTATATTTTCTTAAGTCCGGAATATGATCATGCCATTGCCGGGAGTCTCAAAAATGCGCTGGATTTTGTGGGACCAGAGACTGCTAATAAACCCGTGCAAATTGTGACCTACTCCAAGTATAGTGATGGTGGTATGCTGGCTGCTGCCTCCTTTGTCGGTATTTTACAGATGCTCAAGATGATGGTGTTACCAACGCCAGTTTTGTTGTGGAATGCCGAACCCAACTTTTTAAAAGATGGTGGGTTGTCACTGGATGCGCCTAATAGCGAGCATTTTGCTGAGCGGTTGCAAGTTGCCTTTGAAGAATTGGCACATTATGCATTAATTATGAAAGAACACCCGCTAACGAAATAAGTAAAGAATTATTGAGACCGGATGGGTAGTCCGGTTTTTTTTGAATACCAAATTCCATTAAGGATAGCGCTTTTGATAGTTAACATTTTAAATTTTAAGTTTGAGTGAAGCAGATAGTAATTCAGTGGCAACATCGCTATGCTAAGGATAAGTAAAACTTACGGGAGGCTTCAGCATGGTGGGAACAATCTTAATTGTGGAGGACGACGCAGCGTTACTTGATTCGTTGACCACAGAGCTTCAATTTGAGGATTACACAGTCTTGAACGCACAAGATGGTAAGGCAGCGCTAAGTATTTACGAAAGTAATCGGGGACAGCTGGACTTGATTCTATTGGATTGGATGCTTCCTGAGTTGGATGGATTGGGCGTTCTTCGGCGGATTCGTAAGCACGATGACTTACCGGTTATCATGATGACGGCTCGAGACTACGTCGGTGATAAGGTGGCTGGTTTAGATACGGGAGCTGATGATTATATTACCAAACCGTTTGATATCGAAGAATTACTGGCGAGAATTCGCGTGATTTTGCGACATCAAACACATCACCAAATAGCGGTAAGTCAACTCCATGTGGGCGATTTGACGTTGGATACGAAGTCGCGCCAGGTCCTGCGCAACGGGCAATTGATTCAGCTGACTCAACGTGAGTATGAGTTGTTGCTGTGCCTCATGAAGAATGCGGGCCAGACGATGACGCGAGATGACCTACTCAATGCCGTATGGGGTGTCGATTTTGAAGGGCAACCGAATATTGTGGATGTTTACGTCCGTTATCTCCGACATAAATTGAGTGAAGAACAATTGGCGCCACTGATTCATACGGTACGTGGTGTGGGTTACGTTCTTTCCACAGAGTACAATGGGTGATTGCCAATGAAGAAGCGACAAGTCTCTCGGACAACTGCGCAAGAAATTCAGCGCCGTTTTTTAACGATGTTAGTGTTGATGACGCTTATTATGGGGGCGGCTGTTTTTAGTACCGTAGGCTACCAACTCGTTAAACAGAGTGAGCACTCTTCGCAGCAACTTATTCGTAGTCTGAGGCGGTCCTTCATTGATGACCGTCCGGATTGGAATTACTGGCAACGAACGAGTCCGCTAGATACTCGAAATACATTTGTACGGGTTTATAAGGATCATGATAGTAAACCAACTAGTACCTTTTATTCGGCACGAGCCCGTCGTTTTATCCAACAACGTCACTACCCCGTGCCAATTTTTCCGGCGCTAGATTATACGCCGGGGTATGGGATTACCTACTACCATTCCGGTCATCGTGAAGGGTTTTACTCTGAAATTTGGATGAGTTTAACGCCAGTCATGACGATTCTATATTCAGTGTTACTGGTAACCGTTCTGGTAGCGATTTTGATGATTGGTATCGGTTGGATCTACGTTCGACGCACTGCGAACAAGATTACGCAACCACTTGCAAGCTTGAACATTGCTGCTCAAGGGCAGGCACGCATTAAGACTGTTAAGGCAACTTTACCAGTGCCAATCAAACCGCAAGAGGTCAGTCAATTGGCGGCCAGCTTTAACGAGCTGCTCACAGCCATCAATCAAAATGCTGAACAGGAGCGAGAGTTTACGTCTAACGCGGCTCACGAACTGCGGACGCCCATTGCTGCGATTCGGAATCACGTCCAACTGCTAGAACGCCGCTCGGCAGATCATCCAGAGATTGTCCCGCGTTCAATTCACTTCATTGGCGAGGAATCTCTGCGCATGCAAAAGCTGGTAGACAGCCTATTAACACTCTCTCGAGCAGACCGGGGGACGTTGAAGTTAGCATCTTTTGATTTAACTGCGATTGTCCATGAGACGATTGAGGAAGAACGTGCCGTTTTACAGCAACCCCTTAGTGTGAAGGTGGCAACTGGCGTACAGGTCTTTGGCAATGCTGAGAGTGTCCAGCAGATCCTAGCAGCAATCATGGAGAATGCAGGGAAGTATTCTCCAGCAGACCAACCAATTACGGTGGAGCTGACTGCTGACACCGAGCGGGTGGAATTGACGATTGCCGACCTGGGGATTGGCATCACCGCTGAGAATAAGGCCCGCATTTTTGATCGGTTTTACCGGGTGGACTCTGCACGAACACGTGAAATTGGGGGTACCGGTCTGGGACTAGCAATTGTAGCCCAGTTAGTAAAAATAAATCGGTCGGACATTAAAGTGATGGATAATCACCCACAAGGCAGCCAGTTTATCATGACTTTTCCACTGATCACTAGCGATGTTGAGACAGCTTTAAAGTAGTTGCTCTTCTTAGCTAGATTTGGTCAAAAAGGGGGCGAGACAAAAGTCTCACCCCTTTTTTGCATTCTGAACGGATATAGTCGAACAAGGCCGTCGACGATACTTAACCCCGATAGACAGACAATTCAAGAGCAGGCGTGTTCGCTTGTCGACGTTAACGCTCATTGACTAGCCAACTTTGGCAGCACGATCTTTGCGTTTGTGACGATTTGTGAGTTCAATTCTGAAAATTTCTCAGATAAATCTCTTTTCCAACCAGTTTTTAAAGTCAGTCAGATTAACTATTATAGGTTTAGTCAATGAGAACCAGACATTGACCAGTACGAATCAGTTGGGGGATTGATTCGTGGTAGTTGTCAGTGTTGAGGGACGCTGGTAACCGTCGTATTAACGACGTTGGCCGCTAGCTTGAGGTAGCCAACGTAGCAGTTTAGGGAAATCGTCAGTAAAGTGACTGTGGTCATGAGAGTAAGGGAAATTTAAATAATTAAGTCAAGACTGGGCTAGGTTCCGGGCTTATGCCACTTGCTTAGTGGGGAAATAAAAAAGTGATGAAATAGTGTATAGGTGCCATTGATTGGGGAATCAAGACACCCAAAAAGGCCGGGAGAAATTTCTCGGTCTTTTTACATAGCGTGGGCTGGCAAGATTAGTTCATTAACGTAACTGGCTAATGAACCGGCGCTCTGATTGTGATTTAAGTTGGTGGTTGGCATAATGAAAGACTATGGGGGAGGTGGAGCTGATGGGGAAGCAACTCTGGAATGGAATTCAAAAGCATCTAACATTGATTAAGGGTATTTTTATATTTTCTGTATTAATCTTCATCATTCGTGAGGTGGGCCACATTGCCCGCGAAGTGAATGGTGAACAGATCAGGGTGGAGCTGGCTGGCCTGGGAACGGGCATGTTTTTGTTGCTCCTAGTTGGTGGGTTTGTGGCTGTTCTGCCGATGTTGGTCTATGATTTCACCATTGTAAAATTTTTACCCGGTCATTTTTCTACGGGCTACATTGTCCGCAGCGGTTGGGTCACCAATACTTTTACCAACCTAGCAGGAATGGGCGGTTTGCTGGGGGCAAGTCTCCGGGCCAACTTTTACGCCAAATCAGCCAGTAAGAAGCAGGTGCTTTACGCGATTTCGAAGATTGCCCTGTTTCTGCTGGCTGGTCTGTCACTTCTTTGCTGGGTCGCCTTGATTCTGCTCTTTGGGCTGGATATTGGTGCACCGTACCGAGTCTATTGGTTTTGGCTACTCGGCGGGGGGCTGTACTTTCCGGGCGTATTTATCTTCACCCGGATCAGTGACGGGGAGTTTTTTGCGGACCTGACCTGGCGGCGAGAGCTTAGTCTAATCGTTGGGTCCAGCTTGGAGTGGGGGAGCTGTGCGCTCTTCTTTCTGTTGATTGGCTGGGCGTTAGGCCTCCCAATTCCCTTACTGGCAGTGCTGCCCATGTTCGTTGTGGCCTCAGTGGCGGGGGTCGTTTCCATGATTCCCGGTGGATTAGGGGCCTTTGATGTCTTTATGATTATTGGACTGGGCCTGCTAGGTGTGAGTCGGGCGGACGCTACCGGCTGGCTGCTCCTATACCGTTTGTTTTACTACCTCCTGCCGTTTGGTGTAGGGGTGGGCTTCTTCATTCATGACATTGGACATCGTCTGAATCGCTTCTTAAACGGCCTCCCAGTGGCGGCCATCCGTCGAGCTGCCCAGTTATTCGTGACGACCTTCATGTACTTCTCTGGCGTCATGATGTTGTTATTTGCCACGATTCCAGACGTGGTCCTGGCTAACCACTTCTATTTACGGTTGGTACCCTACATGTTTTATTTCTTAAATCAGCTCACCAATATCGTGATGGCCTTTCTATTGATCGGATTGGCTCGCGGCGTGGGGGCCCGGGTCCAACGGGCCTTTTGGCCGACGCTGGTGGTACTGGTCATTGCCATTGGTAATACATTGTGGCAGGAGAACTTTCCGGCTGGTTTGGCGGTACTGTTGGGCGTGGTCTTCGTCTGTCTACTATTGGCTCGACCTGAGCTGTACCGAGCTGGTTTCCACTATTCCTGGGGCGGCTTGCTGGTGGACGGTAGCATCTTCGTAGTGACCTTCTTGAGCTATACCGTACTGGGACTCTTTACCTTAAATGAAGGCCATCGTCACTGGCCACTGTTACCAGATTCGTGGCTGCTGCCTTCCATGCAGGTTTGGCTGAATGGTCTAGGCGGACTACTGCTAGCCTTGTTGATTTTGGTGCTGATTAACCGCTATTTAACTGGTCGGCCCGTGGCTTGGCTTCGAGAGCCCTTCGATGCAGACCGGGTGCGGCGGGTGATTCGTCAATTTGGTGGGAATGAAGTCAGTCATCTTGCCTTTCTGCGGGACAAACAGGTGTACTTTTACCAGGAAGGCGGGGTCGATCAGCTCTTCTTACTCTATCGGCAACGAGCCGATAAACTATTAGTCATGGGGGAACCCATTGGGAATCAAACAGCCGTTCCCGCCGCGTTACAGGCCTTTATGCACGATGCCGACCAGGCTGGATTCCGGCCCGTCTTTTATGAGATCAGCGAGTCCCTAACGATTCGGTTACACGAGATGGGTTTCGACTTTTTGAAGGTTGGTGAAGAGGGCCACGTTGACCTGCACGACTTTACTCTCGCTGGCAAGGCCCACCGTGGTGAACGAGCCTTGATCAATAAATTTAAGCGGGAAGGGTATCAGTTTGCCCTCCTTCAGCCGCCATTTAGTACGGCACAGTTGGTCGAGCTTGAGACAATATCAACGTCTTGGTTAGGTGACGAGACTGAGAAGGGGTTCTCAATGGGGTTCTTTGATCGGGATTATTTAAATGAAGCACCGATTGCCGTTATGCAGGATGCAGCGGGAAAAGTGGTGGCGTTTGCTAATCTTATGCCAACTGGCGACCAACGCATGACGTCGATTGATTTAATGCGGGCCAGTCGGGACGCACCGTCAGGGATTATGGACGGCTTGTTCGTGTACTTGTTTGAAACTTGCCGTGAAGAGGGCTATCAGAGCTTTAATTTGGGGATGGCACCACTCGCTAACGTTGGGGTGTCCGAGTTTAGTTTCATTGAGGAGCGGGCAGCCCATTTGATCTACGAATATGGCTATAACTTCTACAGCTTCCAGGGATTACGGGCCTATAAGGAAAAATACGTGACGACTTGGCAACCAAAGTACCTGGCATATCGTCGCCGTCAGTCGTTGATCTTTAGCATGTTACAGCTTATCTTGACGATCAATCGTCCAACCGCTAAGGAAAAGGCAGCTCCCAAGTGGTTAGGCGGTTGGCTGAGCAACATGGCGACATGGCCAAACCGTGAGTAAATTTTTTGACTGGCTTTCGTCGCACGTTTTGACTATAGATGTTTGGAGCGTAAAAAAGGCCTGAGCTTTTTCTCAGACCTCTTTTATCTATAAATTTATCTTTTGGACCACTATTTTAACCTCTTTAGTTGGTGTACTTGTAAGGTAATTGGTGATGAAAGTTTTCAAAGCCCGAGAAGATCTCGTCGATCGTGGCGGCATCGATGAAGAGTTGCAGGTTTTCTTGTGGGGCAAAACCTTCGTCGCAACATTTTTGCATCATCGCAACCAGTGGGTCGAAGTAGTGGTCAATGTTGAAGAGGGCGATGGGTTTTTGATGAACGTTGATCTGACTCCACGACAGCATGGTCGTGAACTCCTCAAAGGTCCCAAACCCACCAGGTAGCACGATAAACGCGTCGGCTTGGCGCAACATCTCATCCTTACGTTCGTCCATGGTGGCCGTTTCGATGAAGGTGGTGACGTCTTCCCTAGCTAGCCCCATCTCACGTAAGAAGGTGGGGATGATGCCGATGACCTTACCGCCAGCTTCCATGGTTGACGTGGCAATGGCGCCCATCAAGCCTTCCTTACCCCCACCGTAAACAACAGGGTGTTGGTGCTTAGCTAGGTATTGGCCGAGATTGTTTGTCTCGCTTAGGAACTTTGGATTATAGCCGTGATTGGATCCACAGAAGACACAAACATTTTTAATTTTTTGCATGAAACTGACCCCCAAGTAAACTTATTTTGGCACTATTATACCGCAAACAAGTGTTGGGGGGAGAACGTTTTTGCAAGCTGACTTTCATTTTAGTAAGTCGTTAGAATCAAGGTGGGTGCTTTGATTGACCTTTAGCAGTGATCCTCCTAAGCTGAGCACAGAAAGGGTTTGCTAACGGAAAGGATGAGAGGTCATGGCTATTGAAAGGGTCGTTGTAGCGGGCGGTGGCACACTGGGGAGTCAGATTGCCTACCAGGCCGCTTATAGTGGATTTAGACTCACTATTTGTGAGGTTAATGCAGCTAAGGTGGCTGCCAGCAAGCGGCGGGTAGCCACTTGGGATACCATTTATGCCCGGGAGTTGGCCGCTACCCCTGCCGTACTACACGATACCAATGAGCGAATTCGGTATGCCACAGACTTGGAGACAGCGGTTGAGGACGCCGACTTGGTGATTGAAGCCATCCCCGAAGCAGCCGGTGTGAAGCGGGAATTCTACGCCACTCTGGCGAAGGTGGCCCCGGCGCGGACGATTTTTACGACTAACTCGGCCACGTTTATCCCTAGTCAATTTGCGGTGATGACGGGTCGACCTGACCGGTTCCTGGCTCTACACTTCACTAGTCCCGTTTGGACTGACCACGCGGCTGAAATCATGGGGCAACCCGAAACAGATCCGGCTGTTTATCAGGAGGTCGTCCAGTTTGCCAAGGACATTGGGATGGTGCCGATTTTGTTGCGCCGTGAACAACCAGGGTATGTGATCAATACGCTAACGACGCCGTTTTTAGAGGCTGCACTGACGTTGTGGGCCAACGGTATCGCGGAGCCAGCTACCATCGACCGAGCTTGGATGATTGCCACCAATGCGCCAAAGGGACCGTTTGGGATTCTCGACCAGATTGGGTTGAAACGCGTTTACAACGGTCTGCTAGCGGCTAGTGCTCAGCCAGGAAAGGGTGGGTTAGTCGAGGTGGCCCATAAATTAAAAATGGCGTTGTTAGATCAGCATCGACTAGGCTTGGAAAGTAACCACGGCTTTTACCGGTATCCGCATCCGGCGTATGAGCAGGCTGATTTTTTAATATAAATTAACGCGTAGTGTTAGTCATGTAATATTTATTGGATAGAATTCTGAATCAAATCAAATAGTATGCAAAAAGCCCGCATTTGCGTTAGCTTCTAAGGACCCTAATGGTGGTGATGCGTATACCAAGGCTTATGACGATGAGGCGACGAAAAACGCTAATGATTATAAGGCTGGCCAAACCGATGGAAATGCTGATGGCGAAGGCGGTAAAGGGGCAAATCCTAAAGCTAATCAGTCCGAGGCTTATAATCAAGGTTATGATTCTGGGTATGCGACTGGAAAAGCAGACTATGATAAGACAATAGTGGGAAAATAGATTCCGATGATTCTGGAAGTTCGGGTTCTGGAACTAGCATTGGATCTAGTACGGGTACCGTCTTGTTGGAATCGCGGAATTGAAACGAAAGAAAGTAGCTTAGTACAACTGGAATCTCAAGAGACGTTCACCAATTCAGGTGAGCGCCTTTTTATTTTTTTTGAGTTAGTGAAGAAGTGTAGGCCTTATTTATAGGTTAACTGAGTTTAAACGGATTTGAACTATGATTGGTTGCATCATTAAGCGAGCGAACTAGCGTTGTGAATTAAAGTTCACCTAAATCACTATTGACTAAAGAAAACATTAAGAATAAATTATAAAAGGAAGTACCACACATTGCCTCGAGTGGATAGTGTATTGTGCTTGAATAGGTAAAAGTGGGAGGAGCGTCGAAATGAATAGACAGTCAAGAAAAATGACAAGTAAGCATGGGAAATTTATAAATAAAAGGAATTATCAGTATTTAGGGTTATTAGGAATTTCGTTTTTCTCTCTGTCATTGAGCCAGTTAAAGCCTGTTAATGCACATGCGGATTCTACAGGTGAACAGACTGAAGTAATTGCGGATTCATCGAGCCAAAGTAGTAAGCCGGCAAGCGAAAATGTATCAAATGGGGAATCAACATCACAATCAAATTTGAAAGACACTTCAAATGGTTCAGGTAATGGGTCAAATGTGACTCCAGGCAGTAGTACCGAAAATGTTCAAAGCAATAATAGCGAAGTGAACATCGATACGGGTAACGTACCGAAGCCTAAATTACCAGTTTCTAATACCAAAACTTTGCAGAGAAACAATTTAATCAAGGCAGATGCACCGGTATCGAGCGCTGGTGTGATGCCTGATGATCCAACGCCAAGCAACTTAGTTATCATTAAGAACGGTGATAGCTCAGTTCAATTGGATAACAAGTTAAAGCTAACTGTAGCCCAGACACCAACGCTGGGCAAGGTGACGGCGACTAATTCAGATAACTTTACATACGATGAGGGTACCCAAACGGCCACGATTGCCAATCCAACAGCGAGTGATGCCGTCACGGCAGAGTATAAAAATGTTGGAACCTATCAGGGGAAGGCTATTTCGGCGCAGGTAACGATTGCCAATATTCTCAAACATACCGATGAGCATCCGGTGCCCAACAGTAGCTTGACCGCAGATCAGATTCAGCTAGCGTTCATGCCTTATTTTGAAGGTGGCATCAAAACCTACAACGTGGGCCAGGACGAAGTCACGATTAAATTCTTCGATGAGGCTGGCAATCAAGTTGCTGTCAACGGTGACGGGTACATCACTGTTGGGAGTTTGAACGGACCTAGCACAAGTACAGCTGGTAACGAATATATTAATTACGGCAATGGAAGTACTTCAACGTATGTCGCTGAAGACTCAGTTGTGAAATATCAAACAAATCCGTTGACTGGCAGTGGAAATGCGTATGTTGGGGTAACGAATAATTTTAAAGATGTATTAGGTGCACCAACATCTGAGAATGGGGCAGTGACTTTCCAACTTTCAGGGAATACATTCACATTCTTGAGTGGAACGACGCGGTATACCCTAAAGAATGCGAATCACCATTGGTCATACACTTTGACGACGTTTAGTTCAGCTACGGTGGCACCAGCGGTCATTCCGGCACCCGTTCTAACAGTCGATAAATCTTCGGCCAAGGCGGGGGATACCGTAAATTATACGTTAGACCAGCAAGTTAATGTGCTGGGTGAGGACACCATGTTACGTTACCAAAGCTGGAGTGAAGTGGTGACGTTGCCAACTGAAGTGAACTACCAACAAGCCAGTTTGCTGGACAGCACTGGTGTCGTGATTCCAGCAGCAACGTTTACTTGGAATGCTAAAACGCATCAACTGACCGTGACTTTACCAGAAGATTATCTGCAAAATACGATGGATTTAGATGGTCAAACTTATCAGATAAAGATTGGAACTACTGTGAATAATGGGGTAGTCAACGGTGAAGTTGGACCAGCCTCGGCACAAGTGACGATTGATAATGGGAGTAAGGCCAGTAATGGTGTTAGCACAGTTTACGTGGCACCTGTTGTGTCAGTGCCAACGGTTAAGGCCGCACCTGTTATTGTAAGGTATTTTTCGTCCAAAGGAATTTTAAAAAAGACAATTACCTTAACCGGAAATTTAGGCGAATCTTATGTTACATCGGTTAAAAAACCAAAGTATGAGTCTGGGTATACTGTGGATCAGATAAGATGGCCTAAAAACGCCCGAGGTGTGTTTTCTGATGCGATGACGTATGTGGATTATTATTATGTAGCTCCAATAGATTCTTGGAAGTCATATACGGATCAGACGCAAGTGAACACGGTTGTTAACGGTAATAAAAAATTAATGGATCTTAATATTTATTATCCTAATGGGGCTAAAGTTTCAGTGACAATCACGAAAACTAATCAGGTAAATGTTCATACACTTAGTCCAAATGGGTACTCAACTAAAATGGTAACATTAGCTGTGGGTGATACGTATACTGTCGAAGACCGTGATGGTTCAATACATTGGATTAAATTATTGTCGGATGGCAGTATAGGTTTAACATATGAATATGATCATGGAAAAGTCAATGATCGCATTGACACAAAGGGTACGAGATTAAACCATTCTTTTATAAAACTGGTTCCGATCAGTGTGAATACCATTTCGAAAAAAAGAAGTGAGGAAAAATACGTTAAAAATATAAGCGATGGCACGCATTTTAGTGATGGGATGGAAGAAGAAAATCGAAAAGCTTCGGTCGTAAGTCAAAAAAAAGTGGTCTTTATGACAGATACTAAGCATAATCAGTGGGCTGCGTTTTCCAGAGAACAAAATAACAACTCTTTGCTGCCACAGACTAACGATGCCAAGTGGAGAAGCCATAGTATTTGGGAGTTCATTGGTTTGTTGGCAAGTTTGCTTGGGTTAGGAAAAATAAAAAAAGGGCGAGAAAAAGATGAATAAATGAAGTGAACCCCCAAGGTTGGACAGAAAGTCCAACCTTGGGGGTTTTACTATGGTTAAGTTTGATTTAGATTTTAGAATTAAGGTCGTCACTGAATATTTGAGTGGAGTTGGATCAACCTCATTGGCCAGAAAACATGGTATCAGCAAGGAAGAAACTATCCTTCTTTGGGTTAGTCGCTTCCGGAAATACGGTATAGCTGGATTGAAGCTGAAGGATCAGAAGCCAGAATATTCTAGTCAGTTCAAGGTTGATGTATTAAACTGGAGAAAACAACATCAGGCCTCGCTTCCGGTAACGGCTCTGCACTTCAATCTATCTTCGCCAAGCACCATCTGGCAATGGGAGAAGCGCTTTGAGGAGCAAGGAATCGCTGGCCTTGAACGGAAGCGAGGAAAGCCTAAAATCATGGCTAAACATAAGCAAACGAAGCCTTCAAAGAGTCGCAATAACTCCAGTACCGCCGATGAATTGAAGCAATTAAAACAAGAAAACTTGATGTTAAAGATTGAGAATGAATACCTAAAAAAACTCGATGCCTTAGCTCAGAAGAAGTCAGCAGACAAGAAATCTCGCAAGTAGTGACCGAGTTAAGGCAGGTCTTTCAAGTGCCCATCAAGCTCCTACTCAAGGTCGTCAAAGTACCAAGAAGTACGTATTATTACGCACGCTCACATCGTCAGCGTGAAAAGCTGGATGATTCTCCAATCATTCAGGCAATCGATGAGATCCGGCAGGAAGATTCTAAGTACACCAAGAAGTATGGTTACCGGCGACTAACTAAAGCTTTACAGGAGCATGGATTCACGGTGAATCATAAACGAGTCTTGCGTCTAATGCATGAGCATGATTGGCTTTGTTTAGCGTACAATCGGCAAAAACGTAAATATAATTCATACAAAGGATCCGTTGGTAAAATTGCGCCTAATCGGTTGAACCGACGATTCAAAACGGACCGACCCTATCAAAAACTCGTTACAGATGTCAGTGAATTTCGATACGGTGGTATGAGCCAAAGTGAACGGGTCTATTTAGAACCAGTGATTGACCTCTTCTCAGGCGAAGTCTTAGCCTTCAACATCAGTGACCATCCAACAGTAGAATTTGCCCTAAAGCCGCTTAGAGAAGCATTGGAAGGACTGCCAAAGTTAGGTTATCGAACAACAGTCCACACGGATCAGGGATTCCAGTATCAACATAAATTCTGGCGAGAAACACTCAAAGAACATCGCGTATTTCAAAGCATGTCACGCAAAGCAACTTGTCTAGATAATGCGGCAGTTGAATCATTCTTCCACATCATGAAGGTCGAAGTTATGGATGAGCATTTTGAGAACAAGGAAGACTTGACTCAAGCTATGACTGACTGGATTAACTTTTACAATAAACGTCGGATCAAAACAAAACTGGATGGCAAGTCCCCGGAAAAATACCGGGAACTCGCCATCCAGAAGGCAGCGTAAATTCTGTGTCCAACTTTAAGGGTTCACTTCAAAACTGAAGTGAACCGCAGGACTGTTTTTCAGGCCGGAGGCGTTCCCCACAGCAGGTGGCTGGGTGAGACGAATAACGCCTTACTAGTTTTGGTTTGATAACGGTTTTCGAACTTTGATTAAATGAATAAAAATGCCGCAAGCGGTTGGCAATTTCCCAATCGTTTGCGGCATTTTATTTAGCGCTTATTTACTTGGATCTTGCGGATCAGCTGGCTCACCGATATTGTAATCATCGTCATTCATGGCTTCAACGTTACCTAAGAGATAACCGTTCCCAACTTGTGAGAAGAAGTCGTGGTTGGCCGTTGATGTGGAAATACCGTTCATGACCACGGGATCGACGTCTTCAGCAGTGTCGGGGAACAAGGGATCTTGGCCCAGGTTCATCAAGGCTTTGTTTGCGTTATAGCGGATGAACGTTAGAACCTTGTCCGACCAGCCAATTTGGTCGTACAGGGTGTGGGTGTATTGTTCCTCATTAGCGTAGAGCTTGTAAAGAAAGTCGTACATCCAGTCCTTCATCTGTTGTTGTTCGTTGTCCGTCAGTTCCTTCATGCCAAGCTGGAACTTGTAACCAATGTAGGTCCCATGGACGGATTCATCGCGCAAAATCAATTTAATGATTTCAGCGACGTTGTTGAGCTTGTTGTGTCCCAGGTAGTAGAGGGGCGTAAAGAAACCGGAATAGAACAGGAAGGTTTCCAAGAACACACTTGAGATTTTTTTCTTCAATGGATGTTCATCATCGTGATAGAGATCATAGATGCGCTTGGTCTTATTTTGGAGAAATTCTTCAGAATCACTCCATTGGAAGATTTCGTCAATTTCATCCGGCGTGTTCAGCGTGGAAAAAATGGTGGAATAACTCTTAGCGTGAACGGATTCCATGAATTGGATGTTGTTCAGCACGGCCGTTTCGTGTGGCGTTCGGACGTCCCGTCGCAGGGCGGCCATCCCATCTTGAGACTGAAGCGTGTCTAGCAGGGTCAAGCCCCCAAAGACGTGACCTACGACCCACTTATGGTCAGTATCTAGCGTACGCCAGTCATCTAAATCGTTGGAAACGGGAATCCGGGTATCCAGCCAAAATTGCTCCGTGAGTTTTTCCCAGGTGGCTTTGTCGATTTCATCGGAAACTTGGTTCCAGTTGATTGCATTATAATTTTCAGTTCTTGCCATGATGCCACTCCTTTTTGCGGTCTGTTTTACAGGTAGGGGAAGTTGTTAAATCACACAACTCTCACACTGGTTGGCGCCGACTTCGTTGTTATCATCGGTAAATGTCCGTACGTAGTAGATGGATTTGATACCCTTGCGATAGGCATAGTTGCGCAAAATGCTGAGATCCCGCGTCGTCATCTTATCAGTGCGGCCGTTTTTCCACTCGTACAGGCCGGCTGGAATCGTTGAACGCATGAACAATGTCAGACTCATTCCTTGGTCCACGTGCTTTTGGGCAGCGGCGTAAACGTCGATGACCCGGCGCATGTCGGTGTCGTAAGCAGACTTGTAGTAAGGCATGGTGTCATTGTCCAGGTAAGGTGCTGGGTAGTAGATCTTACCGATCGTCTTTTCCTGGCGTTCTTCGATCCGGTTGATGATGGGGTGCAGACTGGCAGTCGTATCGTTGATATAGGAGATCGATCCGTTAGGTGCAACGGCCATTCGATTCTGATGATAGAGACCGTCGCGCATGACGGCAACCTTGAGGTCAGCCCAGTCTTCAGGCGAGGGTAACCAAACGTCAGCGAAGAGGTCTTGGACCTTATCGTTGGTTGGTCGCCAATCTTTTTCCGTGTAACGGTCAAAGTAGGACCCGGAAGCGTAAGCACTCTTGTCAAAGTTGTGGAATGTTTCGTGTTTTTCCTTAGCAATCTGGTTAGAGGCTTTTAACGTCCAGTAGTTTAGGAGCATGAAGTAGGTGCTGGTAAAGGCCACACTATCCTTAGAACCGTACATCATGTGGTTCTTGGCAAAGTAGCTATGCAGGCCCATTGCTCCTAGCCCAATCGTGTGGGCGAGGTGGTTACCCTTTTGGATGGATGGCACGACGTCGATATCCGAATGATCCGTCACAAACGTCAGCGCCCGCACCATAGTTTCCACGGAGTGACCGAAATTCGGTGACGTCATCAGGTTGACAATGTTGGTCGACCCCAGGTTGCAAGAGATGTCGGTACCAAGCTTGACGTATTCCTGCTGGTTGTTGACGGTGGAAGGTGTCTGAACTTGCATAATTTCGGAACACAGGTTGCTCATGACGATACGCCCATCAATGGGGTTTTCACGGTTAGCCGTGTCAATGTTGACGATGTAAGGGTAACCGGATTCCTGTTGGAGCTTTCCAATATCGGTTTCCAAATCCCGGGCTTTCATCTTTTTCTTGTGAATGTCAGGATTGGCAACCATGTTGTCGTACTCAGTTGAGATGTCCACGTAGGAGAAAGGCTTGCCATAGATTCGTTCTACGTCATAAGGACTGAAGAGGTACATGTCCGCGTCCTGTTCACAAAGTTCATAAAATTTGTCGGGCACAGTGACACCCAGTGACAGTGTTTTGAGCCGAATCTTTTCGTCGGCATTTTCTTTCTTGGCACTCAAAAAGGCTACAATATCTGGGTGGAAGACGCTCAGGTAAACCACCCCAGCACCTTGCCGTTGTCCCAATTGATTGGAGTAAGAAAAGCTGTCTTCAAGCAGCTTCATGACTGGCACGACCCCGGAGGCAGCCCCCTCAATGTGTTTGATTGGGTCACCGGCGCCCCGTAAGTTGGAGAGACTGATGCCGACCCCACCACCGATACGGGAAAGTTGTAGGGCGGAATTGATGGTCCGGCCAATGGTATTCATATCGTCAGTCGATTGGATCAAGAAACAGGAGACTAATTCACCTCGACGTGAACGGCCCGCGTTCAAAAAGCTGGGGGTAGCGGGTTGGTACCGCTGATGAATGATTTCGTCGGCCAGGTCGTGCGCCAATTGTTCGTCACCATCGGCGAAGTCTAAGGCGTTCATGGCAACCCGATCGATAAAGTTCTCTAAGTAAAAGTCGTTGTCGTCGGTCTTCAGTGCGTACTGGGCATAGAACTTGTACGCCGCCATAAAGGATTTAAAGTGAAAGTTTTGACCACGCAGAAAGGCGTACAGGTCTTCAATAAAACTGAAGTCATACTGATCAATGACGTGCTTTTCGACGTAATTGTTGCTAATTAAGTAGTCGAAGCGGTCGCTCAATGATGCAAACTTTTTAGTATTGGGTTCGACGTTTTCTTCAATGAAGGCCTGGAGTGCTTCCTGATCCTTGTTTAACGGAATCTGGCCGTTGACGGGGATGTTGATCTCGTTGTTTAAATCATAATACGTGACGTTCTTTAAGTCCTTTAGGCTCATGCTAATCAACTCTTCTTTCTCTCAATAAGGTGCGAAAAATCAAACAAAAAAGCGCCACCGTGAACAGACACGACGTCGCCAAGACGGGTTAGTGCCGAACTTAAATTAGCCCGCGATTTGGGTTAATTGATCAGGTCGGAAGCCATAAAAGGCTGGGTGACCGGGTGCTTCAATTACGGGAACCGCCTGGAAACCTTTTTCTTTTAGATAAGTCACATATTCTGGATTCTGGTTAATATTGCGTTCTTCGAATTCCACGTTGTGTTCGCTGAGAAAACGCTTTGTCATCTTGCACTGCATGCAATTGTTCTTTGAGTAAATCGTTACTTTCATTGTTGCCACATCCTCTAAATTTCATTATCAATGTGTTCAGTGTACACCAGATATGGAAAAATACAATCAAAAAAGACACCATATTTGGTAGTTGGAACATACAATAACTACTAAATGTGGTGTCTGAGCTGCTAAATTTATTTTGTTTGGCCTCGACCCGTTTTCTACGGTAAAATAGGTCTAAAAGGTGGCGGAAATATTGACTAATCATTATTATACACAAAATCCAGACGTTTTACACGAAGAACATCATTGGCCGTTTACCCTCTTAGGCAACGAATTGTTGTTTACCACCGACAACGGTGTCTTCTCAAAAAATCGTGTGGACTACGGCTCACGGGCGTTATTAGCGGCCTTCAATGCCGACCAGACGCCGGCTGGCCCCTGGCTTGACTTGGGGACAGGATACGGTCCTATCGGTCTAGCATTGGCTAAGAAGTGGCCTGAACGACAGGTGACAATGGTCGATGTGAATGAGTTGGCATTAGCACTGGCTCGTCAAAATGCGGTGGCTAACCAAATCGAAAATGTTGAAATCAAGACGTCAGATATCTATGCGGACGTCACGGAGCGTTACGCAGCTATCCTTACTAACCCACCGGTCCGGGCTGGGAAAAAGGTGGTTACAGCGATGCTGACGGGAGCCAAGGAGCACCTGCTGCCAGGGGGGACGTTGACCGTTGTTCTTCAAAAGAAGCAGGGGGCACCATCAGCTGAGAAGACGATGAAGGAGACGTTTGGTAATTGTGCCATCATCAAGAAAGATAAAGGCTATTACATCTTAGAAAGCACAATGAATTAACTGGCGGCAATGAAAGGAGATGGTCCGCGTGCGACAAGTCAGTTACAGCCCAACGGAACGTCACTACATGGAGGAAGCGTTGTTTGAAGCTGACCAGGCTGGCCTGATTGGTGAAGTTCCTATCGGTGCGGTCATTGTTCACGGTGATCAAATTGTGGGACGCGGCCATAATCTTAGGGAACATGGGAACGATGCGACCTTGCACGCGGAAGTCCGCGCGATTGAGGAGGCCTGTGCCACGTTGCACAGTTGGCGATTGGAGGATTGCCAATTATACGTGACGATTGAACCGTGTCTCATGTGTAGTGGGGCCATCATTAATTCACGAATTCCAGTGGTCTACTATGGCGCTAGAGACCCTAAGGCGGGGGCGGTCGACAGCCTTTACGAAACGCTGACAGACAGCCGGCTGAATCACCGGGTGACGGTGTACGAAGGCTTGATGGCTAAGAGTGCTGGCGAGCGCATGGTAAATTTCTTCCAGGCAGCGCGTAGGCGACAAAAGGCGGCTAAAAAGGCTCGGAAGGCGGCGCAGCGGTCCCAGCAAGTTGAAAAGTAAGGTGGACTGCGGCGGCCGAAACGTGGTTGGTGCGGCAACCCCGTAAAAATACGAATCCAAGTTCGGGATTCTCATTTTTACGATGTTAATGCTCATCAGCTAAGCGTCTCACCGACCACTCTTTAATAACATCCTAGACACTCCCCCCAAATCATGATACACTAGTATTTGCCGTTAAGGCCTTGGAGCAAGGGTGGGCTTACGAATCGTGTCAGGTCCGGAAGGAAGCAGCACTAAGTTCGTTTCGCTTTGTGCTTCAAGTTTATGAGCTAATTCCAACTCCTAGTCCGTGGACTGGGAGTTTTTTTGTGTCTAATTTTGGGTACTCAGCTATTTACCAGTGAAACTACTTATATGGAAGAAAAAATATTTTATTGTGGTAGCGGATACGGTTTGAGCTCCAGCAGTGGTTGGCCCGGAAGTGCGGGAGATTCCCAAAATACTTGCGGTCAATCCGTGGCGAGGACCCACGAAAAAGGCTATAATTGTTAACAGTGAATTTTGAAAAATGTGCCTCTTAAATAAATGATTTTAACCTCACGGAAGGGAACGGATTGCATGGCTTATCAAGCACTTTATCGGGTCTGGCGGCCCCAAAGATTTGACGACATGATTGGGCAAGAAGTGATTACCCGAACGCTTAAGAACGCGATTACCACAAATCAGATCAGTCACGCCTACCTCTTTGCCGGTCCTCGTGGGACTGGGAAGACTTCAGCGGCTAAAATTTTTGCCAAAGCCATCAACTGTCACCACCAAACTGATGGTGAACCTTGTAACGAATGTGAGACGTGTCGGGCAATTACCGAAGGGACTCTAAACGACGTCATTGAGATCGATGCGGCGTCTAACAATGGGGTTGAAGAAATTCGTGACATTCGGGATAAAGTGAAATATGCGCCAACGGTGGCGGACTACAAGGTATACATTATCGATGAAGTCCACATGTTGTCGACTGGTGCGTTCAATGCCTTACTGAAGACTTTGGAAGAGCCACCGGCTAACGTCATCTTTATTTTGGCGACGACGGAGCCACACAAGATTCCGGCGACGATTATTTCTCGAACACAACGGTTTGATTTCAAGCGAATTGCGGCGAGCGATAGTTACGACCGAATGATCTACATCCTGAAACAAAAGGATGTGACTTACGACGACCAGGCAGTTAAGGTTATTGCAAAAGCGGCTGAAGGTGGTATGCGGGATGCCTTGAGTATCCTGGATCAAGCTTTGTCCTTTGGTGACAACGAGATCACACTGGATAATGCCCTCCTCGTCACGGGAAGTGTCACCCATGAGCTCTTGGCTACCTACGTCCAACAGGTGCTTGCCGGGGATACAAAAGCAGGGTTAGCAACCTTACAGTCTGTGCTGGAAGCGGGCAAAGATGCTGAGCGCTTTACGGAAGACGTGATTGGCTACGCCCGTGACTTACTGCTGTACCAGCAGGCACCACAATTGGTCGAAGAAGCAGAGATGGGTAGCGTTAGCGATGACTTTAAAGCGTTAGCGGAAAAGACGCCGGCCCAGACCATGTACGCCATGATCAATGAGCTGAACGCGATTCAACAACAGATGCGGTTTACGACCCATCCAGATGTTTATTTAGAAATTTTGACGATTAAGCTGGCTGAAATTGGTCGGCAACCGGGGACGCCGGTTGCAACATCGACCGTTGTGATGCCCAATGCGGCCGCGCCTGACACACCGACGCCCGCAACCACCGAGGCGCGAGAAACGCCAGCAGTGGCAGAGCTACAACATGAAATTGATCAGTTGCGTTCTGCGGTCAAGCATCTCGAGCAAGCACCAGTACCGACTAAGGTGGCCGCTCCGGCTAACCCCCGGGTCAACAAGTCTGCACCGGCTAAGGAAGTTAACTTAGCCAAAATTTATCCCGTCTTAGGGAGTGCTACGCGAGAAAAGCTGAACCAGTTACAGGAGGCTTGGCCAGACTTATTGAATAGTTTGTCGGTCACCCAGCGGGCTGTTATGAAGGTTTCTCAGCCTGTTGCGGCTGCGGACTCAGGGGTCATTGTAGCCTTTGACTACTCGTTCTTGTACCAGCGGGCAACAACTGACAATGAGCTGACGGATGCCTTGGAAAACGGGTTGGACCGCATGATTGGTGCCGCGTTACCGGTCGTCTTTGTGCCGAAGGATGAGTGGCCAGTTATTCGAAAGAATTACTTGACGGCACATAAGGCTGAGCTGCAAAATAACGCAGAGGGTGAGCCGGAAGAACCGGCGACACCCGCAGCTAATCCAGTTGTCACCAAGGCAGAAGAATTATTTGGTAAAGAAATTGTTGATGTAAAAAAAGATTAAAACCTGGAAGGATGATTAAGATGCGGAACATGGGAAATATGGGTAGCATGATGAAACAAATGCGCCAAATGCAAAAGAAAATGGAAGAGGACCAGGCTAATTTGAACGCCCAAAGTTTTACTGGGACATCACCAGATGACCTGGTTCAAGCAACTTTTACTGGCGAACGGAAGATGACAGATTTGACAATCAAGCCAGAAGCCATTGATCCGGATGACCCTGACATGTTGGCTGATTTAGTGTTAGCAGCTGTTAATGATGCATTAGGCAAGGTTGACGAGACGACAAAGCAAACTATGGGGAAGTACACACAAGGTATGAACATCCCTGGTATGTAATTAAGAAAGGACGTTGTGAGGCATGCAGTACCCAGAACCAATTGCACAACTGATCGACAGTTACATGAAGTTGCCGGGAATTGGCCAAAAGTCCGCCACACGACTTGCCTTTTTCACGATTGATATGCAGGAAGACGACGTGACTGCCTTTTCAAAGGCACTGGTTGCAGCCAAAAAGGATCTCCATTTTTGTTCGATCTGTGGCAATATTACTGAGAGTGATCCGTGTGTAATTTGTGCTGACAAGACGCGAGATCAGTCCCACGTCTTGGTGGTTGAACAAGCAAAGGATATCATGGTCATGGAAAAGATGAAGGAATATCACGGCTTGTATCACGTCCTTCATGGTGTAATGTCGCCAATTGAGGGCAAAGGACCTGAGGACTTGAACATTTCTAGTCTGATCAACCGATTACAACAGAATCCGACGATTAAAGAAGTGATTATTGCCACCAACGCAACACCTGAGGGTGAAGCAACGGCGATGTACCTGTCACGTTTGATTAAACCAGCCGGGATTAAAGTTACACGGTTGGCTCACGGATTATCCGTGGGGAGTGACATCGAGTATGCTGATGAAATGACGTTGTTCAAGGCCGTAGAAGGCCGAACGGAAATGTAGGAGGTCTCCCGATGTTCGGTAGAAAGAAACGCCAACTTCCCCGGCTCAAGGCGGCTTACGATGATCAGCTTTTGGCAACCATCGATGCCGCGAAGGACCGCTGGGATCATGCAAAGCAAACAGAAGAAGCCATCGCCGATGCGGACAATCAAATGACTGCCAACACGGCGTTAGCTCGGCAAACGTACCTGTTCTTGTACCGGGAAGCCCGGCGGCGTAAAGTCCGTGGGAAGCACATTTCAGCTGCTATTTTCCGCGATTAACAGGGTAAACAGATGAAGATTAACCAAACGGAGGTCGAGACAAGTAGTCTCGGCCTCTTGGCATCTAAGGATGAAGTTAAGTAAAACTTATTGTGGTGGGGATTTGAATAGCTCTTTGAGGTCGTCCTTAGGGTGATAAAGCAGCTACTTGGCTGAAGTTTTAATAATTTGGTGCTGAGAAGACAAAATTCACTTAAATTAGATAGTATGGGACGTATAATTTAGTCGTTGGTGTGGGTTAGCTAAAATAACGCCTAATTTAATAACTAAACCCATGATAAGCAATGGATGCAAATAGACATCAATTCTGAATTCAAGTACAATATAACTATCAATCAAAAATGGGGTCGAGTATTTTGTCAGGAACGTTTATTAGCTTTGAAGGACCAGATGGTGCGGGAAAAACGAGTGCACTGAAGGCAATAACGGCGCAGATTACACCGCTATTGGGCGACCGGTTGACGATTACCCGGGAACCAGGGGGCAATCCCATTTCCGAGAGCATTCGCGCGGTGATTTTGGATCGAAAAAATACGGCCATGGACTATCGAACCGAAGCTCTGCTCTATGCAGCGGCACGGCGACAACATTTAGCTGAAACGATTCTACCAGCTTTGGCGGCCAATCAACTGGTGCTTTGCGACCGGTACGTTGATAGTTCCGTTGCCTATCAAGGCGCGGGCCGGCAAATTGGTGAGCAAGCAGTCGAAGAGATGAACAGATTCGCGACCGATGGCTTACTGCCTGAACTGACAATTTATTTTGACGTTCCTGCTGAGGTGGGGTTACAGCGTATTCAGGCGCACCGACAACCTGACAAAGTTGATCGACTCGACGTTGAACAAGCGGCCTTTCATGACCGGGTGCGGGCGGCCTACCTGCGTTTGCAAGTAGCCCATCCAGACCGAATCAAGCTGATTGATGCGACGCAATCCCCGGACCAAGTGGTTCAGGAATCGTTAGCACTGATTAAGCAAATAGCCCGCAGGTATTTTTAACCGGCATTGAGGGAGGAAATTCACAATGAAATTACTAATCGCTATCGTCCAAGATAAGGACGCTAATCGGCTGAGCAATGAGTTTATTGATCATGATATCCGGGCAACTCGGCTGTCCACCACTGGTGGCTTCTTAAAGTCTGGCAACACAACCTTTATGATTGGGCTAGAGGACGAACGGGTGGATGAAGTGCTGGACATGATCAAAGCAGCCAGTCACACGCGGCAGCAGTTCATGACGCCACCGGTTAACTTGGATGCGCAATTAGACAGTACGTCGGCGTACCCGGTTGAAGTTCAGGTTGGTGGTGCGACGGTATTTGTCATGCCAGTTGACCAATTTCACCGTTTTTAGGGGGCCGAGATGACTGAAGAATCCGTAGTGGCTGCGGCCCAACGGCTTCAACCACAATTGGTAAGCCACTTTATGCGCCTAATTCAGCAACAACACCTATCCCACGCTTATCTTTTCAACGGGGCTGACGGAACGGGTCGGCAGGTGGTGGCGCGAACAATTGCCATGCGTTTGTTTTGTCAAAATGTTACGGCTGAAGGGCTGCCTTGTGGGCAATGTTCCGAGTGTCGGCGGATTTTAGCTGGTGACCATCCCGACGTGGTTACGGTGATTCCTGATGGTCAACGGATCAAAGTGGACCAGGTTCGGTACCTCAAGGCCGAGTTCACCAAGAGTGCGGTTGAGGGTAATCAGAAGATTTTTATTGTGGATCAGGTCGACCGGATGACCACGAGTGCAGCCAATAGTTTGCTGAAGTTTATTGAGGAACCCGTGGGCAACACGGTGGCCTTGTTGCTGACAGCTAACAAAAATTTGATTTTACCTACGATTCTATCGCGAACGCAGGTGGTTGATTTCTTGCGGGTGGCACCACAGGCACTGGCCAGTGCCTTAGCCGATGCTGGAATTGCGCCCAGCCAGCGCTACCTATTAGCCACGTTGACGGAAAGTGTGCAGGCAGCGCAGGAGCTAACGACCGACGATTGGCTGAAGGACGCCCAGACCAAAGTTGGCCAGTGGTTTACAGCTTGCTGTCAGGGCGATGAGCGCGCATTTGTTCGCGTGCAATCTGAACTGTTACCCTTGGCGTTGAATCGTGATCGCCAGGGAGTTCTCCTAGATATGCTTGTGCAGGTTTGGCACGATGCATTGCGGCAACAGGCTGGTGAAGCGGGCGACCAATTAGCATTTCCACAAGTGGCCCAGGTCAGCCAACAGGTCGCACGGCAGTTGACCATTGATCAGTTAGTCACGATTGTGACACTGACTTTGGCCACCCGCAGTCAATTAGCGGGGAACATGAATTTTCAAACAATTTTAGAAGCCTTAACTTTACAAATCCTAGCGCAGGTAACGCGTTAAAATCAGGTTAGCACTGGAGGGTGGCAGTTTGGATAAACAGGAAGTATACGATCAATTTAAGAGTCTTGAAGCGCAGTTGGACCAAATGTCGGCCCAGTTCTCTGACTTACAAGCAGAGATGACTAAGGTTTTTGAGCAGAATGCGGAATTAGAAATTGAAAATCAACATCTGCGGGATCTGGTCAGAGAACTCCAGCGCACCTTGCCGGAAGACCCCGAGACACCCCAGGGATTATCGAAGTCCCGACAGATTCTGGAAAAATTGTATGAGGAAGGGTTTCACGTGTGTCGAGAATTTTACGGGACACGGCGTAAGCAAGACGAGGAATGTGCCTTTTGCTTAGAAGTTATTTATCGTGATCAGTAGGAGGCAATAATGGAACGACGACGAAGTTTTCAGCGTGACGAGGAAGGGCACCTATACCTGGTTCCCACGCCAATCGGTAATTTGGATGACATGACGTTTCGGGCGGTTAAGACGTTACAAAATGCGGATCTGATTGCGGCAGAGGACACGCGTAATACGCAGAAGCTCCTCAATCACTTTGAGATTGAGACAAAGCAAATCAGTTTTCACGAACACAACACGCAGGAACGAATTCCTCAGCTTATTACAAAGCTGCAAGCGGGGATGGACATTGCTCAGGTCAGTGATGCGGGGATGCCTTCCATCTCTGATCCGGGCCACGAATTGGTGAATGCCTGCATTGAAGAACACATTCCGGTGGTACCTTTGCCGGGTGCTAACGCTGGTTTAACGGCGCTCATTGCCTCAGGTTTAGCCCCACAACCATTTTACTTCTACGGTTTTTTAGACCGGAAGCCCAAGGATCAACGGGCGGAAATTGACAGTTTAGCTCAACGGCCAGAAACGTTGATTTTTTACGAGGCACCACATCGGTTAAAAAAGACGCTACAGAATTTAGCTGCTGGTTTTGGTGATGATCGGCCGGCCGTTTTGTGTCGGGAGTTAACTAAGCGCTACGAAGAATTTTTACGTGGCTCCTTAGCAGAATTGGCCGATTGGGCCACCAATGATACGGTACGGGGCGAATTTGTTGTCTTAGTTGGCGGTAATCCAGCGCCTACTACGACTGCCACTACGGCCGTCGACCTGAGTGAACCCGTTGAAGTACAGGTTGACCGGCTAATTGCGGCTGGTGATAAGCCTAACGCTGCCATCAAAGAAGTAGCAAACCTTAGAGGGGTTAAGAAGCAAGAAATTTATCGACAATATCACCATTTAGACAAGGAGTGACCTAGGTGGCCGCAAATGAGTTTTCAGAAACACACCGTGTCGTTTATTACGAGGTAGATGATACGGCCCACTTGACCCTCGCCATGTTGATCAACTTATTTGTGTTGGTCTCCGAGGACCAGAATACTGCCTTGAACCTGACTACCGATTTTATTAAGAGTCAGGGTGTGGGCTGGGTGGTTACCCAGTACCATATCCAAATCAACCGCCTGCCACAGACTGGGGATGTGGTGACTGTCAAGACCCGTGCCACCTCATACAACCGGTATTTTGCTTACCGAGAGTACTGGCTATTCGATGCCACTGGTCAACAACTGGCCTATGGAGAAGGTATCTGGGTAACGATGAGTTATGAGACCCGGAAGATTGCGACAATCCCTGACGCAGTCATGGCACCATATGCCAGTGAGCAACAGACCCGCTTGCCACGGTTGCCACGACCGGATCGGGCTGACGCAACGTTGACGGGAGTCTTTAAACCTTACGCGGTGCGGTATTTTGATATTGATAATAATGGTCACGTGAACAATGCGCATTACTTTGAGTGGATGCTGGATGCGTTGCCAGCTGATTTTCTTCGGCAACAGCAACCAACGGACGTCAAGATTCGGTTTGAAAATGAAGTCCAGTATGGGCATCAAGTGATCAGTGAGGTTCGTCGTTCGACACCTACAACCACCCAACATACCGTTAAGCTGGGAACGACCACGGCGGTGGAAGCCACGGTTACTTGGAAAAAAGCCTAAAGCTGAAAAATCAGGCAGGTAAGGTGTAGCCACGACGGCTTTGTGGTAGTATAGTAAACTGATAAAGACAGTCAACGGAAAAATCAGCCGGACGTTGAGCGGTGACACCGCTTTTAGCGTTTCCGGAATTTTAAAAGTTATGGCGAAACACAGTGAAGGGGAACGTAAGCAATTATGAAGATTTTAGCAATTGATACATCAAATCGACCGCTGAGTGTTGCCGTCTTAGATGACAGCACGGTGTTAGCTGCCATCACGGTAACCGTTCACCAAAAACATGCAGAGTACTTGTTACCCGAAATTGAACGTTTGATGAGTATGGCTGGGTTAGAGCCAACAGACCTGGACCGTATCGTTGTGGCAGCTGGTCCGGGCTCTTATACCGGAATTCGGATTGCCGTGACAACGGCTAAGACACTGGCTACAACGTTGAATATCGAACTGGTAGCCGTATCAAGCTTGGCTACATTGGCTGCTAATGTGCCAGTTGAAGGGGCCTTGGTGGCCCCACTATTTGATGCTCGTAATCAGAATGTATTCGCTGGTTTATATCGGATTAAAGACGGTCAACCAACGGCAGTCATTGCAGATGGCCATACGAGTATTACAACTTTTTTGGAAGCCGTTAAGGAATATGCAGAACCTGTCTGGTTCTTGGGAGATGCTGATCACTTCACTGATCTGATTAACACCACTGTGTCAGCTGCCACACCACGAATTAGTTCTTGGTTGAACTTGCCACAAGTGGCGACAATTGGCTTATTAGGACAGCAAATGACGCCTGTGAAGGACGTCGACCGCTTCGTGCCCAACTATCTTCGTTTGACGCAGGCTGAAGCCGAATGGCGCGCTAAGAATCCGAAAGAGGACGTCGAATCATATGTTGAAAAAATTTAAAGTCTGGTATAAAAATATATTTGGAAGTCGAAATGAGCTTGCCCGTGAGGAAGCTATGGACGTGAAGAACCACCGGGTAGAGATTCGTGATGTCACTTACTTCGTGGCCAAGGCATTGTTTACCGACATTCCAGAAATGATTGAGATTGAAAAGGCGGTCTACGCGGGTAAGGCACCGTGGGATTCAACGGCGTTTGCCAATGAATTACGGCGCGAGAAAGACCGGTTGTACTTAGTGGTACGGAAGGATGACCGGCTGTTGGCTTTCATTGGCAGCACGTTTGATGATCGGACTCGTGATGCTCACATTACCAACATTGCCGTCTTACCAGAATTTCAAAGTCGGGGCTTGGGCCGTTTCCTATTAGGTGTCATGATCAAGAAGGCGCGTCAGATGGGCTATAAGTCCGTGAGTTTAGAGGTTCGAGTTTCAAATCAAAATGCTCAAAAGCTGTACCGTGAGTTGAACTTTGAACAATCTGGCATTAAGCGGGGGTATTACTTCGGTGATCATGAAGACGCTGCTGATATGACGTTGTATTTAAATGATGAATCTGATTCAGACTAAGGCGAGTTGGCGCTTGGCCGCTCGTTTTTTTTGTGAGAATGTTTGGGAGTTTAAAAAAGGGAGTGAGTCCAACGGATAAGCGAAATTTAATTTTAGCATTTGAGTCGAGTTGTGACGAAACGAGTGTGGCGGTGATTGAAGACGGACGTAAAATCTTGTCCAACATTGTGGCAACTCAGATTAAGAGCCACCAACGGTTTGGCGGCGTTGTGCCCGAGGTTGCCAGTCGGCATCACATTGAAGAAGTAACGTTATGCATCGCTGATGCTTTGAACGAAGCCCAGGTCGGCTATGATGATTTGGACGCCGTGGCTGTGACTTATGGTCCTGGTTTGGTTGGGGCTTTGTTGATTGGTGTGACGGCGGCTAAGACGGTGGCTTTTGCCCACAATTTACCCTTGATCCCGGTTAATCATATGGCGGGACACATCTATGCGGCCCGTTACGTGGAACCAATTGAATTTCCAGCTATGGCGCTGTTAGTTTCAGGAGGGCATACCGAGCTGGTTTACATGCCAGCTGAAAATGAATTTGAAATCATCGGTGAAACGCGGGATGACGCTGCCGGTGAAGCTTATGACAAAGTCGGCCGGGTCATGGGGGTTAACTACCCAGCTGGTAAGACGGTTGATGAGTGGGCCCACCAAGGCCACGATACGTTCAAGTTTCCCCGGGCAATGGAAAAGGACGACAACTTCGACTTTAGTTTTAGTGGGTTGAAGAGTGCTTTCATCAACACCACGCACCATGCTGATCAGATTGGCGAAACCCTGAATAAGCAGGATTTGTCCGCTAGTTTCCAACAGGCGGTCGTTGATGTTTTAGCTGAGAAGACCCAGCGGGCACTGGCTGATTATCCCGTTAAGCAATTGATCTTGGCTGGTGGTGTGGCTGCCAATCAGGGGCTGCGTGAACGTTTGGAACGTGATTTATCCAGCAATCCTACGACTCATCTAGTTAAAGCTCCCCTCAAGTTGTGTGGCGATAATGCTGCCATGATTGGGGCGTTTGCCTACGTGGCGTTTAAGCACGGCGTCTTTACTGACGCAACGTTGAATGCTGATCCTAGTTTGGAATTCGACTGGGTGGCTGATCCCGTTAAATAGTTTAAAGATTGAAAGTCTTTGTGTTGCGGTTAAGCCAGATATAACGCTAATATTACCCGGTAAGCCAGGCAATTCAGTGTGTCTTTCCACCTTACCGGCCACCAGCTCGCACAGATTTCCTTTGCCAACTAAAAATTGTGAATTTACTATCAAGTAGCTCGTAAAGAATGGTATTCGCAAGACCTTCTGCTGTTTATTAGGATAAATTGCAATCAGAGACGGCGGAATCGCTAGCCTGCGGGGTGCGATTACATGAACTTGACGGTATCAGTGCTCGCTAATACTGGATTAGGGCAGATGATTTATCTTTCAACGCCTAGTTAAAAGAATACAATGGTATCAGAAAAGGACGGTCACATTTAATGCGACCGTCCTTTTTGCTGTGCGTTATTGTTAGGATTAGTTGTGCTTACCGATAATGAAGGCATACCCACTATCCATATTTGAGCCACTATAGGTAGTCCGATACGTACTATCAACGATGTTAAGGCCAATTTGGTAGTTTTTTGAGAGGTGTTTTAACTTGTTGGTCGTGTACCCGTAGGAAGCTAAAATTGCTTTTACTTTCTTGATGCGTGTCTTTACGGGTGTATTTTTACTGGCATTCAGGTAAGCAATTATTTTTGGGAATTTAACGACGGTATACTTGGTCAAATCAGGTTTGACAGAATATGGTGACGGAGCAATGTCGGGGAAGTAACTCGCATTAGTTACTGCAGCAATGTTTGTCATGTTAAGCGTTACTTTGTTATTCGGAAACAGCTTGATGATTTCACGAGTTATTTTTTGAGATGGCGATTTTTTGAGATAACTAAGGTAGTCACCATTGTTTACAAAGAAGTCTAAGAGCACATAATTTGATCTAAGCTCCTCCTTGCCGAATCCTAATTCTAAGTTACCATGCCAAACGTATCCCGAGACTAGGTCATTATGCTTTTTGTTGTGCCCAGTGACGTAAGTGTACTTAGCGGTGGTCTTGCCGTGCTTTAGTATTTCGCTACCACGGCCATACCAAGAGTTGTTGGGGTAGTCTTTCAAATAAAACTTTACCTTGGTATGTTTAGCATTCCAGACTGCAATCGACTTCTTTGGATATTTAGCACGATTAATGGTTGTTTTTTGCCAAAATGATTGTTTTTGAATCGAATATTTAGTCTTAGCTGATCCAGATTGTGATAGACCAAATATTGCGATAATGGCAATGAGTCCAGCTATTAGCAACTTTTTCATGGTATTGTCCCCCTAATTTTTAGTTCCCCGGAATCGATGTTCAATGAATTATATCATGTTTAAGAAGGCGGTTTCTAAAATTGTCAGCTATTATTAGATAAAAAATGGGGAGGAAACAAGAAGGGGTTAACCACTCGCCGGCTCCGGTAGAATTGGAAATTAAAAAAGGACCCGAGATGGTTGTCTCAGGCCCTAATGCTATCTGGTTTAAACTAAATCGCGTTAATTCTCAAATTCCTCTAACGCCAGGCTTTTTTCAGTCCAGTCAGTCTCGGTATTGTCGAGTTCTGTCGTAATTCGGGTCAAATCAGCTTGAAGATCACCGAGTTTGCCGGCGTCGTTAAAGTTTTCCGGTGCACTCATTTCGGTTTCAACTGCGGTCTTTTGCTTTTCTAAATCGCCGAGTCTTTCTTCAAGCGCGTCTACTTGCCGGCTTAATTTCCGTTTGGCTTTTTGCTGTTCCTTCTGTTGTTGATAGTCGACCTGCGTTTGCTTGGGAGCTGTGACCGTTGGGTGAGCAGCCTCTGCTTCAGCTGCTTCTTTGGCAGCATAGGCATCTTGCTCAGCCTTCTTAGATACGTAGTAATCGTAGTCACCCAAGTAACGCGTAGTGCCCGTCGGTGCTAGCTCAACGACTTGCGTGGCTACTTGGTTGATGAAGTACCGGTCGTGGGAAACGAAAAGAATGGTGCCGTCAAACTCGTTCAGGGCGGTTTCTAACACTTCACGACTATCGATGTCTAAATGGTTCGTTGGTTCGTCCAACATTAAGAAGTTGTCGTGGCGCAGGGCCAGTTTCGTTAAAAGGAGCCGGGCCCGTTCCCCACCACTAAGGCTGTGGACAGATTTGTCGACGTCACTTCCAGTAAAGAGAAAGCTGCCTAGAATCGAACGAATATCGCCCTCCGGTGTAGTGGGATGATCGTCCCAAAGCTCATGCAAAACGGTTTTCTTATCGTGGAGTGTCGCTTGATCTTGGTCGTAGTAGCCGGCATCCACACCGGTACCAAAGATGATTTGGCCCTGAATAGCCGGGATTCGACCGAGAATCGTTTTCAAGAGAGTTGATTTTCCAATCCCGTTGGGACCAACAATGGCAACAGCCTGATGTTTCTTAATATCTAGGTTAACGGGCTGACAGAGAATCTGATCATCGTATCCAACTGCACCATTAACGACGTCCAGGACCACGTTACCACTCTGTCGGTGGGGCTTAAAGGTGAACCGGGCAACTTTTTCGTCACCCTCAGGCTTATCCATCTTGTCCATTTTTTCCAACTGTTTCCGGCGAGCCTGGGCTCGTTTGGTTGTGGAAGCGCGAACGATATTTTTATTCACAAAGTCCTCAAGTTTGCCGATTTCAGCTTGTTGCTTGTCGTATTCCTTCCATTCCTGGCGGAGCCGTTCGGCCTTTGATGAAATGTAATGGGAGTAGTTACCAGGGTAGTGAACCAAGCCCCCGTGTGCCATATCGTAGACGTC
This sequence comes from Levilactobacillus yonginensis, assembly GCF_964065165.1. Lineage (NCBI taxonomy): Bacteria > Bacillati > Bacillota > Bacilli > Lactobacillales > Lactobacillaceae > Levilactobacillus > Levilactobacillus yonginensis. The sequence continues at coordinate 1,006,475 of NZ_OZ061549.1, read as the reverse complement.
GTTGACTACGTGGTCCAGGAAGTACCGGTCATGAGAAACAACCAGGATAGCGCCCGGATACCCCTGCAGGTAGCCTTCCAACCAGGTTAAGGTTTCAACGTCCAAGTGGTTGGTGGGTTCATCGAGGATTAAGAGGTCGGGGCGTTCCAATAGGAGTTTCGCCAGGGCAAGCTGAGTTCGCTGACCACCGGATAGTTCATTGATGGGTTTGTCATAGTATTCCTCACCAAATTCAAATCCATGCAATACGCCGCGAATTTCGGCCTGATAGCCGTAACCATTTTGGTCGCTGAAGTCTTGTTGTAATTGATCATAAGTGGCACTGACCTGTTGAAAGCGTTCTTCGTCCGCAATGACGGTGGGGTCACTCATATCGACTTCTAATTCGTGAATCCGATTTTCCATGGCACGGAGTTTTGCGAAGACGCTCAGCATTTCGTTCCAAACGGTTTTGGTGGAGGCCAGGCCAGCATTTTGTGCTTGATAGCCCATTGTCAGGCCACGCTTGGTGGTGATCTGGCCAACGTCAGGCCGGGTTTCTCCGGCAATCATCTTGAGCAGAGTCGACTTACCCGCGCCGTTACGGCCAACGAGAGCGACTCGACCGTGTTCAGGGACATCCATACTGACATTCTCAAATAAAACGGTGGCACCAAACCGACGCGTCACTTGTTGCACTTGTAATAGAATCACGTTGAACCAACCTCCTTATGTTCGAAAATTCAATTTTAATTTTTTTGGAAGGGATGCCAGCGGGGAATTACCACTGCTGGTAAATTTAATGACGGCTGAAGACTTGAGTCCCTTAATTAGTTATGGCAAGTTTATTAAAGTTAGTGAAGAATTTAGATGTGACAAGTTGAGACTTGATCAAGCGCTTTTTGGTGAGTAATTGCGAACCGTAATCAGCGAGTAAACCGCGATGGGACGCTACCAGCCGTGGGGGCTAAGCACAATGGTTACCAATACAATCTATTTTATCATATTCTGACTCTAGACCGAAATTTGTAAAAAATTGTGAAAAATATTTGCAATTTGTTTCACAAGACGAGTGGTTATGCTATAATCTTTAAGAAAGTTAATTTCACAATCGGATTGTATTTAAAGTGTATGTTGTCATTTACGGAGTGACAACGAGTGCTATTGATTAGGAGGGCCCTCATTTGACAGACCAAAAGATTCCCCGCGCAACAGCTAAACGGTTACCAATTTACTACCGTTACCTGAATATTTTGCTGGACGCGGACAAGACACGTGTTTCATCGACCGAGCTATCAGAGGCCGTTAAAGTTGATTCTGCAACTATTCGGCGTGATTTTTCCTACTTCGGTGCCCTAGGTAAACGAGGTTACGGATATGATGTCGAAAGTTTATTGAAGTTTTTCAAGAAGATCTTGAACCAAGATCGCTTGACCAACGTTGCCTTGATCGGTGTTGGTAACTTGGGTCACGCGTTGTTGAATTTCAACTTTCACCAAGACAGTAATGTTCGGATCAGTGCAGCTTTTGACGTGAATGAAGACATCGCAAACACCATTCAGAGTGGGGTACCGATCTATCCTATGACTGATTTACGAACGCAGCTGGAAGAACAACAGATTGAAGTGGCAATTTTGACCGTGCCATCACCCGTTGCACAAGAGGTAACGAACAACGCCATTGCTGGTGGTATCAAGGGTATCTTGAACTTCACACCACTGCGGATCACGGTGCCAAAAAACATTCGGGTACAAAACGTTGATTTGACCAACGAGTTGCAAACGTTGATCTATTTCTTGGAACATTATAACGATAAAAACTAAGCAACGCGTATTGCAATGCGTCACTTAGGTGAGGGGAAGCCGTGATAAAATCATGGCTTCTTTTTTTGCGTTGACGAAGAATTGAAAGCTTTGAAGGCTAGTCAAACCTGCTGTAGCAATCGTGCTAGCACCTAAATTAGGAAACGGAGTGGGTCATTTAATCAGCTATGGTGGCATAGGCCCCATAACAGGCGGAATCTCTGATCGTCGTAGTGCGAAGAGATTTGGTCGTAGCAATGTTGCTAATGCTGGGCTGACACCAGTAGTTTATTTTTCAGCCTTCAGCCCCAAACAAAGGTCAACGGCTATCAAATATTTAATTTTTCGCGAGCTTTCATGGGTGCTAAGGCATTTCCGGAAACGGTTGCAAAATAGTTTGTCAAATTCCTTGATTTTTAGCGAAAAAAACCATATATTAGATATTGTGATTAGCACTTATGTTAGTCAAGTGCTAACAGTGCTAAAAAGTAAGTTTATTGGAGGGATTCAAGTGTTAAAACCATTAGGAGACCGCGTCATTTTGGATCAACCACAAGAAGAAGAAACCACGGTTGGTGGCATTGTTTTGGCAAGTAATGCGCAGGAAAAGCCTTCAACGGCAAACGTTGTTGCTGTTGGTGATGGCCGTGTGTTAGACAATGGCGATAAGGTAGCCCCAACTGTTAAAGTTGGCGACAAGGTATTGTTCGACAAGTATGCCGGCACGGAAGTTAAGTACCAAGACTCGACGTACCTTGTTTTACACGAAAAGGACTTAGTTGCAGTTGTTGACTAACCTTTCCCACTGATACAGAGCGTAATTAAAAAATTTAGTATGAGGTGAATTAGAATAATGGCTAAAGAATTAAAGTTCTCTGAAGACGCACGTAGCAAGATGCTTGCTGGTGTAGATAAGTTGGCGAACACCGTTAAGACCACCTTAGGACCTAAGGGTCGTAACGTTGTTTTGGAACAAAGCTACGGTAACCCAACCATCACTAACGATGGTGTGACGATTGCTAAGTCCATTGAATTAGACGACCATTTCGAAAACATGGGTGCCAAATTGGTTTCCGAAGTTGCTTCCAAGACCAACGATATCGCTGGTGATGGGACTACGACTGCGACTGTTTTGACGCAAGCCATCGTTAACGAAGGTATGAAGAACGTCACTGCTGGTGCCAACCCTGTTGGTATCCGTCGTGGGATTGAAAAGGCAACAAACGCTGCCGTTGAATCTCTGCACAAGATGTCTATCGACGTTAAAACGAAGGAAGATATCGCCCAAATCGCTTCTATTTCTTCAGCAAGCAAGGAAACTGGTTCCTTAATTGCTGACGCTATGGAAAAGGTTGGGAACGATGGGGTTATTACGATTGAAGAATCCCGTGGTGTTGATACCAGCTTAGACGTTGTTGAAGGGATGCAGTTTGATCGTGGGTACATGTCACAATACATGGTTACCGACAACGATAAGATGGAAGCTAACCTCGACAACCCATACATCTTGATTACTGACAAGAAGATTGCCAACATTCAAGATATCTTGCCTGTTTTACAAGCCGTTGTTGAACAAAGTCGTTCACTCTTGATCATCGCCGATGACATCACTGGTGAAGCTTTGCCTACGTTGGTTCTGAACAAGATGCGGGGAACGTTCAACGTCGTTGCTGCTAAGGCTCCTGGCTTTGGTGACCGTCGTAAGGCAACCTTGCAAGATATCGCTATCCTGACTGGTGGGACTGTCATCACCGATGACCTGGGTCTTAACTTGAAGGACACAACCATTGACCAATTAGGTCAAGCTCAAAAGGTTAACGTTACCAAGGACTCAACGACTATCGTTGAAGGTGCTGGTTCTAAGGATCAAATCGCTGAACGAGTTGCTGAAATCAAGGGTCAGATCGATGAAACCTCTTCTGACTTTGACAAGGACAAGCTCAAGGAACGTTTGGCTAAGTTAGCCGGCGGGGTTGCTGTTGTTCGTGTTGGTGCCGCAACTGAAACGGAATTGAAGGAACGGAAGTACCGGATTGAAGATGCTTTGAACGCTACCCGTGCCGCCGTTGAAGAAGGCTTTGTTGCTGGTGGTGGTACTGCCTTGATCAATGTTATTGGAGACGTTGCGAAGGTTGAAGCCGAAGGTGACGAGTTAACTGGTGTTAACATTGTTCTGCGTGCCTTGGAAGAACCAGTTCGTCAAATCGCTCAAAACGCTGGGGTCGAAGGCTCCGTTGTGGTTGAACATTTGAAGGGCGAAAAGCCAGGCGTTGGGTACAACGCTGCTGATAACAAGTACGAAGACATGGTTAAGGCTGGTATTACCGACCCAACCAAGGTTACCCGTTCTGCTCTGCAAAACGCTGCCTCCGTTTCCGCATTGTTGTTGACGACTGAAGCTGTGGTTGCTGAAAAGCCAGAAGACCATCCAGCACCAGCTGCACCAGCTGCTAACCCAGGTATGGGCGGCATGATGTAAGCTTCATCAATTTATTGATAATGAAGGCGTCGATCCGTTGTGGGTCGGCGTTTTTTGTATTGGCGTACCGATGATGCGTTTGGTAGCCACCTCTTTCAGCGACATGGCAGGGGAGCGTCTTTATCTGGTAACGTCACGATACGTGTGGTGAACTTTCGTGAGGAAGTGAGTGGATAAAGTGCTGTTAAATCAATCTTTAGGGGCAGCAATAAATCAAAGTAAAAAACAACCCTTTATTTCTCTCACGCTTTGCCGGATAATGGAAAAGTTCGGTTGCCAAATATTCGGTTGCGAAGTCAGAGATTTGTGGTAATGTTTAGCTAGTTGTAGTAGAATTACGTCTGCATTCGAACTTGAATTAAATCAAGCAATTATACGGCGGGTGAATGCCCGTTTTCATTATTTATGGAGATAAGGAGTAAATAGTCATGTGGCGTTATTTAAAGCGGGTTTTAATTGGAAAACCCCTCAAGACCATGGACGAAGGCGGTCAGGCACTAACCAAGTTTAAAGCACTGGCTCTCTTGTCGTCTGATGCGTTATCTTCCGTGGCTTATGGTACTGAGCAAATCACCACAGTCCTAATTACCTTGTCAGCGGCTGCATTGATGTACCAATTGTGGGTTGCTGCACTGGTCTTAGTTCTGTTATTTGCGATTACGCTTTCTTACCAGCAAATTATTCATGCCTACCCATCTGGTGGGGGCGCCTACGTTGTAGCTAGTACGAACTGGGGACAATCGGCGGGATTGATTGCCGGTGGTTCGCTGCTCGTTGACTACATGTTGACCGTGGCGGTTTCCACGACTTCTGGGACTGAAGCGATTACGTCGGCAATTCCGGCGCTATATCCGTATTCTGTATGGGTATCAGTCTTAATTGTGATTGGTATTATGTTGTTGAACTTACGGGGGATGCGTGAATCGGCAGCGTTTCTAACGGTTCCCGTTTACCTCTTCATTCTGATGATCATTGTGATGATTGGGGTTGGGTTCTACAACATTGTGACGGGTAATATCACGTATCACGCGGCGGCCTCGTTTAACGGTCCCGTCCAAGGCATGACGCTGTTGCTGTTCTTCCGAGCCTTCTCGTCTGGGTCTTCTTCCCTGACGGGGGTGGAAGCCATCAGTAACGCTGTGCCCAACTTCAAGGAACCGAAGCGGCACAATGCTGCGGCGACCTTAGCCATTATGGCGGGTATCTTGGCCATCTTCTTCGCTGGGATTACGTTCTTGAGTTACTATATGGGAATTCGCCCACAAAGTAACCAAACCGTCTTGTCTCAAATTGGGACCGGGGTCTTCGGGCACGGGGTCTTCTATTACATCCTTCAGTTGTCCACTGCGATGATCTTGGCAGTGGCAGCCAACACCGGGTTCTCAGCCTTTCCAATCTTGGCTTACAACCTGGCTAAGGATAAGTTCTTACCCCACGCCTACCTGGACAGAGGGGATCGGTTGGGTTACTCTAACGGAATTATTTCTTTGGCCGTTGGGGCTATCGTTCTGATCTTTATTTTCCATGGGCAAACGACCTTACTGATTCCACTGTATGCGGTTGGGGTTTTCGTACCATTCACGTTGTCACAATCAGGAATGATTATTCACTGGTTTAGAACACGTGAGGGATTCTGGCTGGGTAAGGCCTTTATCAACTTAATTGGGGCTCTCATTTCTCTGGTCCTCGTGATCTTCTTACTGTTCTTGCACTTCGGTAATGTTTGGCCATATTTGATCATCATGCCATTGATCCTGCTGTTGTTCTACCGAATCAATCAGCATTATCACAATGTGGCTAAGCAATTGCGGGTTGCTGCTAAGGAAAAGGCGGACATCCATCAATACGATGGGGCAACGGTCATTGTCCTGGTCAGCAACATCACGCGGGTAACGTCTGGTGCCATTAATTATGCACAGTCCATTGGGGACTACGTCATTGCGATGCACGTGTCTTTCGATGAAAACCCTGAGAAGGAGCATAAGACGGCTCAAGAATTCAAAGAGGAGTTCCCAGACATACGGTTTGTGGATATCCATTCCTCCTACCGGTCGATTGCGACGCCAACGTTGCGGTTCTGTGATGTGATTGCGAAGCGGGCGGCGGAGCGGAACTTTACGACTACGGTCCTGGTTCCCCAATTCGTTCCTCGGCATCCTTGGCAAAACGTTTTGCATAACCAAACGGCGTTACGACTACGGACGATTTTGAACTCGCGGGAAAATATCATTGTCTCGACGTATAATTATCATTTGAAAGAGTAGTTGTCGAACTGAGCTGCTAATTAACCAGTCAATCGACACTGATAAAAAGACATTGGGACCTCGTCTCGATGTCTTTTTTTGTTGTTGGAAATTGAGGTGGCCTTATTTGGAAAATGACTGGACACATTCCTCATAAGATAAATAAAAAAAGGTCCTCCCGGCTTGGGAGAACCTTGAGAAGTTGCTGATCTTTAGCGTAGGCCAACCAGTGAAGCAAACTGTGGAACCACCAGGTCGACGACGATTGAGATAACGACGACGGCGATGGAGGCCATGGACCCTTGAATAGATCCCAGTTGTAAGGCTTTGGCTGAACCCACCGTCTTCCCAGCGGTCCCTAATCCTAACCCGGCACCGATGGGGTCGTTGTTGATCCGGAAGACTTTTACCAGCCAGTCACCTAACGCGTAGATGATAACGGCGTTTAGGATACAAACCATGGCAGTAATGGCTGGGTTCCCACCGATAGCTGCCGCAATTGGCATTGCAATGGCCGTGGTGGCCCCGGTAGGTAGTAATGAAGCCAACGTCCCCTTAGACAGTCCAAAGAGCTTACCAGCCTCGTAGATGATGAATAACGAGATGATCAGTCCAACGACCAGTGAGAGGACAATTTCTAACCAGAAACGCTTAACGATGTCATTCCGTCGGTACAGAGGAATGGCAAAGGCGATGGTTGCTGGGTTTAAGAACCAGAAGATGATATTTCCTCCAGGAAGGTAGGCCGATTTGTAAAAGGTGGCAGTGTCCGTGCCAAATGCTTTGGCCAGGAGGAAGAGAATAAAGATTCCTAATACCATTCCCACAAATAGGGGTTGGAAGATAAAGAATCCCTTACTAATCTTGAAAAGCCATTGGCCGATTAAGAAGACGACCAACGTGAGAAAAATCCCAAAAACAGCGTTACCCGCAGAGGCACCCGTGGCCGTTTTACTTAGGCCATCGCCTAGCCACTTGCCCCAAACCGCCATCTCGGCGGCAACATTTAAGCTGATCATAATTCTCCATCCTTTTCTGTTGAGTGTTAATCGTTGTCAGGCAAATTATTGGTCGATATCGGTATTTCCGTGGAAGACGTGCTTCCGAATCCAAATAAATCCGGCCGTGGTGTAGGCAATGACGACCAGCATCACAATTGTGGCAATGATGACCACGATGATGATCTTAACGCCTTCAGCTTGCAGTACCTTTAGACTGGCAGCCAGCTGAATTCCTGAGGGAACGAACAGAAAGGCAATTAAACTGATTAAGAAGTCCCCAAACTTCTCAACATTCCGGAGCTTTACGATGTGGGTGGCTAGTAGGACGTAGAGGAGAATCAGTCCGACCACTGGCGTAGGCACCGGAAAACTAGCAGGAAACAGAGGGGAAATAAGGCTGGAAACGAACAGAATAGCAGCGAAGATACCCATTTGAATCAAGATGGGAGAAGCTTGTTCCTTTTCAGGAGCTTCTGCTGATGAAACTTTTTTATTAGCAGCCATTGAAAACTCTCCTTTCAATTGATGACCTGGTTGCACGACAATCCCCAAAATTTAGAGGGCAAACCTGTTCTGAATTGAATGCATAATTGTATTATATGGGGTGTAAGCGCTTAAAACAAGCGTAAATATCGTATTCACTATACGTTTATAAGTATTAATTATTATCCGTGTGATAAATCACAAATGTCGTTATTGTAGACTGGCGCCCAGTGGTGATGGGGAGACCAAAGTTGCGGCATTTTTCACAAAAAACTTTTTTTACAAACTAAATGGTGGTTGTGTTTAATTTACGAGATTTGTATAATTAGCAAAAGAACCATTAGGAAAGAATGAGGACACTTTATGAAATTTGAGATTATTGTTAGCTTGTTTGCTACCATGATTATCTCCGCGGTCCTAACCCCGTTTGTACGCCGCTTTGCGTTTCAAATTGGTGCGGTGGATAAACCAAATCAACGCCGGGTCAACAAGGTTCCCATGCCGACGTTGGGCGGCTTAGCTATCTTTATTGCATTTACGTTTTCAACGATGTTTTTGTTGCGAGATCAAATGCCGACGCAACAGTTGTGGGGGCTGTTCGGTGGTGAGTGTATCATCGTTGCCGGTGGGATGATCGACGATGTCTTCGAGCTAAAGCCACGGCAAAAGGTGATGTTTCAGCTGTTAGCAGCCATTGAAGTTTACTTCGTGGCGGGTATCCGAATGCGATATTTAACGTTACCCTTTGTGGGTGCCTGGCACTTTGGCTGGTTATCGTTACCCATTACGTTGTTGTGGATCGTTGCCATCGTGAACGCTATCAACCTGATTGATGGGTTAGACGGATTGGCGACGGGGGTCTCGATCATTGCATTAACGACGACTGGAATTACCGGGCTGTTCTTCTTGAACGTGGCCAATACCTGGGTGGCTATCATGATTTTTGCGTTAGTTGCTGCCATGGTAGGTTTCCTGCCGTACAACTTTTTCCCAGCCCGAATTTACCTGGGAGATACTGGGGCGCAATTCATTGGATTTATGATTGCCTGTTTCTCCCTGTATGGTTTGAAGAATGTGACCTTCATTTCTGTGATTATTCCGGTTATTATTTTGGGGGTACCTATCACGGATACGGTGTATGCTATGATTCGTCGAATTTTGAATCGGCAGCCTATTTCTCACGCAGATAAGCACCATTTGCATCATCGCTTGATGCAATTGGGATTGACGCACAGACAGACGGTTCTAGTAATTTACGGGATTGCGTTAATTTTCTCGTTTATTTCACTGCTGTATCCGTTGTCCACGATTTGGGGGTCCGTGTTGTTGACCATTGCGATTCTGATTGGTTTGGAGCTGTTCGTTGAGGCCATCGGATTAGTAGGGTCAGACCGGCAGCCACTCTTACACTGGATCAACCGGGTCGTTAAGAAGTTAACGTCGAAGAATTCGGAAAGATAGGGGTAAGAGTGTGATATGAGGCGATTAGCTAGTGGGTACTAACGTCGTGCACCGAATAGTCCTAATCCTGGATTGTTTGGCGCTCGGGGTTAAGCGGAGCTAGCTGCCTCATGGCGCACGTTTTCGCCACATAAAATTCATCAGCCAAAAGAGGAGCCAGGGGGAAAATCCCCGAGGCTCCTTTTTACGTGGAATCACATCGCAATAGCCCAAGTGTTCAAGTAAGGTTAGTCATTCGATCGGCTGCTGGCGTTGATTTCGACTGGGACCTCGTTGTAGGCAATGTCGCCCAGGTCCACGGTTAGCCGGTCACTCAGCAGGTTGGTGATGGCTGTTTGTATGGTGGTCACGGCGTCCAAATCAACGGAAATGGTGATTGAAACTGCCGCCGTGTACGTGGTGTCCGTGATACTGATCTGATTTTCAGTGAGGTAGTGATTGAGACGGTCGTAGTTGGGATAGTCCACGGTAATTGTCATGGCTTGCTGCCGGACGAGTTTAACCACGCCGACCGCCTCGATTCCAGTGGAGGTAGCATTACTATATGCCCGAATCAGGCCACCAGCGCCCAGCTTAATACCGCCAAAGTAACGGGTGACCACGCCAATGACGTTGTGCAGATGGTTACGTTGGAGCACCGTGAGGATGGGAACTCCGGCGGTACCAGAAGGCTCGCCGTTGTCGCTTTCTCGTTGGATCTCGTCGTGTTCACCGACCATATAGGCCCAACAATGATGGGTTGCTTTCGGTTCACGCGCGGTTATTGCGGCAATGAAGGCCTTAGCTTCATCTTCGCTGGATACACGACCGAGGTCGGCAATGAACCGTGATTTTTTAATTTCAAGTTCGTGATTACCGCTTGCTTGAATGGTTAAGTAGTCAGTTTCCATTAGCAGACACCTTTCTTCTAAATAAAGTTAGTTTTAAAAAAATTAGGGACGCCCTTCGCGTAGTTAAACAGTAAAGGCCGGAAGGGGAGAATTTTTCTTGGATAATGATGAGCAATTCTTTGGTCGGTGGGTCCCGTCTATGAGGTTACCACTGGGACCGATGACCAACTGTGAGGCAATTGAGCAGAGCCGTGGTTCAGCACGATGTACCCGCTGTGGTAATTGGCTACCGGTAACTGATCAGTTACCGAACGGGGCACTGTACTGTCGGCAATGCCTACAGTTGGGGCGTTTGACCACGCACCATAAATTATACACTATTCCGGAACCTAATCGGTTTTCACTGATGACAGAATCGCCATTGACCTGGCCAGGAACGCTTAAACCACAGCAGATGGTGGCAGCAACGGCTGTGCGTGAATTGGCGGCGGCCCGGCGGAACCAATTGTTGTGGGCGGTCACTGGTGCTGGCAAGACGGAAATCCTGTATCCGGCACTAGCCTGGGCACTGCAGCAAGGCTGGCGCGTCGCCTGGGCATCGCCACGGGTGGACGTTTGCTTGGAATTGGCGCCACGGCTAGCCCGGGCCTTTGCCGGTGTGTCTCAGGCGGTTTTGCATGGGAAACAGGAACGTCCCTATACTTATCGGCAGCTGACAATTTGTACCACGCACCAACTTCTGCGTTTTCATGCGGCGTTTGACTGGTTAATTGTGGATGAGGTCGATGCTTTTCCACTCACCACGAGTCCAATGTTACAGCGAGCCGTGAAACAGGCTCAGAAAGCTAGTGGAAGTCACATTTTTTTGACGGCAACCCCAGATTCTCATTTGCAAAGGTTAGTGGCACAACGAAAGATTAGTGTGACTTATGTGCCCTTACGATATCACGGTTACCTGCTCCCACAGATGATGGTTCATCTGAGCTGGCAATGGCGGCAACACTTGCTGAAGGGGCGGCTCCCGGGTCAGCTCGTTCGTCAATTACGGGGGTATCAGCGCATGGGGCAACGTTTTCTCCTATTTGTTCCCCATGTGGCAGACTTAGCACCAGTTGTGGCAGCCTTGGCTCGGGCCAGAATTGTTGGTGGGGCGACAGTCCACGCTGCTGATTCAGAGAGAACCGAAAAAGTTCAGGCGATGCGTGATGAGCGTTGTCAGTTTTTAGTGACGACCACTATCCTTGAACGAGGAGTGACGTTTTCCAACGTAGCCGTGGTGATTCTGGGCGGGGATGATGCGGTCTTTTCAACAGCGGCCTTAGTCCAGATTGCAGGTCGAGCGGGACGCCATGCCGCCCATCCCCGGGGCGAAGTGACGTGTTATTGTCAGAGCCAGTCGCGGACAATTCAGCGAGCACGTGCCATGATCAGCCACTTAAATCGGCAAGGACGCCAGCAGGGGGGCCGATGATGGCCCTATGTGTGTGGTGTAATGGTGATATTCCCCAGACGGTAACTCTGACCCAAATACTCAGTTGGGGACCATTTCCGGTCCAAGAAGTCTGTCAGGCTTGTCGGGGGCGACTCACACGGATCACTGGTAGTTGTTGTTGTCCACGGTGTGGTCGTCAGCAGCACGATAGCACTATTTGCCATGATTGTGAGCGCTGGGATGATAGCGTGGTTAATCGGGCACTGTTTCAGTACGATGCGGGTTTTAAGGCGTACATGCAACAGTACAAGTTTCAGGGAGACTATGCGTTACGTATTGTGTTGCAAGCAGCGTTGGCCCAGTCTTTGCGACGAGCTGTGTACGATGTGTTAGTTCCCATTCCGGTGGATTTAGCGACCTGGCAGACCCGCGGTTTTAATCAGGTGACGGGGTGGCTGACTGATCAACCATTTTTCCAAGCTCTAGAGGTGGTTGCTGAGCACAAGGAACGTCCCCAATCTGCCAAAACGCGGGCAGAGCGATTGGTCACGCCCCAGCCATTTTCGTTAGCTCCGAACGCGGGCAAGCTGCTTCGGGACCAACGTGTTTTACTCTTGGATGATGTCTACACGACGGGGCGGACAATTCGGCATGCCATTGATCAAATTAATTTGAGCGGTGCGAAAGCGGTTACTAGCTTGACTTTAGCGCGTTAAATTGTGATTATTTTACTTAGATTAATTGTTTATGAGAGGGCTTTCTATTATAATAAATGTAAGCAAAGCATATTAGAAGAGTGGTCCTTCTAATGCTAAGCAAGCCAAGTATCTCTTGGCTGAAGGGAGAGAAGTTTTATGCTCACATTTAATATTCGTGGTGAAAACATCGAAGTTACTGACGCAATACGGGATTACGTTGAAAAGCGTATCAGCAAGTTGGAGAAATATTTCGACAACAACGTTGAGGCAATTGCGCATATCAACCTGAAGGTCTACCAAAACAAGACAGCGAAGGTTGAAGTAACAATCCCACTCCCATACTTGACATTACGGGCAGAGGAAACCTCTCCGGACTTATATGCAAGTGTTGACCTGGTTACGGACAAGCTGGAACGTCAGATCCGCAAGTACAAGACTAAGGTAAACCGTAAGTCCCGGGAAAAAGGTTACAAAAACCTCGACTTCTCAGCTGAAACGCCTGACGCCGATTCCGACGACAAAGGTGAGTTAGAAGTTGTCCGGACCAAGCGGGTTTCTTTGAAGCCAATGGATAATGAAGAGGCCGTTCTGCAAATGGACATGTTAGGCCACGACTTCTTTATCTACGAAGATGCTGAAACCAATGGTATCAGCATCGTCTACCGCCGGAATGACGGTCGGTATGGTTTGATTGAAGCCGACGACGAGTAATGTTAAATCAACTAACGAAGCACTGCTACCCTGCAGTGCTTTTTTAGTTATAATTCGAAGAAGAAAGCGGTTACCATTGCGTTGACCACGTCTTAAAGTTTCATCTTGGGTTGGTTA